>CALVPQ010000017.1 GCA_944351415.1 uncultured Clostridia bacterium | reverse complement strand
CAAGATGAGATATCCCATAACATAAGTTAGTAAGTGCCGTTGTAGACTACAACGTTGATAGGTCGGAGGTGTAAGTATAGCAATATATTCAGCTGACCGATACTAATAGCACGAGGGCTTAATCACGGAAAACTTAGCAAATTTAATTACATTCTGCCGTATAACTCTAGGGTTTATCTGATGCAATGATAAGTTCCAAGTTATATATCAGTTCTACTTGCACTCTATTATGTAGTTGTCAGGGTTTTATAAACATCCTGAAAATCACTTAATATAAGTTGACAATACTTATAAAAAGTGATATAATAATTAAAGATAATTTCAAGCGAAAGCTTGTGATTATACCATATCCAGTGGCGATAGAGAAAAGGATCCACCTGTTGACATACCGAACACAGAAGTTAAGCTTTTCATCGTTGACAATACTTGGCTGGCGACGGTCCGGGAAGATAGAACACTGCTGGATTATCATTAGACCAACCGCATGAGGTTGGTTTTTTGTTGTATTAAATATCATTAAGATAAGTAATTATGTGTTTTTTGCATTTGTATATGTTTTGAATTATTTGGGAAAATTTTTCTATTCTTTAAAATTTATAAGGTTTTACTTTTGCCAGATAGCCGTGCAACTTATGGTTGCCATTGCTAAATTATCATTATTCTAGCCCCGTATTAGGTTGATTTTTTTATCTCTATATCATAATTTCTATATTATTTTATTCTTTTGCATTTTTTTATAATTTAAGTATAATAATTTATAAATCAGGGGTTATTATTAACTTATAAATACGTTAGAATAAGTTAAATTATAAAGTCTTAAAATCATTATATAGGAGTTTAAATGTTTACACACGTTATTGAGGTTGGCTATTTTTTTTGTTTATTTTTTGTATACTATTTCTAGATATATTATGGAAATTCATGGTTAGGGTGTCGTGCAAAGCAAAAAATAAAAATAATTTGCATTACAATATTTTGCAAAAAATATTTCTCCAGGATATAAAATATGAAATTGCAAAATCAATTTATATATTAAATTTTATTCTTACTTGTTTATTCTTATCAATTTTTATCGTGCTATTAATTAACATGATTATTCAAAATATTATAACTTCTATTATTGCAAATATACTTGGCATAATCTACTTGATATTTTTATCTATTCAAAGCATTTTTATAGGTATAAATCATCAAACTTATTAAGATTTTATTGGAATTTTTTTGATATAATATATTTTTCTATTTAATATGTTATAATACATCTATGAGAAAGAAAATTACTAGTAAAACCTATTTAAGAGATGTGAGTGCTTATCAACTTAAATTGTATTATGATGATAGTAAGGACTATGTTATATGTGCTAAAAGGATTGAAAAAGCTAAGACCCCCTTTGTGACTTCAAATGGAATCACTTTAATTGACAATAATTATTATATGCTAGAAATAACTCCGCTAAATGAAAACTATAATATTAGGATTTATTTCAATGATAAAAGGGAAATAATAGAATATTATTTCGACATAACGAATGGTAATGGAATAGACAGTGAAAGTAACTTGCCATATTATGATGACCTTTATCTTGATGTGATTATTCTGGGAGAAAAGGTTTATATTGATGATGAAAAGGAACTTGAAAATGCTTGCAAAAAAGGGAAAATAACAAAAGCAGAATATAAACTTGCACATCAAACAGCAGACAAACTTATAGAACAGATAAAAACAAAAACAAACAAGTTTATAAATCTAGATTATAATTTTTATCTCAGTTTTTAAGTTCATAAGATATAAGTTTCTCTTAAAAAAAATATATTAATTTTTTTTACTCTAAAGTTATTTATTAAAAGGGTGAGTATATGGCTAAATATAAAGATTTAAAAGATGGGAAAGTTCTTCAGTTTTTAATTTATAGGTTTAATAAGGATAGAACGGCAGAAAATTTTTCTTCAGTTATAAGATGTTTTCGAGATAGTTATGTATGGATTCCATGCACTTTAAGTTTTATAAGCGATGAGGATATAAAAAAATTTTCTAATGCAAACATAGGTGATACAATTATAAGCAGTGACGATATAAAGCTTAAACCAGACATCTTAAAAAGTGGAGATGAATATTTTTTTCCTGTATTTTCAAGTGTTGAGCAGATGGGGGATTATGGTAAAAACTTTAGTAAAATAGAAAAGCACAGTTTAGAAGCCATTAGCATGGCTCTTGCACATAAAGAGACAAAAGGGATTGTTATTGATGCCTTTACATCTCCATTTATTGTTGATAAGGAATTGTTTAAGACTATTGAAAAAATGCCTTCCAACATAGAAGAATAGTTTTGGAAGGCATTAAATTTCAATAATTTTATTAAATTCTGGTTCAATTATTATAATTTCAGGGTGTTTTTTCTGCATAAGATGTATAAATTTGTCTGTTTTTATTCTGCTTGTTATTGGTGGATAGGCATTATCAAAGTGGTCTAGAACTATCATTTTAGGTGCGATTTTCTCAACAATTTTCACAGAGTATTTTGTTATATTGCTTCTCCCTTGAAATGGCCATACAAGAACGTCTATATCTTTTGGATAGTTATAGTTTTTTATATTACCAGCAGAGCCCATTAAAAATATTTTTTTATCTTTTGTATCTATTTCATAGGCATATATTTCGCCTTTCATTTTAAACTTTTTATTAAGTTTTAAAAGTCGAAAGGCTCTTGAAAACTGAAACTTAAATATAGAGCGGAAAATAGTTCGCAAAACAAGAGCAAAGTCAAACTTTATATGTTTGCTTTTGTGAACGGTTATATTTGTTTTTTTTGTTGATATTTTGTCACCATCACGAACAATTTTTGCACTTGATGTATTTGCTCCAAGTTTTTCTAAACACTTAAGGGTTCGATTAGGTGCATATAAAGTTGCTGTGCTATTTTTGAGTATCAGTGGTAAATTGCAAGTATGGTCCAGATGGGGGTGAGTGTTAAAAATATAATCCACATCACAAAATGTCTGTAGACTTGGTTTTTCAAGTTTTTTATTCATACGAAAAAATGGGTCAAATAATATTTTTTCGCCATCAATATTCAAAAGAATAGTGGCTGTTCCATACCAGGTTAAAGTAGTCATGTTTAGATTATATCAATTTTATTAGATTGTGGCAAATATATATCAAAATTTAATAAATTTTATTAAAAAAAGATTTTTTTACATGGATTTTTTTAAAAAAATGGTTAATTAATGTTTTTTCTCAATTTATTTATTCATTTATTGCTTTTTGTTTTGAATAACAATTGTCTTGATAATTGCTTGCTATTGACAAATTACATAAGTAGTGGTAAAATATTGAGTGTGGAGGAAGTAAATGAATTTTTTAACTAAAAATAAATATAATAAGCTTGCACGAAAACTAAATGAACTTGATACTCAATTTTCAAGCCTTATAGGACAATGTAAAAGTGATATTGAGGAAGTTTTCTATCTACCTTTAAGTGAACATGAAACACGTGTTTACGAAGAAATTTTACAGGACATTCTTAAGAAAAGTGAAATTGAAAGAGACAAAATTAAAAAAGGCCTAAGAATGGTAGATTCAATGAAAGACCAATCAACAAATAGTGCGGAGACAGAAAGAGCAAAATTACTAGTTAATAGCATTATAATCTATGGACAAAAACACGTTGAGGGATTAGTAAATGTTCACAATGATATTCTCGATGCGTTTAAGATTGCTAATCTTAAGAAAAAAGCCATTATGCACAAAATACTTTCTGATAATGAAGAAAGTGAAAGAAACTAGAAACAGGCAAGCTAGCCTGTTTTTTGTTTATAAAAATAGCTTAATAATTTTTATATAATGTGGTCTTAAACTTATAAGTTCCATAAAAAAATTCATCGCTGATATTAAATTACTTTATTTAAGTTTTTAAACTTAGGTTTATCTTTTTAAATGTAAAGTTAAATGCAAGAATATCAGGCAAAAACAATAAAAAATCTGACAAATTTAAATAATAACTTTTAGTTGTTCTACAACTTGACATATCATTCTTTTTTAGTTACAATATTTAAAAGGTGGGCTTATGAAAAAAGAAAAAATTAATACTCAAGTAAATAAAAATGGTAAAGAGATAATAAAAAAAGATAATGAGAAAACTCAAGTGGAAAGTTTAAAAGAATTAAAACAATCTTTTTTAGCGTTGCAAAAACGTTGTGAAGATGTTGTGGTGTTAATTGATAAATATTGCGGAAAAAATAAGAAGGATTATCAGGGAACTAGAGATGCAATCGCAGGTGTTAATGTTGTTTGTAAGTTTTATGTGAATAAAATTGAAGGCTTTGTTAAAAAACAGAAACAATACGATAAAGCTAAGTCTTCTTATAGCGAAGAAGAGTATACCGCTTGGACAAGAAAAGTATCTTTTAATATACTTCTTCTAAAAAGAGATTTAAGAACACTAACAAATCACACAAACACTTATATTAGGCTTATAAACCAAAAACTGCAAACAAAGAAAAAATAAGCATAAAAACTATATGAGTAAAATTATAATTAATAATGATAAATTTTTACTATTATAATTTAAAGATTATTTTTAAAGCATAAAGCCCTATAGATAAAAATATTAGATTTGATATTTTCTTGACAATTATTATGCTTTAATGATAAAATCACGTTAAGGAGAGAATAAATGGGGAAATATGATTTTGTTCAAGCAAATAACAAAGTGTTTGAAATAGAAGATTTTATAGAACAATATGAAAAATGCAAGGTAGAACTTTCAAAAAGTGAAGACAATTGTTATACCTTTCTTACCGAGCTTGATGATAAAAAAGATGAGATGAAAAAAGATTTTTATAATCGAGAACTCTTAATGTGTCAAAAAAGGCTTGTTGATTGTCATCATCAGTTGCTAGTTATAGAAAAAAATATTTTAGCATTAAATTCTATGGCAACTGAAAAAGATGTTAAGAAAACATCAAAATATAAAAGAGCTCTGAAAAAAGAACGCAAAAAAATTGACGAGGTGTCTTCGGCTGTAAATTTATTATGTGAAAATTGTGCAATAGATAAAATTAACAATGATGATGCCAATTAAATTACTTATAAACCCAAAATAGAGCAAAGATTTTTTGCTCTTTTTTTTATAGCCATATTAAAATTTTATAAAGCCATTTGACATGGTTTGCTCTTTTGTGTTATCATATTTTATATGGGGGAAAAATGTTTAATTTTTTTAAAAGAAAAGTGATTAAAGACAAAGAAGAAAAAGAAAAGATTGTTTCAGTAACATTAGAACGTTTTAGTTTATATAATGAAAAATTTAACGAATTGAAAAAACTTAGTCAAAAAGATATAGAAGATATTGAAAAAGCCTATCATAATAATGAAATTATGCTGCAAGACAGCTATATAACAAATGCAACAAAATGTATTGAAGAATGTGATAATAATATTAATATAATAGATAAGTGCTTTATAAATATTGAAAAACAACTTAATCAAAATACTGCAATTAAATCTTCAAAATTTATTAAGTATAACAGTGGGCTAGAAAAGGTGCTAAACACTTTAGAAAATAATTATAACAAAAGCATGGAAAGAAGGGAAAAACTTTTAGGCAATATAGAAGAAGATAAAAAACTCACAAAAGAAAAAAAATACAAAGAACAATTTTAAAAAAATATAACACATTAAGAATCTTACTTAATGTGTTTTTTATTAAAAATAAAGAAAATAAAAGTTTCTTTGTGCTTTTTTTTAAACAAAATGATAATTTTTATTAATTTATCTAAGAATTAAATTAAGTGATAAAAATGTTTATCCATGATAACCTTATTATTCTTAAATGTTACGCCCTCACTACAAAGCAATTTATATTGTTCGTTCTCACCGCCGAAGGCAAATGCTTTAGAAAGACTTCCATCAGCAAACACAACTCTGTGACAGGGAATAGTTTTTGGGTTAGGGTTTTGGTGTAGTGCCCAACCAACTTGTCGTGACATTTTTGGTGCATTTAAAAATTTTGCAATTTCACCATAAGTGCATACCATGCCCTTAGGTATATTTTTCACAACCTCATAAACTTTTTGAAAAAATGAATTATTCATAAAATTATTATAGCTTATATTTTATAAATTGTCTATTAACTTTAGATGGTTTAGAAGAATAAATATTTATATGGAAGAAAAGAGAAAACTAGATATGTCTGGGGCAGAGCTTGTGTCGCTTGCTTGTTCCCTTGCAATAAGTTTTGCAAAAAAATATGAAGCTGATGATTTGCGTAGACTGCGCTTATTTTTTCAGTCAATTGCCTCGAATATAATGATTATTGAAATTGAAGGTATATCAAAATTTAAGACAAAATGATATTCTTATTTGCAAAGAGTGATAATTCTTTATTAAAAGATTTTTTATATTATAAACTGTGATGCTAAAATTTTATTAACATAAAATTTTAGTAAATTCTAACGAATTTATGTGCCGATGCACAACATCACAGTTTGAAAAACCATCAGCCTCACCCTTGCAAGCAAGTTCGTCTTCCGGTATTTTAAAAATCACAGCACTTTACATAATAAACAGGCAATAACTGAACCAAAAACAGCACATACAAGTGCTATAGGTATGGCATAAAGAAGTTTTTTTACTTTTGTTTGTGAGATATACACAGTTGTCACATAAAATATGGTTTCACTGCAACCGAGTATCACACAGGCACAGCGCGAGATATAGGAGTCCGCACCATACTGCACAAGCACATCATTTAAAAGGGCATAACTGCCAGAGCCAGTAAAGGGACGAAGAAGCACAAGTTCTATAAGTTCAGATGGTATTCCAAGTGCATTAAAAATAGGAGAGAGAAAATATGCAACAAGGGTTGTTATTCCACTTGCTCTTAAAAGTGCAACAGCAAGCATAATTGCTGCGATATAAGGGAAAATATCTATAACAAGGGGGATTGCCTTTTTAGCTCCTTTCACAAAAGTGTCATAAGTGTTAACCTTCTTATATTTACTATAACAAAAAAGGGCAATAAAGATGATAGGCAAAATATAAGCACTCATTTTTTTGCTCCTTTTTTCTTTGTTTTTGCATAAAAATTATTGCATAATTTAACAAGCAAAATTCCAAGTGTGCAAGTGCAAGCAGTGGCTATCAGGGTGGGTAAAATTATATCAGCAGGGGCTGTTGAACCTGCAGATGCACGAAGCCCTATCACAGTGCTTGGCAACAGTTGAATTGATGTGGCATTAATAACTATAAGCATTATCATCGCAGGAGTGGCGGTTCCGCTTCCGTCATCTAGTTTTTTCATAGCATTAATACCCATTGGGGTTGCTGCATTGCCAAGTCCAAGCATATTGGCAGACATATTTAGAGCTATCATTTTTTCAGTTTCAATATCGTCAATTTTAAACAATTTTTTAATAAGTGGTCGAAGAAGCCTGGCAAGCTTATTCCCAAGCCCGCTAGCCTCAACAAGTTCAAGAATACCAAGCCAAACTGCATAAACCGCACATAGTTCTATACACAACGTAAATGCCTCACTAGATGCATTTATCATTTCATTTAAAACGTTTGAAGGGTCAACCCATAGCATAAAGCAGATAGAGCCAACCACCATAACGAACCAAATTTTATTCATATTTTAATATATTCCTTTAAACTAAAAGATAGAATTTTTGTTGAAAAATATATAATTTTTTATTATTTTTACATTTTTTAAGCTTAAAATCATTGAAAAATAATTTTTTACGTGATGTTTGACTTTTTTATTACAAAAATCTAAAATATTATAAAGGGAGAAGAATAATGTTAATAGACACACATGCTCATTTAACTGATAAAGCCTTTGCGGATAATGTTCAAGAAATAATAGCCAAAGCAAAAGAGTGCACTGTTACAAAGATTATCACTTCTGGATTTGATTATGATTCTTCAGTTGAGGCTGTTGAATTTGCTAAAAAATATCAAGGTATATATGCATCTGTTGGAGTCTATCCTGAAAATATATATGAATATAATGATGAAATTGAACACAAACTTGAAGCTTTAACAAAAAATTCTAAAGTTGTTGCAATAGGTGAAATTGGATTGCAATATACTGAAGATATGCCAGAGCGAGAAAAACAAAAAGAAATATTTTTAAGACAACTATCACTTGCAAGTAGATGTAAATTACCAGTTGTTATTCATTGTCGCGATGCTTATGGAGATATGATAGAACTTTTAAAGAAAAATAAGTCTCTTTTATCGCAGGGTGGAACATTACATTGTTTTGGTGGAAGCTATGAAATTGCAAAAGAGGCTATTAAACTTGGGCTATATATTTCAGTTGGGGGAGTATCTACTTTTAAAAATGCAATTAATTTAAAAGAAACTTTAACTAAACTTCCGTTAGAGAATATGATTTTAGAAACTGACTGCCCATATCTTGCACCACACCCATATCGTGGCAAGCTTAATATGCCATCTTACATACCAACTATTGCAGAAAATCTTGCTAAGCTCAAAGACGTTTCTGTAGAAGAAGTTGCAAAAGTAACGTCTTATAATGCAGAAAAATTATTTAAGTTTAAATAAAGATTATTTAGGAGAAAAATATGTTAGAGCATAACTTTAAAAAGAAATTTGGGCAGAACTTTTTATCAGATAAAAATCTTTTAACAGCAATCGTTAAAGATTCAAAGGCTGAAAAAGGCGACGGTGTTCTTGAAATTGGAAGTGGTGGCGGAAGTCTGACAGAAATTTTGTCTCAATATACAAAAAAAGTTGTAAGTTATGAGATTGACAAAGATTTAAAACAACATCTATTATCACTAGAGCTTCAAAATACAATATTTAGGTTTTCCGATATTATGAAGTGTGATATAAAAGAAATTGAAAGTGATTTTGAAGATAAATATAGAGTTGTAGCTAATCTTCCTTATTATATAACTACCCCTATAATTTTTAAATTCTTAACTCAGTCATCTAGGGTTAAATCGCTTACAATTATGGTTCAAAAAGAAGTTGCTGAAAGAATAGTTGCAAATTGTGGCACTAAAAACTATGGAGTGCTTTCTGTGATGGTGCAATTTTATGGAAAGGCAGAAATAACTCGTTATGTTAGCAGGAAAATGTTTTATCCACAGCCAAACGTTGATTCAGCTGTTGTGCATATTGAAATTGAAAATAAATATACAGAAATAGATAAAAACAAGTTTTATTCATTTATCACAGGGTGTTTTTCTATGAGACGAAAAACTTTAAAGAATAATCTTTCTCATTCATTTAAAATAAAAGGAGAAATTCTAGATAATTTATTTTCTCAAGAAATATTATCAAAACGTAGTGAAAATTTTTCTCTTGACAATTTTATTGATTTATATAATAAGTTAAAAGACTATATATAAAATCAAAAAAAGTCATAAAAAAAACTATTATTTTTGCTACTTGTTTTTTATTTTACAAATTTAATTTAATGAAATTTAATAAAAATTTTAATTTTGATTAAAATTTAATTATAAAATTGTTGTAATTTGTATTTTTATTTGTTATAATGTTAATGATAAATAAGCAGATAACAAAAAAAGGAGGGGAAAATTGGGAACTATTTCTTTGTTAAATCTAAGTTTCTGGGGAAAACTTAAAACAATAATTGATGTTATTCCAAAAATAATTTATCTCCTTTATGCCTGTCTTGCATCTGCTGTTGATGCTTTACAAGCATTAGTTAGAAAACTTGCCGGACTTGATGTTTATTATCAAGCAACTACTGGGGAGGCTGTGGCTGATACTGACCCATTAACAGAATTTGTGTATGGAATCTTAGGATTTGGCAATAGCGCTCCACTTTATGATGCATTAAACACAGTGTTTTGGTCCTTTGCAATCTTTGGTCTAATTATTCTTGTAGTTTCAACTATGGCTGCAATTATAAAATCACACTACAAAGAAGATTCTCAAGGCACAAGCCCTTGGAGATATATATACACAGCTGGAAAAGCAATCTTTACCTTTGCTTTAGTTCCTGTGCTTGTTATTGTTGGGCTTCAATTATCTTCCTTTGTTTTAAGAACTCTTGATAGTATCACTGCTGGAGCAGGTTCGGAGGAAGAAATTGTTTCGATGTTTGGAAGCTCGGCTGTTGCTAGATTTAAAAGTGATACAGTTGAGGGCTCCGATACGGTAACCTACGGTTATTACGATTTCTTTGGAAGTGGTGCACCTAGCACTACAACAACTTTCAGTGGTATGCTATTTAAAGCCTCTGCATATTCTTGTAACAGAGTAAGAACCGGTGGGTATAGTGTTGGACACATGCAAAGAATGATGGCAGGTGGTGGTCCAATATTTGGGCAAAGTGGTTCAGATTTTCCAAGTTCTGGAAGCACCGCCGAACAGGAAGAATATATAGCAGAACAGGTTGATTATCTATTTGCAAATAATATTCAGTTGATTACTGATTATAGTTATTGGCAAGTAGTAGGTGAATCCAATGATGTTGCCCCAGTGTGGAGTGTAACAGATATAACAGGTTCTGGAAAATCAGTTGTTAGTAGCTTCAGTAAATATGATACGTCTTTTGTATGGATTTTCTACGACCTTTGGACATTTAACTACATAATAGGTTTTGTCGGAGTTTTTGTAACCTTTGGCATAATGATTTCAATTATTCTTGGAATGATGTCAAGACTTATTAAAGGTGCCGCTTTATTCCTTGTGTATCCAGCACTTTTAGGAATAGCCCCACTTGATGACTTTAAAGCATTTAAGGGCTGGGGAACCCAACTTATGCAACAATTAATGATGGCATTTGGTTCAATTCTAGGAATTAACTTATTACTATTGATACTACCTTATGTTCAAAACATCAGTTTCTTTAACGTTGGTGTTATTGATGCCATGATACAACTTGTAATGTTAGTAGCAGGTTTACTGATGGCTAAAGACTTCATAAGTATGATTAATGGTTTTGTTGGTGGTGCTGATGCTATTAGCGCTAGCGAAGGTGCTAAAGGCACTATTGGAGGAAAACTTAAAGCTGGAATTAAACCTGCCGCAGCCATTGCTGGTGCTGGAGTTAGAGTAGGTTACAATGGAGTTAAAGCGGTTGGAAGATTCGGTGTTGCCGCAGGTAAATCTATTGCATTGAAATCATCTGCATGGCGAGCTGGAAGAAATCTTAATAAAGCAGAGAAGATTAAAAATAGCAAAAGCTATAAAGAGAGAAAAGCTAAATACGAAGAAAAATTAAAAGAAATAGAGGTAAAACAGCTTAGAGATAAAAGAAGTGGGAGATTCATTGGTGTAAAAGGTAACGACAAAGCCCAGAAGGCTTATGATGATGCTTATGATGAAGCTAAAAAACTTGGTATGACGGATGAAGAGGCGAGCAATTCAGGTAAGAGTGCTGCTAAACGTTTAATGGCACAAGAGAAATTTAATGCATTTAGAAAAGACCGAAATGCCGGAGCACTGAAAGCCCAAGAAACTAAAATTAGGCGAAAAGTAGAAGCAGCAAATAACATAAGAGATACATATCACTTAGATCAAAATTACCAAAAAACTCAAGAGACTTTTAAAATGAAAGGTCAAAATATGAAGGCGCTTGCAAAAGGATTGAAAGGCGATATGGTAGAAGCTGGTATGTCTTTAGCCGATGGTTTCCTTAAAGCTATCAAAGGGTTTAATGGTTTAATGGGTATGGATAAGGTTGTTGCTAGCGCTAAAGAAGTTCTTGGTGAATCTTTAAGTTTTAGAGGCGGAGTATTTGAGGAAAATAGAAAGAAACGTAAAGAAGATAAGGATAAAGATTCAGCCGCTAAGAAGGAAGAAGTAGCCGCAACAAATGATACAACTCAAACTAATGCACTTAAAGATATTGCAACTGACATGAAGAGTCTACTTAAGACAATGAAATCCAATGTTTCAGTATCTAGAGATGCTGCAAAAGATATAAAAAATCTTAGCGCAAGACTTAAAACATCAAGTGATGATAATTCATCGTCAAATAACAATAACAACGGTGAATCAAATTGATGCTGATAAAAAAGAATAAGATGACTAATTAAGTCATCTTATTTTATATAAACCCCAAATTATCTGGGGTTTTTATTTTTTTAAAAAAATACCGCTCATTGAGCGGTATTTTGGTGGAAGTTATAGGGCTCGAACCTATGACCCTCTGCTTGTAAGGCAGATGCTCTCCCAGCTGAGCTAAACTTCCTTATTTAGTTTATAGCAAAACTTTTTAAATCTTTTTAAAGCTTGCTCTATTAATATATCAAAATTATTATTATTTGTCAACTATTTTTTCTAATTTATTTAATATTTTTTACTTTAACATAAAATATTATTGCAATACTATCATTTACTTAAATGTTATGAAACTATTTTTTTTTAGTTATTTAAAAGTAAAAACATATTGAGTAGGCTTTTAATAATCTTTACAAAAATTTTCTTCCTTTAATATAATATATTAGGGCTGTGATTTAAGGAGATTATTATGCCTTGTAATTTTAATTTTAATCAATGTTTCACAGGTTGTAGTTATCCAAGACCTATTTTTACTTGCTATCAGAATTTTATTTCTCTTTTTAATCAATCAGGCAATACTATAATTCAACCTGTTATAGAGTCATCAAGCACTATAGGTGAGATTGCAACTTCACAAACTGTAGCAGCTGGTGGAGTTGTTATTCCATCTATATCATTCAGTCAGGGTAGTGCAATAAGTTATGATAACCTAGGCACTTTTACACTTATAAATGGAAGGTATATTGTAAGTTATAACTTAAGTGGAAATATATCAGCAAATGGACTTAATAGTTATGCAATATATTTAGATGGAAATATTCTGGCCGCATCATCAGCTGTGGCTTCTGGCACAATAGGTAGTGGTGCTTCTGTGTCAGGTAGTTCTTTAGTTCAAATAACAGCCCCAACAGGTGCTATAACAATAAGAAACACAAACTTAAATCCACAACTTATAAATAGTGGGAGCATAACCATTCAAAAGATAAATTAATGTTATAATGAAATTATATTATATTGCCAAAAAACAATTTTTGCAGAGAATAAATTTTGGTTCTAGGTTTATGATAGATTAAGTTTTAAGCAATTTTTATTCAAAATAATTCTTTTTTCTTTAAAATCTAACTTTAAAAACAAAAAAAGAATTTTTAAAAATCTATACAATTTTGTTGCAGATTTTAAAATTTTTGGTATATACTAAAACTAACAGGAGGGGGATTATGGCAAATACTCTTGAAGAACAAGTTAAGACTGCTCATGATGAGTGGTTAAATTGCTGGATAGATATTACAAGTGTGACTATGGATTGGCAAGATTGTCGCTTGCTTTTAGAGTGTTATGAAAAATATACCACACTTCTAAAAGAATATGAAGATGAAAAAGCTAAACAAAGTGTTCAAAATGCATTAAGTTCTCCTCAAAGTGAAGATAACCAAGAGGAGCCAGAAATTAACTAATATGGCATCTACAAAGGTTAAAGCAATAGTTATTAGGTCGTCGAATGTTAAAGACAAGGATAAACTTCTGCACATTTATAGTTTAGAACAGGGGAAAATGCTTGTCTCTATGCGTGGGGTTCGTGGAGAAAAAGCAAAATTGAAGTCTGCAAAAGAGATATTTTGCTTTGGAGAATTTATAATTGAAAATACAAAGAATACAAATATAGTAACATCAGTTTCTATAATTGATAATTTTTACGACCTTTCAAAGAATATAGACAAATATTATGAGGCTTGTGCTATTTTGGACATAATTGATAAGGTGGTCCAAGAGCCTGACCCACAATTATTTATCATTATTATAAAAGCACTTAAAGCATTATGTTATGATGATGTTAAAAAATTTTATGTGATAGACAAATTTTTGCTAGATATATTCAGTGCTATGGGGTGTAATTTTATAACCGAAAGATGTTCATCTTGTGGGGCAACTCTTGGCAGTAGATACCTTAATCTTGATATTGGAGAACTTGTTTGTCCTGCTTGTAAAACTCTATCATCTGTGGCTGTCAGTGATGCCTGTTATTCTGTTTTAAGAATATTATCTTCCACACCTTACGACAAACTTACAACCTTAAAGTTTGGTGGAATGGGGGAAGCTCAAGCTTTTAATTTGTTAAGCAAAAATTATGAATGGCGGACTGGTTATAGTATGATAAATTTGATATAGTTTAACTCTTACCTATATTCAGTTTATAAATAAAAAGTTTTAAAAATAAAAAGGTAAATACGCAAGTTTAAAAGAGATGTTTTTAAAGAAGTAACCTTTAAATTTATTGTTATATGACTATATTTATTTGACAATATTTGATAAAAGTGTTATTTTAATAATGAAAACATTATGTTTTTGCATATTTTTTATAGCAAAAATACAAATTATATAGGGGGAAACGTATGAAAAAGTTTAAACTTGCAATTATCTTAATGATTGTGTTTGGCATTCTTGGCTATGGTATTGGTGTTGCAATTTCTTACTTTACCCAAGAATCATCAAGCGAACTTGTTGATGCATTTGTAAATGTGATTTCTTTTGCTATGCTTGCTGTTGGTGCTATCGCGGGATTATGTTTTGCATTATTATCAAAAAGTAAAAAACAAATAGGTTCAAATGTGGGAACAACTGCTGAAGGTGAAAAAACTGATATTAATTTTGATTCAAAATTTATTTCACTTGAAAGACTTCGCACAGACCCAGACCTTATATATTCAACTTGGAATAATCTTCCATCACTTAAAAAAACCGGCTTTGTGTTTAGAAACAAGGAAGTTGGCGGACATTATGAAGTTAATATGAAGCCTGAAACACATGCTTTAGTTTTAGGAACTACCGGAACTGGTAAAACACAAATTTTTGCAAACCCAACTATTAGGATTCTTGCACACACAGGGCAAAAACCAAGCCTTGTTATGACGGACCCTAAAGGTGAATTGTATGCAGACAATGCAAATGCATTAAAAGCAGAAGGATATAATATTATAGTTTTAAATCTTGAAAACCCTTATGCATCGTCACGTTGGAATCCTATGGAAATTGCTTATAAAACTTATGAAAGGGCAGGTAATCTTGCTAAAGAAGTAAAAAAAATAAGCAATGCAACCCCTGAAGAAATGGGATATAAAAGATTTGAAGCAGAGCAAATTGGCGGAGCAGTTTATGGAGACACTTGGTATGGCTTTGAAGGTAAGGCTTTTCCAAACAATGAACTTTTGCAACAAGAACTTGAAGCTAGACGTGTTCAGCTTGAAGATGAGGCAAAATCTAACCTAAAAAACATATCACTTTCACTCATACCAGACGACCCTAATGCAAAAGAAAAAATGTGGCCAGATGGTTGCCGTGACTTTATTCTTGGTATTATGGAAGGTATGCTTGAAGATAGTCGTGACCCACGTCTTGGAATGACGCTTGATAAGTTTAATTTATATAATCTATATAAAATTTGTATGCGTCGTGACCCAGCAGGAGATAGAGAAAGCACTCTTAAAACCTTAACAAGATATAGTGAAGGTAGAGACCCAAGACTTAGCACTGTTCATGACCTTATGTCAACAGTTTGTCTTGCAAGTCCTGTCACTCAAAGGTCGTTTATTTCAACACTTGGCTCTTCTATTGGTAATATGCTTGGAGATGAAGGTATCTTTTATATGACTAGTGGCACTGATATTAATTTTGAAGATATTCCAGAACGTCCAACTGCATTCTTTATTCGTATACCTGACCACAAAACAGAACGTCACCCACTTGGTGTGCTTTGTATAAGTCAACTTTATAAGGTTCTTGTTGACGTTGCAAATAGAACAGTAAATCCTAAAAATGGAAAAACAGGAAAACTTAAACGACCTGTATATTTCATTCTTGATGAGTTTGGTAATATGCCACCTGTTCCCAAGTTTGGCACAATGGTAACAGTTGCTCGTTCAAGAAATGTGTTTTTTGAAATTGTTCTTCAGTCTTACAAACAACTTGATATTAAGTATGGACCTGATGAAGCTCAAAATATTCGTGGTAACTTCCAGATGGAGGTATTCCTAGGTTCAGAAGACCCATCTACTATCCAAGCTTTCTCAGAAGCCTGCGGTGAAACAACTGTTTTCCATGAAGAAGAAAATAGGTCACGTAACACAAAAGAAACAGAATCTGGGGAAAATGTTTCAACCTCAGTTCAAAGAACACGTAGACCGCTTCTTGATAAACAACAATTAAGACAGCTTAAACAGTGGACAGTTGTTGCAAAGATATTTAGAAAAGAGATTATGATGGATACCATGACACCATTTTATGCAACAAAATGTATGGTGAAATCATCGGCTGCCGAGCCAATGGGAATTTCTAAAAAACTTGATATTGATAAGATATTCTATGATATTGACAGAAGAAATGAAATTATCCTTGACGAGTAAAAAAAATGCTTTTTTGCAATTTATTTTAAAAAATAAGAAAGATAGTAAAAATTATTTTCACTATCTTTTTTTTGTAAATTAAATAATCATGTTTTTAAAAACATTTTATGTATAAATTTTTCTTTTTTTGAACAAACTAAATCCGAATTAAAATACCTAAGATAAATTTAAAAGAAATTAATATTTAATTTTTATTTTGGTATTTTATTTAAAATAATTTTGCAATATAACATCTATTTTAAAAAGGAGGTAAAAGATGAAAGCAAAAAAATTGAATAGTGTGATAGCAATATCCGTTTGTATTGCTCTCATACTGCTTGCCGGTTTCGTAATGACTGCCTGTGGCTCTAAAAATGATGTCTATGCCACTGACTATGTTGTTGAAAACTGGGGCATAAAAGGTTATGAAACTGACTTTGAAAACACAGATGACTTTAAAGTTGAAAAAATTGACGGAAATAACTATAAGGCTGTAGGAACACCTGCCACATTTACAGCTGCACAAGCTGCTGCATTTGGCGGAGTTACAGAAAATGACCACTTTGTTATTATCAGCATCAAAATGGAACCAGGTTCAACAATAAGAAGGGCATGGGTTAGCGAAGATGAAAAAGATGTTGCATTAACCGAAGATGACAATGCAAGTCCATACACTGGAACTGAAGGGGTTAGAGAATATCTTCTTTGGATAGATAATCACACAGCCGACCCAGTATGGAGAATTGAAGTTACAGCACCTGCAGGTGAAGGCGAAGAAGCTAGTGAGCCTGTTGTTTATACAATAGATTTCTCAGATATGCTTGAAAATCTTTCGGTAGCATAAAACAAAATATTAAAGACAACTAAACTGAAGTGAAAAACCCATAGGGTATTCATAAAAAAAAGGACTTAGTAAGAAATTTTAGATTTTTCTCTAAGTCCTTTCTTTTGTGGCAGTAAAAGAATGGGGGTTCACTTCATTTTTCGCTACTTTTTTATCTTTTATATGCACCTATTAAAGGCTTTTAACCATATTTTCATAAATTTACTCAGCTGTAGCCTTCGTGAAAATATAATAGTCAGCAAATTCGCCTTCGCCTTCCGCCCTAGTGAAGTTTTCTTCTAAATAAGTGCTGGAGTTATTAACATCATCTACCACAGATTTTAGAACTCGAATTGTTGTGGCATTTAATATTAAATTACTATAAGAACTTGAACTTGTTAAACCGTTATAAATAGGTGCCGAATCAATGGTTACATCTGTCAAACTACTGCAATTATTAAATGCACCCATTACAATCCTTCTCACACCACTTCCAATAACAACACTTTCTAAATTGGTGCAACCCATAAATGCATACATACCAATGGTGGTTTCACCACTAATAACAACACTTTTTAAATTGCTGCAATCACGAAATGCGTATAGTTCAATTTCGGTCACACTTTCTGGAATTGTGATTGATGTTAGACCGTCACAATTAGCGAATGCTTCATTATCAATAGTGGTCACACTGTTTGGGATATTAATAGTTTTTAAATTGCTGCAATTCATAAAAGACTGATATCCAATACTGAGCACGCTGTTTGGGATTGTAACTGATGTTAAATTGCTACAACCATAGAATGCCTGAAAATCAATACCAATTACAGGGATATTTTCATAGCTTGATGGTATGACAACTTCAGCTGCTGAACCATGGTAGAGCACCGAATAGCCAATAAGCTGGTCATTTTCGTCTAATCTTTCAAGAAATTCAAATTGTGATGTGACATCGAAGACGTATTGAAGATAAATCTCCATGCTTTGTGTAACAGGTGTTGTTTCTACAAGAGGAACTAGGCAGTCAGCGTCCGAGAAGAAACCGACAAAGTTGTAGTCTTCTATCTGTGGAACTTTAATATTTGCCAAGGTTTGACCTTCGGTGAGTGTGAAAGTTTCTTTATTTCTCACAACCCCAACAAAGTTGAGAGAAATGCTATACTTTTCAATCACTTCTTCATATTTAAGATAGATTGTCATATTACTTTCAACAGGTGTTGTTTCTGCAAGAGGAACTAAGCAGTCAGCATCTGAGAAGAAGCCGACAAAGTTATAGTCTTCTATCTGTGGAACTTCAATATCTGCTAAAGTTTGACCTTCGGAGAGAGTGAAAGATTCTGCATTTCTTCCAACTCCAACAAAGTTGAGAGAAATGCTATATTTTTCAACCACTGCTTCATATTTAAGATAGATTGTCATACTTTCGGTGATTTCAGTAGAAGGGTCAAGTTTCTCGTTGAAGCCTGCATCAGCAAAGAAGCCAATAAAGATATAGCCGTCTATGGTTGCAGGTTGAATGTCGGCAACTGTTGAACCTTTTTCTAAGGACTGGCTACCATCTGGTGTTCCAAGAGTGCCATAGTCCAGCACAATGGTGTATTCGGTGTTATTTAAAAAGTGAAGAGTTGTTGGCACCACAATCGCGGTTGCAAGCACAAGTGCACAAGCCACACCGATAATCACATTCTTAATTTTGCCTTTTTTCTTTTTAGCTTCGCTTGTTTCATTCGGCAAATTTCATCTTTTTCTTCATTCATTTTTCCTACCCCTTTTTGTTGTGCGCATAAAATTATTTAATTACACACATTCTATTTCAAAATTTATTTTATGAAATCCCTCTTTTTTTTGTCAAGTGATTTGACAAACTTTCTCAAAAATTGACGAAATCTCAATAAACTATTCTTAAAAGGGATTAATTCATATAGCACATTAAAATTTATTCTTATCATTTATTCAGTTTTTAACCTAAAATAGAATTTTAGGTAATTATTTATTAAACTAAAAAAAATAGTGACAAACAATTTATGCCACTATCTTTTTGTTGGTTTTAAAGTTTGTTAACCCTCGTTGTTTTTATGTGAAAAAAAGTGATAATTTTTATTAAGCTGAAGATTTTAAATTTATAAAAGGAAAAAATTTTTAAAATTATCTTCATAACATAATGAAAACTTATAATAAATCAGAAAAATATCAAATCTTTTATAAAATAATCACATTACCACAAAGAACATCATAATAAGAGAAAGTTTGAACTTGTGGTTGTCCATTAACACTGACTGTAAAAACACTAGGATAGACATCTTTTATTGTTCCGCTTATAGTATCGAATTTTTTACGTCCACGATTATATTTCATTTCAACTTCTTCGCCTTTTAGTGATAAAATTTTTAATTTAATATCTTCTATATTTAATATATTTCTTTTCATTTTATATCTCCTTATAACTTGCAGTTAAAACATTTATTGACAAAACATAAAATTTTTAAACTTTTTAGTCATATTTTTTAGTTCTTCTGAGTAGTTATATCTTGTAAATGTTGGAGGGTTGAAATGGCATTTGAAACAAATAATTTTAATGTGGCAAAAAAATATTGTTTAGCAAAAAGTGATTTTTCTGTGGAATGTAATGTTAATACAGGAGAAAACGTTTTAAAAGTTTTATCAGTTTCTCTTGGAAGTCATGTTGCAAATAGTGAAACTTTAAATGGTGTGATAAACTACTCTGGAAATTTAGATATTAAGCTTGTGTTTTTGTCTGAAGATGGGCAATTAAACACAGTTTGTTTTACCTGTCCATTTTCTTCCAAATTTGAAGGTGAAAATATTGAAAATGGTTCTTTTGCTGAAATAAAATTAAAAATAATTGATTATAATATTGATAGTATCAATGGGGATAATGTTAAGATTGTTGTTAATATTGAACAATTTGGTTTTGTTATTCAAAATCAAGAAATGCGAAGTATAACGAGTAGTGATGATGATGTTTGCCTTAAAAATGACGACATCAAGATTGTAAAATTTATTGGGCATGCAAGTGAAAATGTGGAAGTTGCAAGTGAAATAAATATCCGCGAAAAGGTTAAAAAAATTATTTTATCTGAAAGCAGTGTTTTAGTAAAAGCAGTTGAAAGCGGAATGAATTTTGTAACCATGAGTGGTGAAGTTTTCACAAAAGTTATTTTTCTAAATGATAATGATAAGTTTGAAAGTGGCTATGTCTACGATACTTTTAAGGAAGAACTTGAAATAGATGGCATTACTCGTGATAGTCTTGTCAGTGGAGCTGGTGAAGTTTGCCAGGAAAATGTTACTGCAGAGCTTGTTGAAGATGAAAAAGGTTGCAAAATTGTTGTAAAAGTTCCTATAGAACTTCATGCAGATGCCTATAGCGAAGAAAATTTGTCTGTTGTGCAAGACCTTTATAGCACAAAGAATGATATTAAAGTTACAACAGAGTCTTTTGAAAATAGCTATGTGTGTCCACTGGAAGTTGTTGAAGGGAAGATTGAAGGCTCTCTTGTTCTTGATGAAGATAAGCCTAGAGTGGATAAAATTTTGTTTAATGGTGGGAATTCTGTTATTGTGACGAATAGTTATATAAACGACGGCGAAATATTTATTGAGGGTATAGCAAAGACCACTGTTATTTATCTTAATGATGAAGATAATGCTCTATATTCAGCTCAAATAGATGTTCCTTTTACTCTCTCAGATAAATTTTTGTATCCAGAAGGGGGAACACTAGTTGTTGATGCAGTTGTTGATGATGTTGATGTTGCAGTAAAAAAGGGCAGAGAACTCTTTTATGATGCAAAAATCAAAGCAAGCGTGAGTTATTGTTATGATAAACTTTCTGGTATTATAACTGAAGCGATTAAAACTGAAGAATATCCGCCAAAAGATTATGCCATGGAAGTTGTGTTTGCTCACTCCGGTCAGGAACTTTGGGAAATTGCTAAAAGTGTGAAAGTTAAAGAAGAACAAATAGTTTCACAAAATGCAGATGTCACTTTTCCGCTTACTGACGATACCTCTTTGCTTTTATTCTATCAAAGAGTATAGATATTGAACAAATATGATAAATATATTTTTAAAAAATTATTATTAAAAGAAATGAAATTATTAAATATTTTGGGCGGAAGAAAAGCTTGAATGCAAAACAAAAGCATTTAAGCTTTTTGCTTGCCTGAAGGCAGGCATGTTTGACAAAGTCCTTGTCAAACAGCTTCCGCCCAAGGTAACTAAAATGGCTATTCTTTAATTTTTAATTATAAAAAACTTTATTATCAATTTATATATAATAAGTTTAAATTGCTATAAAAGAAACAAAAATAGGCAAAAAGCACCTATTTTTTATTATTTTTTAAGAATTTTATATATAAATTCAGTCAATTATATTGTCACGGAGAAAAACAATGAAATATATAATTGGAATTTTATCAGCTTTGGTTATTGTGGTAATTTTAATTCTATGCCCTATAAACACATCTTCAGAAGTTGAATATTTAAGAATACATATAAGGGCAAATTCAAATTTAGAGCAAGACCAGAATGTTAAATATAAAGTTAAAGATGCAATAGTTGAAGCTTTAATACCTTTTTTAAGTGAAGTTGAAACTTTCAACGAAGCGAAGAGGATAGTTGCCCAAAATTTTGCTTTTATAGAAGAAACGGCTAACTTTGTATTATATAAGAATGGTTTTAATTACGGAGCAACTGCAAAACTTTCAAATGAATATTTCCCAACAAGAACTTATGAAAACATCACTCTTGAAGAAGGTTATTATGATGCTCTTATAGTTGAACTTGGCAGTGGAACAGGTGATAATTGGTGGTGTATTGTTTTTCCTGCTTTTTGTTTTACTGAAACAAAAAAATCAGACAATATTGTATATATTTCGCGAATTTGGGAGATAATACAAAGTGTATTATAGGAGGAAACATGAGAAGAAAAGTATTTGCTATATTTTCGCTTGTTTTTATTATAACTCTAGCTTTTACAGGATTAGGGCTAAATATAAAGCCAAAGTTTATTAATTTTCATGAAAAAAATGTGGTAACAGATGCAGCAACAACTACTGCGGAAAATAGAACAATTCAAACTAAGCTTAAGAGATGGGGATACTATAATGGGGCCATAGATGGAATATATGGTCCACAAACACGTGCGGCAGTAAGATATTTTCAACAAAAAAATGGGCTTGCTGTTGATGGAATAGTAGGTCCGGTAACTGCTGCCGCACTTGGCATGACACTTTCAAGCACAACTTCTTCACAGTCGTCAAGCGACTTATATCTTCTTGCAAAGTGCGTATATGCTGAAGCTCGTGGTGAGCCTTATACTGGGCAGGTAGCAGTGGCAGCGGTTATATTAAATAGGGTTGAAAATGCTTCTTTCCCTAACACAATTTCTGGTGTAATCTATCAAAAGGGTGCATTTACTGCTGTAACAGATGGGCAGATAAATTTAACACCTAATGAGACTGCATATAAGGCAGCTCAAGATGCCCTTAATGGCTGGGACCCAACTTATGGTTGTATTTATTATTACAATCCAGCCACCGCAACAAGTTCGTGGATTTGGTCAAGACAAGTTGTAGTAACAATAGGTAATCATGTATTTTGCTTATAAAGGGGGAGTGACATGAGTGATATATTAGATGTGAAAAGCACAAGCAAAAATATTCGAGAAAAAGAGAGCAAAGAAAGTATTTTAAAATCAAATTCTCAAAAAAATAAAAAAAGTAATGAATATTTACAGTTAAATGGTGTTTTGAATGAAAAAAATAATGAAAGGATACATAATAGCAACAAAAACAAAAGAAAAAAGAGCAGAGTTATCACAGCACTTTCTATTGCCACAGCGGTGCTAGGACTTTCAACAATAGGGCTGGGGATAGGCTTTGCAATTACCGATAGCCAGGCGATGAAATACAAAACAGACCTTGAAAATGTTTATCAAAGCAATTTTTATAGCTTGCTTGATAATATAAATAATCTTGAAACAAAAATGACAAAAATTTTAAATTCATCGTCATCAACATATCAAAGAAAAACATTACTTGAAGTTTCAAAGAATGCAAGTGAAGCTGAAATAGCTGTTGCAAGTTTGCCATTTTCACAAAGCGATATTGATGAAACGGTAAAAATGGTAAATCAAATTTCAGGTTATACATCAACTCTTGCAGACACTCTTGCTGATGGAGGAAGTTTATCAAGTGAAGACTTTGAAACACTGGAAGATATAGAACAAAGTGTTGTAAGTTTAAAAAATCAACTTAATGAATTTGCAAATAGAATCAAAGATGATTATTCTATTATTGATTCAAGCATGGATATTGATACAAATTCAAATGCTTTTTCTCGTTTACTTACATCATTAAAGGATAATGACGTTGAATATCCTAGCATGATTTATGATGGTCCTTTTTCAGACTCAGTTGTTCTTAGCCAAGTCAAGGGGTTGAGTGGCAATAAAATAACAAAGAGTGAGGCAAAACAAAATATTGAAAAATTATTTAAAACCGCAACTAATATAGAGAATAATGGTGAAACTAATGGACGTTTTGAAACTTATAATTTTACAGTGAAAAATACTGATGATGAAATGCTTTATGTTCAGGTCACAAAAATTGGTGGACATATTTTAACAATAAGTGGAGCTGGAAAAAATGGAAAGGAAAACATAGATATAGAAAAAGCAAAAACTATAGCTCTTGATTTTGCTAAACAAAATGGCATTGAAGATGGGGCAGTTGTATGGTCGGATTCTATAGGAAATGATATTTACTTAAATATTGCCCCACAAAGCCAAAGTATTGTGCTATATCCTGACCTTGTTAAGGTTAAAGTTAATCTAACAAGTGGCACTATAGTTGGATATGATGCAACATCATATTTTACAAATCATGTTGAGAGGAATTTAAGTAAAGGCTCGTTAAGTTTATCTCAAGCAGAAACTAAAGTGCCATCAAAATTCACAGTTATTTCGTCTCGCTATGCCTTAACACCACTTGACTATAATAGAGAAGTGGTTTGTGTTGAAGTTCAAGCTCATGACGAAGGCAATACATATTATTTTTATTATAATGTTGAAAGTGGAGACATGGAAAATGTTTTAAAAGTGATTGAAACTGATAACGGCAATTTGTTGATGTAAAACTTAAATTTAGACAAAAACTCCTTAAATTCTTATTTTTTAATATTTAATTTTTTAAATTAGTTTTAAACTCATAAAAATCTTTAAATTTTAATTTATTTTTGTCAATAAATTGCCGTTTAAAAATTCTAGTCTATAAAGGACTAGAATTTTTTGTTAAATAAAGTTTTATAAGCTTTAAGCTAATCTCGTCAATATTATCTATTGAAAAGTAACTTTTAAGAAATTCAAAGTTTTTAGGATTTTTCCATATATATTTATTTCTCATATACAAACCTAAGTAGTAGTGTAGAAATATAAATCATACTTATTTTGAAATATTATCTCCTTATATTTATCTAAATCACACACAATAGCTTTAATTAAGTCCATAATAAACCCCAAATCACTGATTATTAGTCAGTTTTTAAGTAATTATACTGATTTTGTGTCAGAATGTAAAGTAAAAGAAGGTTAAAATGGAAATTTTCGCAAAAAGATTAAAAGAATTAAGAAAAGAACAAAATTTAAGTCAAGAGAAATTGGCTGCGGAGATTAAGGTAGATAAATCAACAATAGCTAAATATGAAACAAACAAAATAGACCCAAGTTTAGAGATGATGCTAAAAATTGCAAAATATTTCAAAGTTCCTATTGGCTATCTCTTTGGCGAAGACGATTAAATTGGTAAAGGTGAATGAATATAAACAAAAAAGCAGGGGAGTTTCCCTGCCTTTTTAATATGGCTAATAAAATATTGGCATTCATGATGTCAAAAAGATTAGTAATTAGCCTTTTTTATTCTTTAATTATTCAGCACTTTCTTTCTTTTCTTCTAATGCTTTATTGTAGGCTTCAAGAACTGTTGTTTTTATCATCTCTCTTGTTTCAGTGTTGATTGGGTGAGCGATGTCTTTGTGTTCTCCGCTAGCTGTCTTCTTGTTTGGCATAGAGATAAAAAGTCCATCTTTTCCTTCGATAACTTTAATATCATGAATAACAAAACATTCATCAATAGTTATTGAAGCAACTCCTTTTAATTTTGTTTCATCTTTAAGTCTAATTCTAACATCAGTAATTTTCAAGTCTTTATACCTTCCTTTTAGTAAATTTGGTTTTTATAACCTAACTATATTTTACAATGTTTTCAAAGAAAAACAAAACATTTTTAATAAATTTTTCATATATTTACAACTTCTTACACTTATTTTCATAAAAAAGGGTATGGTGTATCTTTATGGTGGGGAAAAAATCTATTACAGATTTTATAATGGAAGGTCTCAGTGCCCAGTTGTTTTGCTACATGGTTGGGGGTGTAATAGTGAAATTTTTAAGAGCATTATAGAGAGTTTTCCTAAAAGAACATTTTTAGTTGTTGATTTTCCGCCATTTGGCAAAAGTGATAAAACAATCAAAGATTGGAACATATTTACTTATGTTGGTATGCTCATGAGTTTATGTGATTATTTGCACATAAGTAAATGTGATGTTCTTGGTCATTCTTTTGGTGGTCGTATTGCAATTATTTTATCTGCAGTCAAACGTTCACTTGTTCATTCGTGCATACTTGTTGATAGTGCTGGGATAAAGCCACATAGAACAATAAAGTATTATATGAAGATATGTTCATATAAGATAAGAAAGAAACTTGGAAAAAACACTGCATCAATGGGCTCTTATGATTATCAACAGCTTTCCCCTAACATGAAGAAAACTTTTGTTAGCATAGTTAACACCTACCTTGACGATTATGCACGGAAAATGTCGACAAAAACTCTTATAGTATGGGGTGAAAAAGATAAAGACACCCCACTTTATATGGCTAAAAAATTAAATAAGTATATAAAAAACTCACAACTAAAAATTATTAAAGATGCAGGACATTTTTGTTTTTTAGACGGACCACTTGAGTTTTATAAATTGATTTCAAAATTTTGGGAGGAATAAATGCTTTATGTGAACATTTGTGTATGTGTTATCATATTTGCAATTTGGAGCTATATTTTAGTTAAAACTTACCAGCTAGATGGATATTTTATTAAAGTATTTTTAAATCATGTTTTTGAATTAAAACTTGCTTTTGGCGATAAAAATAAACTTGTTTTCACAAAAAGAATGCTTAGATTTTGGTTTTTCTACCTTCTTCTTGCAATAACACTTTTCTTTGTTGTAAATTTTTTTGTGGATAATATTTTTCTAAAAATCCTTGATGCTGCAATAATTTTTCTTTTTGCACCATTATTGATAGTGTTTGCACACTATTGCTTATTGCCTATAGAAAAACTTATAAAAAAATATTATGTGCATAAAGCTAGAAAGAAAATTTCAAAACTTAATATTATAAAGATAGGTATAACAGGAAGCTTTGGCAAAACTTCAACAAAGGATTTTCTTGCTACAATGCTAGAAAAAGAATATAAGGTATGCACCACCCCAAAAAACTATAACACTGAAATGGGTGTTACAAAAGCAATACTTGAAAATTTAGACGACCATGATGTTTTTATTGCAGAGATGGGTGCGAAACACAAAGGTGATATTGAGACTCTTGTAAAACTTGTTAAACCTAAATATGGGATAATCACTACAATAGGAAGTCAGCATATAGAAACTTTTGGGACCTTGCAAAATATAGAAGAAACCAAGAATGAACTTCCGCTAAATATTGCAAAAGATGGAACAATGGTTTTTAATGGTGATAGCCCTATTTCATATAAATTATACCAAAAATTTAAAGGAAACAAATATCTAACAAATACAAATAATGCTTTTGCCTATGCCAAAAACATAAGCATGAATGAGCATGGAAGCACTTTTGACCTTGTTTTAGATGGAAAGACTTTAAAAGTTTCTACTAAACTTTTAGGGAAATGCAATATTGACAATATTGTCACAGCAAGCACTCTTGCACATATCTTAGGAATATCAGATAATGATATAACTTCTGCAATAAAAACACTTTCACCACCACCACATAGACTTGAGATTTTAAAAAATAGTTATTCAACAATAATAGATGATTCATATAATTCAAATATTGTTGGAAGCCGTGAAGCACTTGAAGTTTTATCAAAATTTGACGGGCTAAAAATAGTTGTCACTCCTGGTCTTGTTGAAATGGGAAAAGAACAGTCAGATGCAAATTTTAAGCTTGGGGCAATGATAGCAGATGTTGCCGACTATATTGTGATAATGAATGAAGTGAATAAAAATTATCTTCTCTCAGGTGCAATATCTCATAACTTTGACCGAAACAGAATATTCTTTGCTTCAACTAGAAAAAAGCAAAAAGAAATTTTGCAGACACTTACTATGAAAGGTTGTGTGATTTTATTTGAAAATGATTTACCAGATAATTATAAATAATTAAACAAATTCAACAAAATTCATGTTATTTTTTATAAAATTTTTAGTTTTTTTTAAAAAAATAAAAATTTTTATATAGATTAAAATTAAAGATTATTTTTTTACTTTTAAAATTTTTTTTAGAAAGGGGTGTTTATGAAAAATATTGCAGTTATTTTTGGTGGAAAAAGTGTTGAACATGACATTTCTATAATTTCTGCAATGCAGACAATAAAGGGGTTAAAAAACTATAAAATTTACCCCATTTATATAAAGCCTGATGGGAAATTTTATACAGGGGATAACCTGTGTGAAGCAAAAACTTATCTAAATTTTAATAAGTTAGCAAAAAATATTAAAGAGGTAAGTTTTGAATTTGGCACATCACAAATTACTATTATCAAAAATAACAAAATTAAGGATAAAATAAAAATTGACTGTGCCCTTCTTTGCAATCATGGGCATGGTGGAGAAGATGGCTGTTTACAAGGACTGCTTGAACTTGCTGAAATACCTTATACTTCGTGCAATGTGCCATCAAGTGCAATTTGTATGGATAAGGTTCTAACAAAGATTATGCTTAAAACAGAAAAGATAAAAACTCCAACTTATGTTCACTTTAACATAAGTCAATATAAGATGCAAAAAAGAGAAATTTTAAATAAGATATGTGATAAAATAGGTTTTCCTTGCATTATTAAACCTGCAAATTTAGGCAGTAGTGTTGGTATTAGCATAAGTGAAAATGAAATAAATTTGGAAAAAGCAATTGATGAAGCTTTTAATTATGATAGAAAAATTATTGTTGAAAAATATATAAAAAATGCACGAGAGTTTTGTTGTGGTGTTATGAGGGTTGGCAATAAGGTTATGCCAAGCAATGTTCAAGAAGTGAAAAAAAGTAAGATTTATACCTTTTCAGAAAAATACTTAACTTCTCATGACGAAGAAGAAAGCAAGTTTTCACAGGCACTTGATACTCAAATAAAAAAGTTGGCAGTAAAAGCTTATAACACTTTGGAATGTGATGGAGTGGTAAGAGTGGATTTTTTATTTGACGGCAAAACACTATATATCAATGAAGTAAATTCTATTCCAGGTTCACTTGCTTTTAATTTGTTTAAGCTTCCAATTGCGGATTTTTTAAATAATTTAATAGAAGAGGGAATAACTAAACATCAGCAAAATAAAACTCTTATTTATACATTTTCTAGTCAAGCAATAAAGGCTTTTATAGATATGGCTGACCATCTGAAGTATAAAATGAATTAAGAAAAAAATAGTGAAAATAAGTTTTTATAGTCTTTTTTTAACTTTTTTTAAAACTTTGGTCAAATTTTTATACTGTAAAAATAAAATACTTGTAAATGGGGGTGTTATGATTTTAGATGACCTTTTAAAAGACGTTAGAATTAAAAATTTGAATACAGAACTTTATTCAACTCATATTAAGGATATAAAAATATCTGATAAAGATATTGAAGAAGGTGATGTTTATGTTGCACTAAAGGGAAGTAAGTTTGACGGCAATGATTTTATTCAAAGTGCGCTATCTCGTGGTGCAAGTGTGGTTATAAGCGAAGAAAAATATCCTGACAAGCGAGTGGTGCAGGTTGAAGATGCAAGGTCTGCTTATGCCCTTATTTGTAAGAATTTTTTTGATAGAGCTTGTGATAAACTTAAGATAATTGGTATAACAGGAACAAATGGAAAAACCACTATTGCAAATGTAACAACTGATATTTTAAGATTTGCAGGTGCAAAAGTTGGAACTATAGGCACACTTGGTGCCAAGATTGATAATCAGGTTTATGATACAGGGTTAACCACACCTGATCCTTATATGCTTCATAAACTTTTTAAAGAGATGCAAGAAAAAGGTTGTGAATATGCCGTTATGGAGGCATCTGCACATGCACTAGCATTAAGAAAGCTTGATGGAATTAAATTTGAACTTGGTGTGCTTACAAATATAACAGAAGACCATCTTGATTTTTTTAAAGATATGGATAGTTATACTAAGGCAAAGTATAAACTTTTTGAATATGGACGTGTTAAACTTGGTATAATTTGTGGCGATGATGAGCGGTGCAGAGAACTTTTAATTCGTCCACGTGTGCCATGTATTTCTTATGGGGAAGAGCAATTTTGTGATGTAAAAGCAACGGATATTCAAAAATCTTTTGACGGCTCAAAGTTCTTATGTGATTATCTTGGTGAAAAAACAGGGATAAAAACCAATTTGGTGGGGGATTATAATATCCAAAATGCTCTTGCCGCAATTGCAATATGCCGAAGTCTTGGTGTGCCTAAAGAGCTTGTTCGGCTTGGGCTAAGTTGCATAAACCCAGTTGAAGGGAGATTTAATATAATAAAAACAGGGCAAAACAACGTTGTGATAGATTATGCTCATACTCCTGATGGTCTTGAAAAGATTTTAAAAACGGCAAAGGAACTTTCTGATAATCCACTTGTTGTTATATTTGGTTGTGGTGGAAATAGAGATAGACAGAAGCGTCCTATAATGGGTGAAATTGCTTGTCAAAGTGCAGATGAAGTTATTTTAACAAGTGATAATCCACGTTATGAAGAACCTTATGAAATTATAGGAGAGATTTTGCAGGGGGCAACTAAGCGTTGTGAAATTATAGAAAACAGAAAAAAGGCAATTGAATATGCACTTAAAAAATATAATAACGGAGAGACCATAGTTATAGCAGGTAAGGGCGCAGAAAAGTATCAAGAGATAAAGGGGCATAAGTATCCTTATAATGACTTCGATGTGGTGTATAATTATTTTAGAAAACAGTGTTTTGATAAAACAGATAAGGGTTCTCAAAAAGGTGATGAAAAATTAGAAAACTATGAAGAAGAAGGATTAGAAAAACATTAAAAATTAAAAAATTATAAAAAACTTTATTTATTAAGATAAAGTTTTTTTATTTTTTTATATAATTTTTATCAAAATCTATAATTTAAACTATAAACATATTTTTTGTTTTTATATATTGACAAATTTTCAATTATCAGTATAATGTGAAATTTAGGGGGATAAAAATGGAAAAAAAGTATTATGAAGCTTATGAAGAACGTTATAAACAAGTTCACCAATCACAAAACAAGCCTTGGGCTGGGGATAGACCAAGCCTGGCTATAGAGAAGTTACTTGAAAAGTATGGGGCAAATTCAAATTCTTCTATTTTGGAAATTGGCTGTGGTGAAGGTCAAAATGCAATTTATTTACTGCAGAAAGGTTATAATATTGAAGCTAGTGATGTTTCACCTGAGGCAATTCGTTGGTGTAAAAAACAAGCTGAACTTGCTGGTGTTGATGAAAATAAATTTTTTGTTATGGACATTCTTAATAATGATTTAGACAAAAAATATGACTTTATCTTTTCAGTTGCTGTTTTGCACATGCTTGTTGATGATAAAGACCGAAGTGAATTTTTTAACTTTGTTAAAAAACATTTAGAAGACATTGGTAAAGCATTTATTGTGGTAATGGGTGATGGAAAAATGACTCGCAAAACAGACACCACAAAGGCTTTTGAACTTGCAGATAGACCTTTTGAGAATAAAACTATTCAAGTTGCAACAACATCTTGCCGAATGGTTACCTGGGAGCAATATCTGAGTGAATTTAAAAATGCTGGATTAAAAGTTCTAGATTATTATCTTGATAGAACTATATCAGGTTTTGAAGTATCAATGGTTGCGGTTGCGGAAAAAGAATAAAATAAATAAAAAAAGAGCAAATTTAACCCGTAGGGTTAAAACGGACTAATAATTAAAAAGAGAGTGATGCAAGAGCTTGTTTCCTAAATTGCATAGGG
>CALVPQ010000016.1 GCA_944351415.1 uncultured Clostridia bacterium | reverse complement strand
CCCATGACCTCAGCCTTACCAAGGCTGTGCGCTACCTGCTGCGCCACATAAGCATAATGAAATTTTAGTGTGTTTTTGTTGTTTTTAAGTGGTAAAATTTGCCATTTTTTATCTTACCAAGGCTGTGCGCTACCTGCTGCGCCACATAAGCATAAACTAATTGAAAACGATTTTTTAGTATATTTATTGTTGAAATTTACTATTCCGATTATATCATAGGCAGGTTATGATGTCAAATATTTTATTTAAGTATTTTTAATATTGACCAGTTTAGTTACATTTTAAAGGGGGATATATTAAGCATATAGATTTTATTTTATAAATAATCTTTTAATCAATTAAAAATAAGAACTTTATCTTTTAGCACAAAGTTCTTATTCATTCTTTAGTTTTAATTATTAATTTAATAATTAAGTTTTATAAAGATGTTATATTTTAATCATAATGTTAGTTTATTATTTATATAGAATTTTATATAATTACTTTAAAAGTGCAACTAATTTTTCAATATCATAAGGTCTAATAATAGTTTGCTCATTTTTAGCATTGTAATCTCTATCAAACACAATAGCTGCTTTAGATTTTGATTTAATCATGTTTCCGCGAAGAGATAATAATTTATATAAGTTAAAATTTTTAATATAATGTGAATTTAGATAAACAGCTATTCTTTGATAAATATTACTTTCAACCACCAAATCATCACTTTCAAGAACTTGATTTAGAATTACTATTTCATCTGTATCAAAATCAATAGCAAAACCAACATAAGCACGGCTATTGCCTTTAACTTGCATTTTTAATTCAATATTTTTTGCAGACCATGCTTTCGTATTTAGGTTATTTTTATTTTGATAGCCACAGTAGATTTCGCCATGGTCTAGAGGAGAGCCATATCCATTAAGTGTAAATATTGCATATTTATAGCCAAGATTTTTCAGTTCTTCAATATCAAAATCAATAAATTCAGAGCCATTTCGATTTCTATCATCTCCAGAAGTTAAAGCACTGTTTCCAAAAAGTTTTTTGCTATAATTACCCCAGTAAAGAACTTCACGTTTTCCAGAAGAATGCACAAAAACAACAGACGTGTCAATATCAAAGGCATTAAACCAATAACAAAAGGTTCTGATATATTTGCCATTAATTGGAAGACGACTGCCTGTTGGCAAAATATCAAGTCCTGTTCCATTTGCACTCGTGTTTAAAGGTAGGGCAATATTTTTAAATTCACTGCTTACATAAATATCGCCAAGACTTTTCTGATTTTTATAATATAATTCAATTTTTTCTAAAATTATTTTTTTGATTACCTGTTTTGTTGCTTTTGAAAGTTTTGATTTTCTATATGTATATTCGTATTCGGTTTCAGTATGGTTTTTCAATGTATTGTTTCTGAAGAAGCGGAATGTTCTAGGACTTGAATAATCATCTAACAATATTTCCTGTAATAGTTGGCTTAAAACAATAGGGTTATTGGCCTTCACTAAATCTAAAATTTGAGTAATTTCATCTTTATTTGCACGTGAAAGAAGCCATACAAGATTTCGCTCAAGAAGAGAGCCATGTTCAGCAAAAATTTTTGCTCCACCAAGCACATTACCATCATTTAATAATTTTTTTGCTATAGAGTAAGGGCTTGCTTGATTGTTTTCTTTTGGTAAGTTTAAATCTAATTTTTTTATTAGAGTATTATAATATTTAGCTTGTCGTTTAGTTAAAAAACAATCTTTAGCATTATTAATTGCAAGTTCAAGAATAATTTTATTGTTATCTGGAATAGTAAAAACTTTTTTCTCACCAAGAAGAGAACAGCTAAGTTTAACTACATCTTTTTTATCAAGCATTTTAGCAAAATTAATAGTTTTAAATTCTTGAAGAGCAGTTATAATATTGTCTTTGCAATTAATTTCTTCGCCATCATAATAGCCATTAGTGTAGAGCCAACAAAAATCATCTTTTTCACTTGTAGCCCATGGACGGGTGTATGCACAAAGATTCACTAAAATATCTTTTAGTATTTTTTCACTTTCTTGTTCTGTTATCATTTTATATGTTCTTAAAACAACTTCTTCGCCATCTTCTTCGTAGTTTGGAAGGATTTTTTTAAAAACTGGCACACGTTCAAAAATGGATTCATCTAAAGAGAAAGGTCCTTTAGTGAGTTCAATCTTTAAATATGATACAAGTTGTTCAATAAGAAGTTCATCACAACTATAATACTTAGTATCTTGTGGATTTTTATAGAAGGATTTAGGAATGTTTACGCCATAAAAATTTGAGATTGTAGATAAATTATAATTTGATAAAAGCTGTGGCTTATCCACAATAATACCAAAATTATTTAATAGTTTGCTTGCTAAATAAGGTGCTTTTTCCTTATTAATATTTTTGTCTATCAACAAATATCTATGTTTAGCTAAAATTATTTTTTTCATACGCCACTCCTATAAAAAAAGTAAGCACGTTAGGCCAATCTAACTTTCTTCTACATAGTTTGAAATAAGAGTTGGCTCGAGTGCTTACATTATCATTATATTAAAAAATTTTGTTTGTGTCAATAAATTTTTTATTTTTTTGATGATTATTGTATTCTTTCCTAGTAATTTAAAATATTAAATAATAAAAATAATAAAAAATATAAAAAAATTTATATTTTTTAAAAAATATAGCAAAAGAATTGCTATATTTTAAAATACTTATTTTTTTAATTTTTCAAGTTGATTTTTTAGTGTTTGATAAGCTTGTTCTATATCATCAATATTGCTAACACATTTTTCCATCGGACAAATATCATTGCCTGCACGATTGATTATTTTATCAGTTTTTGTATTAAAACTATATTGAATTTTATATTTTTGAAGAATTTTTTCTCCAGCTTCACTTAAGACTTCGGCATATAGCTTATTTACTTTAAGTTTAACGAAGAGCATTGCCGCTGCTTTGCCAACAATTTTATCAGCAACTGAGAAATTTTCAAGAGAAGTATTATTATCAATAAACTGAATAAGTGGACTTATGCCTTTGCCGTCTGAGATATAGGCATTTTCACCACTGATTGCAACAACTGAATGCCCTTGAGATAAAATATTTTTTGCTTTTTCTAAGTCCGTCATTATTTTTTCCTATTTAAAACACTGCTTAATAGAACGATAACAAATGGAACAATTAGTGCTTGAAGGAAAAGTCCAATAAGCCCTGTTTGAATTTGACTCCAAATAGTTGAAACATTAAAACTAAGTATACTTTGGAAAATTGCAACAGCTGTGATAAATGTCACTCTTCCTGCAACTTGTGCTAGCATAACAGCAGGGAAGGCAAGCCATTTATTTGTGGCGATTTTTTTAGAGAATAAACCGGTAACGCCAGCAAAAACAGCAAGTTCAAGAACCATAAAAGGCAATCTTTCAAGTGCTGGCATTGGTGAGCCTGCAGCATAGGTGATTAGAAAACTTATAATAGGTGATGCAATTCCGATGCCAAGTCCCCACCAAGTTCCAAGCAGACAGCCACCAATAAGAACAGGAAGATACATAGGTAGCCACGTCATTCCGCCTTGTGCTCCGGCAACTAAGTGAACAAGTTGTGGAAGTCCAACGGCTAAAACAATAAGTCCAACTGAAATTAATGTTTTAATTGTGATTTTTGTTTTTGTTTGAACATTTTTTGAAACTAAGATACTTTCAATCATAAATAAACTCCTTTTAAAATAAATTTTATAATTTTTTTAAATAATAAATATTTAGGTTTAAATAGTAGTTAATAAGCTGAAAGGACTGCAATTTAAAGTTAATAAATTATAAAAATATCAAAAAATATTAAAAAATATTTAAAAAATATGTAGAATTTATCAAATTATTTATGGTTTTAAATAATTTATTCAATAATCATAGCCTTTAATGTGCACGGCAAATCGTAATCTCGTTTGCCGGCTCCATAGCCAGTTTTAATTATATTGAATTTTTTATCTTTTATTTTTTGAAAATTTGAAAGAACAGCGATAGCTGCAATTCCGGTTGGGGTGATAAGCTCAACATTTTCTTCACAACTGTCAACTTTTGTATGATACATCTCTAACACGTTTTTAACAGCAGGGGTGGGAATTGGTAGAAAGCCAACACGGGTTTGAATTTTACCTTTTCCTTCACGCAAATTCGTGATAAAAACATTATCAACTTTCAAGTTATCATAACAAACAGCTATTGAAACTATATCTATAATTGAGTCCATAGCACCGGATTCGTGAAACACAACTTTTTCAATTTCTATATTGTGTGCCTTGGCTTCAGCCTTTGCAACAACCTCAAAAATTTGTTTAGCAATTTCTCTTGCTTTTTTTGTAAGTAAACTATTTTCTATTATTTCATTTACTTTTTGAAGATTTCTTTTTTCAAATTTTGATGTTTGAATTGTTTTATTTCCATAAAGGAAATTTATATCATGGTCATAATTATTTTCTTTTAAAATAACATCAAAATCAGTGGCAAGAGTTCCTTTCTTATTGATTTTTGATATTTTTATTGTGAAATCTGATAATTTTAAACTTTCTATAGCTTTTAGAAGAATGTTTGAGTCTGCCCCTAAATCTAGAAGAGCGCCAACAATCATATCTCCACTAACACCACTATAGCAGTCAAATAAAATATTAGCCATTATTAGTCCTTATCAATACTAACTATTTCATATTCTCTTGAACCTAGTCCAAGTTTTGCTGCTGTTTCAACAGTATGGATTGCATGCCTGTCTAGCATTCTATTAACAAGTGATGTTTTGCCAGGGTCTGTTGAATTCATTATTTGGTCATAACAGCATTGGTCAAGTGCAACTGGGTCGAGCGATGCAAATATACCTATATCTGCCATTTCTGGCTCGTGTGGATTAGAGTCACAGTCACAGTCAATAGAAAGCCTGTTTGCAACATTTATATAAGCCATGTTTTCTGGCTTGAAGAAGGTGACTACGGCTTTGCAAGCTTCTGCCATACTTTCTAGGAAACCATCTTGGTCAGAAACATAATCCCATAACTTGTCTGGAACGTCGGTATGCCCTGAAGAATGAATCCAAGCTTTTCCATTTCTTGATGCAACACCAATACTCATGTTTTTAAGTGCTCCACCAAAACCACCCATAGCATGACCTTTAAAATGTGAAAGCATAAGCATAGAGTCATAGTTCTTTAGGTGAGTGCCAACGATGTCATAGCCATGTAGGTGAGTGCCACCTTCAAGAGGAATTTTCATCTCTCCCTCTTCGTCCATAATATCAACTGGAGCAATATCTAAGAAGCCGTGCTCCTTGATTGCCCTCCAGTGTTCTTTTACTTCATATCTTCTTCCATGATATGCAGTGCAACATTCAACAATAGTGCCATGAAGTTTGTCGACTAGTGGCTTTATAAGTTGAGGATTCAAAAAATTGTGTCCACCTGGTTCGCCTGTTGAAATTTTAACTGCAACTTTTCCTTTTAAATCTCGCTTTAGAGCTTCGTAGATTTTGATAAGTCCTTCTTGCGAAATGTCTTTTGTGAAATACACTTTTGATTTTTCCATATTCTACTCCTTTTAAAAGTAATCCTTTTTTGATTATTAACAAGCATAATGCTAAAATAATCAATATGAATTCCTTTCATTATAAGAATACAACTTAAAGTAAACTTTAAGTCAAGCAAAATTTCAAATTTTTTGAATTTATTTATGGCTAGCGACAATAAATTTAAAAACTTTTTAAATTTAAAACAAAAATCGCAGATTTTTGTTTGCATGCTTGCAAGCGTGCTTGTCGCTAGCACCCGCGGATAACTTTATCTAAACTCAAACTTTATCTCCGCGGATAAATTTTTACTTAATAAATATAAAAATAGTTAAATAATTAGCATATATATTAAAAATCAAAAAATATTTGCTTTTTAAAACATTTATATGCTAAACTTTATAATAAGGAGAGGGTAATGGGAATTTTAAAAAATATAGAGTGGACCGACACAAATAGTAATTTAATTATATGGAAATATCCAATAAATAAAGACCATGTAAATAAAGGTTCTGCTTTAACTGTTAGGGAAAGCCAAGTGGCTATATTTGTCGATAAGGGCAGACTTGCCGACGTTTTTTTACCGGGTTTTTATAAACTAGACACCGAAAATATGCCAGTTCTAACAAAACTTATGTCTTGGAAGTATGGTTTTGAAACACCATTCAAGTCAGATATATATTTTGTAAATACAAAGCAGTTCACCAATCAAAAATGGGGAACAGTAAATCCAATTCTTGTTCGTGATAAGGATTATGGTGCGGTAAGAATCCGTGGCTTTGGTAACTATTCATTCAAGGTAGATGATGCCTATGTGCTTATGCAAAACTTGAGCGGAACTAACACAAAGTTTGAAACAATTCAAATAACTGATTATCTTAGAAGTATGGTTGTCAGTGGCATATCAGATGCAATAGGTGAAAGTAAAATCGCCGTGCTTGATATGGCAGGGAATTTGCAAGAGCTTTCAAAGATAGTTCAAACAAAAGTGGCAGGAGATTTTAAGAAAATTGGACTTGAACTCACTAATTTTGTATTTGAAAGTTTTTCACTTCCAGAAGAACTTGAAAAAGCCCTTGATAAAAACACCACTCTTGGTATGTATAGAAATAATATGGACGTTTATACTCAGATGGAAACTCTTGAAGCGATGAAAGAAGCTGCTAAGAACCCAGGTGCTGCAGGCGGAACAATGGGTGCAGGTATGGGGCTTGGCATGGGTATGGGACTTGGCAATATCTTTGCAAACAATATGCAACAGATGCAAAATTTGAATAACCAAAATCAAGCAAAAACTCAAATGCCAACAAAAACCTGTCCAAACTGTAATGCTGTGCTTCATGGAAGTCCTAAATTTTGTCCAGAATGCGGACAAAAGTTAAAGCTAGTTTGTCCTGATTGTGGAACTGAGGTAAAAGCGAATGCAAAATTTTGCCCAGAGTGCGGAAGGAAATTGAAATAATGGAAAATAATAATAGGGAAAGTGTGACACAGGCATTTGCGGAGCAACAAAGTCCAAAAGACAAATTATATAGTGATGATAACTTGGAAGTCACAACTTTTAAATGTCCAAATTGTGGAGGCGAAGCTGTATTTGACCCAACTACTCAGAAAATGAATTGCCTATACTGTGGAAGTTATTTTGAAGTTAATAATCATACAATAGTTGAAGAACGAGACCTTGGCGAGCTTTTAAAAAATGGCAGTGTATGGACAGAGGCTGAGGTTTATCAGTGTGAAAGCTGTGGTGCTAAAGAAATTCTTGATGGGCAAGAAATATCAATGAAATGTCCATTTTGTGGCACAAGTAATATTGTTAAAACCGAAGAATTGCCAGGGCTAAAACCACAAGGGATAACACCTTTTAAAGTGGATAAAAAACAAGCTGTCCATATTGCTAATACATGGGCAAAGAAAAAGAAATATGCACCAAGAGACTTTAAAAAGTCGTTAAAACTTGAAAAAATACATGGAATTTATAATCCAGTTTTTACCTTTGATGCAGCAACCAAAAGTTCATATAATGGAACACTTGGCAAATATGTTGTAAGATACAGCCATATTAATGGGAAAAGGGTTGCACACACTGAAACTCGTTATTTTAGGATAAGTGGTTTTCAAGATGTTTCATTTGACGACCTTTTAGTTCAAGCTTCAACTACAATTCCAACAAATATAATCAAAGAGATAGAGCCTTTTCCAACAAAAAAGGCAGTGGAATATAGAACAGATTATTTACGTGGATATTTTGCAAATACATACAACAAATCAGGTCAAGAATGCTGGAATGAATGTAAAACCATAATGAATAATAGTATTGAGAGACAGATACTTAAACGTTATGATTATGATGTGAAAGTTGCTCTTCATGTTAACACAACATTTTTAAGTGAACAATATAAATATGTTCTTGTTCCAATTTATGTAGGTCACTATAACTTTAAGAACAAGCTTTATAACTTTTATATAAATGGATACAATGGAAAGATTGGTGGAAAAACACCAGTTTCTGCACTGAAAGTTACATTTACTGTAATATTGTCACTACTTTTAATTACCGGCATAATATTACTATTCATGTATATGTAAGAGGGGGAGAAAAATGAATTGGAGTGAAATAGCTTTAATTTGTGTATCAGTTGCACTTATACTTGTTATCTTTGGCTGGATTATAACAATGCGAAAACAAAAAATTAAAGACAAAGATAAAAAAGTTGATGGGTTTGAAGTGATTGATGGTGTTCGATACACAAAAGATGCTCACGTTGTTGAAGATAATGATAACGTTAGGGTAACACTTAGAAAAGGTGATGTTATGCTTCAGTGTGGGAAGGAATATAAAGTTGGTAAAGATTTATTGGCTGGCAAATACACTGTTTTAACAGCTGATGAAAATATAAAAGAAATAAATATAAGAATTGGCGGACTTGTTAGGGAATATAAACATTTTTCTTCAATTGTATTAACTGAAGGTGATATAATCTCTGCAGTTTCTGCAAATGTAGTTTTAAGATAGGAGGGTTTTATGGGAAGAAATTTATGGTATAAACTGCTTGGAGCATTTCTTGTTTTGGTGGCGGCTGTTTTATGGATTTTATCACTCACAGTTCCTGAAACCTTTGGGTTTTTCTCACTTGCATGGGCAGGGGTGATAATCTGTGGAGGTCTTGGAATAATTTTAATTTTACAAGGCTGTTTTCAACAAAATGCTAACACTATTAAAAAATTAAAAATCTGGTTTGGAGTTGCACTTGTTGTTTGCGGTGTTCTTTGCCTTGTTTCAGAGCTTGCTATTCCTGGCAATCTGGTGATACCAATAATAGCAATCGTTGTTGCAGTTGGACTTATCATAACAATTACTGCTTCGCGTGGTTCTAAGTGGGACGAAGGAGATAATCACAAAGCAGGGTATAAAAATTATCATGAAAGAAAAGCAGAAGAACAAAAACAAGCAGAAGAAAGTAAAGATGAAAAATAAATAAAAAAAACAGCAAAATTGAATAAATTTTGCTGTTTTTTTTGTTTTTGATTATTAGTTTTAGAAAAAAAGTTGTTATTTAACAAGAAAAATATAGATAAAAACTCTATTCTTTTTCAAATGTAGAATTGCAATAAGGGCAATGATAGCCTCCATTTTCTTTTACTTCTAAGATTGCCCCACAGTTAGGGCAAATGTTTTTAACAATCTTTTTCTTCGGCTCTTCTTTTTGATTACTTTTAAGATTTGCACCATCAAATATATAACCAGTGATATATTTCTTTTTTATTCCTGTTGCAACGTAGTCTCTTGCTTGGCGTTCACGTATTTGAAGTTGAGAAGCTATTTCACTCATGCTGGTTAAGTGGTCGTCCATAACCGCATCAACAACATGCTTTAGTGTTCGCATATTCCCATAACTTATCCATATAAGTGGTGTTCCATAGAAACCTATAACAGTCATAGCAATACCAATTCCCATAACAGCCATGTTATGTATAGCACCAACTATAATAAGTGGAATGCCAACAACAAACATACATGATATAATAATAGCCCATATCATTTTTTTTCTTATATCTTTATTTATATCAATTTTTTTCTTTTCCATAACATTATTATATTATATAATGAAATAAAAAACAAAGAGATGTTTTAATTTTTTTAAAAATTTGTTTTTTAAAACATAAAAAAGGGCGGAAGCAAATTCCGCCTATAAAAGCGGAATTTTAAATTGCCTTAAAGGGCAATTTTGTTTGCCAATAGGCAAACTGCTTCCGCCGAGGATTTATCTTAAAATATTTTTAAGAATTGATTTTATAATTTTTTTATTAAAAATAATTTATTTAATTAAACATTATTCAACATTATTTTCTTGATTTTCATCTACTTTTTTATTGACTTCATTATTTTCAGTGGTAATTGTTGTTATATTTTGTTTTTTAAGTTCTTCTAAAATTTGAGTTAAAAGTTCTTCTTGTGTTGGCTTAGGTGGAACAGGTGCAGGTTTATTCTTTTCTCTAAGTTCCTTAGTTGCAGCAATGACCGCATGATAATCTTTCATATTAACACCTTGTTCTTTAAGAACTTTCTTTTCTTCTTTTGTTGGTCTTTCTTGCACACTTTTCTTCCAGAACCCTTGTGCATTCATAACAGTTCTTAAAACAATAAATAGAATGAATGCAACTAAAATAAAGTTTATAATAGCGGTTATAAAAGCGCCCCAATCAATATAGATACTATTTGCAAGGTCAACTGTCACTCCGTCTGAAAGAGTTGCTTTTTTTAGGAAAGTGTAGGCTGAATCAAGTCCAGCTCCACCAATAGATAAAAGCCAGTTTATACAAGGCATGATAATTTTGTTTGTAAGAGCCGTAACTATAGCAGTGAATGCACTGGCAACGATAACACCAATAGCCATATCAACAATATTGCCACGACTTATAAATTTTTTGAAGTCACTAAAAAATTTCTTAATTTTTCCCATAAAATTTTCCTCCAAAGATATGATAATAAAAATAAGAAAATAAATCAATAATTTTATCAAATTTTGTTGAATTTTTATTTATAAAACAAAAAAACTTAAACTCCATAAAAAAACATAGTTTTAAAAAAGAATAAAAAACAACATAATGCCGTTTTTTTTATTCTAAAGATTTTTATGTTTTTTGAATTAATACAAACTATTTTTATTTGATTAAATTTAAGCCTACTTATTTTAATCTATTTGTTGTGTTTAATACGTAATAAAAATAAACCTTATTTAATTTTATCTAAAATATCGCGGGCGGCGATAAGTCCAGTTGCTGCTGCAACAACTATATTACCAGCCTTTCCTGCTCCATCACCGATAAAATATAAATTTTTATCTTTAGCCTTAAATTTATTATCTGTTTCAATTTCATTTGAAAAGAATTTTATTTCAGGTCCATAAAGTAAAGTTTCATCATTATTCACACCAGGTATAATTTTGTCAAGTTCTTCAAGCCCTTCAAGAATATTTGTTATAATTCTATAAGGCAAAACAAGTGCAAGGTCGCCAGCAACGCAATCTTTAAGAGTTGGTTCAATAAAACCCTTGTTTATTCTGTGCCACTCACTGCGTCTGCCATTTCTAAGGTCTTTAAGTGTTTGAATAATTGGTTTATTATCTCCAAGCACATTTGCAATTCTCGCAATAGACTCTCCATATTGGCGAGTGTTTGTAACAGGTTGTGTAAGGGTGACTTTGCTAATAAAAGCAAAGTTAGAGTTATTTGATTTTATATTTTTAAGTGCATGCCCATTAACACAAATATAGCCATAATAATTTTCTTTAGCAACAAAACCGCCAGGGTTGGTGCAAAATGTTCTTATTTCATCTCCATAAGTTTTAGTTTTAATAAATATTGTAGGGTCGTATATAACATCGGTAATACTTTGCAATACTTCTTTTCTCACTTCTACACGCACACCAATTTCAATACTTTGGCTAAAATAAGGTATATTATGTTTATCAAGAAGTTCTTGAACCCAACCAGCTCCAGTGCGTCCAGGGGCAACCACAACAAACTTGCTTGTTAAAGTATGTAGTTTATCATCTTTAAAATATGTAAGGGTATTAATTTCATTACCATCAATATCTTCAACTTTACCACTTTCTATCAGGGTAACTCCTTTGTCTTGAAGAAATTTTGTAAAGTTTTCAATATATTTAGGAAGCATATCAGAGCCAAGATGTTTTTGTTTTATAAGCAGTAGTCTTGCCCCTTTAACAGTCACTTCACGTCTAATTTCTTCACTCTTTGCCGTGCTTTTTGGATATACTTCAGCGTCCATACCAAATTTATTAAAAATTTCTTCTGTATCATCAATAATTTTATAGGCTTCGCTTTCAGTCATATACTTAAATAGGTCGCTTTTGCCAAGTTTTGGAATAAAATTAAGCTTGCCATCACTAAAAGTTCCAGCCCCGCCGAACCCAGAAAGTATATTGCAAGGCTGACAATTAACACATTTTCCAGTTTTTTTCATCGGACAAACTCTATTTTCTGCAAGTCTTCCTTGGTCAATTAAACAAATTTTTAACTTACTATTTTTTTCAACAAGTTCATAAGCTGTAAATAGCCCAGCAGGCCCAGCTCCCACAATTATCACATCAAAATCTGTATTACTAAATTTCTCTTTCAATTTATCCCCCAATTTAATATTTTTTTAAATATTTTTGAGCTTCTTGCTCACACTAATAAAGATAACAAAAAGTTTATAAAAAGTCAAATAAATGCAATATCTTTGAATAGTTTCAAAATAAATACATAGCAATTATTTGACAAATTAAAAACATAATTTTAAAATAAAAAAAAGGAGAAGCTAATACATGGAAAAAACCAAAAAGATGTCAGAAGATAAAAAATATTCAAATTTAGTCTACAATAAGGCAAATTATTATGAAAAAGCATCAGAAAAGGAAAAAGAACAAATTTTTGAGTTTGCTGAGAAATATAAAACTTTCATAGATGAATGTAAAACTGAAAGAGAGTGTTGCAGGGAAGCAATCAAACAAGCAAAAGAGCGGGGCTATAGCGAATTTCACTTTGGAGATAAACTTAAAAGTGGTGATAAACGTTATTTTGTAAATCGCGATAAAGGTGTTGTATTTTTTAAAGTTGGAACCTTGCCATTAGAGGAAAATGGCATGCGTATAGTCGTTGCCCATATTGATGCACCAAGGCTTGATATAAAACAAATTCCTGTCTATGAAAGTGATGGCTTTTGTTATTTAAAAACACACTATTATGGCGGAATAAAAAAATACCAGTGGTTAACAATCCCATTATCGCTTCATGGAGTGGTGATTCTTAAAGATGGAAGTAAGGTGAATATCAAAATAGGTGACAAAGAAGATGACCCAGTGTTTTATATAAGTGACCTTTTGCCTCATCTTGGAAGAAATCAGATGGCAGGCAAGGCAACAGATATAATATCAGGAGAGCAACTTAATGTTATAATTGGAGGAATGCCACTTATTAATGCAGAGAAGGATAAAATTAAAATCAATGTTTTAAAAACCCTTTATGATAAATATAAAATAACCGAAGAAGATTTTATAAGCAGTGAACTTTGTGCTGTTCCAGCGGTAAGAGCTAGAGATGTTGGTTTTGATAGGGCATTAATTGCAGGATATGGGCATGATGACCGAAGTTGCAGTTATCCATCTACGCAGGCAATATTTGATGTTCAAAATGAAAATACTTCAATGTGTATCTTGGTTGATAAGGAAGAGATTGGAAGCGAGGGTAACACTGGAATAAAATGCAAAGTTTATGAAGACATAATTGATGAAATTTGCTTCGCTTTGAAAGTTAACTCACGTCAAGTTCGTGGCAAGTCTATATGTTTATCAGCTGACGTTACTGCTTGTTATGACCCAAACTTTGCAAGTGTCTATGAAAAGAAAAATTCTGCAATAATATCCTGTGGTGCTTGCATGAATAAATTCACAGGTTCTGGTGGAAAAAGTGGTTCTAGTGATGCCTCGGCAGAAACGGTTGCAAAGGTCAGAAAACTTTTTGATGAAAGCGGTGTTGTTTGGCAAACGGCAGAGCTTGGAAAGGTTGATATTGGTGGCGGTGGAACAGTTGCAAAATTTATTGCACAATTAAATATTGATACTGTTGATATTGGTGTTCCTGTTATATCAATGCATTCACCTTATGAACTTATTTCTAAGGCAGACCTTTATAGTATGTATAAAGTTGCTCTTGCATTTTTAAAATAAAAGCCATATAAATTCTATAGCACTTTATTAAAAAGATATACAGTGAAATATGAATATTTATTTTTAAGTTTAATAAAAATATTTAAAAATTAAAATTTCTAAAGTTTTATATTTTTAATTGCTATAAGCCTTATATATAATGACTTATAGCTTTTTTATTAAGGATTTTTAAGTGACAGATTTAACAACAAAAACACAAATAAAAAAATGGCTGTATGCTTTTATTTATAAGACCAATAGAATTTATATTAAATAAATTTCAAAAATTTACAAAAAATGCTTGCTTTTTATTTAAAAATTTGTTAATAATAGACTTATCAAAATAATTTAGGGGGAATCATGGATATTTTTAATAAAGTTGCAAAAAAACACAATTATGATATAGCAAAAGAAAAGGGAGTTTATCCTTATTTTCATAAGCTTTATTCAGGGCAGGATATAGTTGTTGATATGGAAGGAAAAAGAACTATTATGCTTGGCTCAAACAATTACCTTGGGCTAACAAGCCACCCAGAGGTTAAAAAAGCGGCAATAGAGGCAATAGAGAAATATGGTAGTGGCTGTTCCGGTTCAAGATTTTTAAATGGAACACTTGATATACATACAAAACTTGAGAATGAACTTGCAGACTTTTTAAATAAAGAAAGTGTTATGACCTTTTCAACAGGTTTCCAAAGTAATTTAGGCATTATCAGCGCAATCGTTGGAAGAAATGACTATGTTATTTGTGATAAAGAAAACCATGCAAGCATTTATGATGGTTGCAAACTTAGCTATGGAAAAATGCTTCGTTATAATCACAATGATATGGAAGATTTAGAGAAAAAACTTGCTTCAGTTCCAAAAGAAAGTGGTATTCTTATTGTAACTGATGGTGTGTTCAGTATGAGCGGTGATATTGCAAAATTACCAGAAATTGTTGCTCTTGCAAAGAAATATCAAGCACGTGTTATGGTTGATGATGCTCATGGTCTTGGGGTTCTTGGCAAAGGTGGCAGGGGCACTGCAAGCTATTATAATCTTGAAGATGAAGTAGATATTTACATGGGCACTTTTTCTAAGTCACTCGCCTCGCTTGGTGGTTATATGGCTGCAAATAGTGATGTTGTGGAATTTGTTAAACATACTTCAAGACCATATATATTCTCTGCAAGTATGACGCCTGCATCTGTAGCTTCAGCGAACAAGGCATTAGACATTTTAAAGGCTGAGCCAGAACGAGTTGAAAATCTTAACAATATAAGTGCTTATATGAGAAAAAAATTAAAAGAAAAACATATAAATATTATAGAAAGCTCAACACCAATTATACCAATCTATACCTATCAAGATGATAAAACGTTTGTTGCTTGCAAACTTTTACTAGAACGTGGTGTATATGTTAATCCAGTTGTTTCACCTGCAACCCCTGTAGGACAAAGTTTGCTCCGCACAAGCTATACAAGCACTCATACCAAAGAACTTATCGACGAGGCAGCAGATAAAATAGCCGAAGTTCTTGATATAGTTAAAGATATGAAAATTGATTATTAAAAATATTTTATAAACAAAAAAACTTTCAATATTTTGGTTGCACTCCAAATATTGAAAGTTTTTTTAATTTTTTTTTAATAGTATATTGTTCCACTCTTTCTTTTTTCATTAAATGGGCTTAATATAACTTTATTTTCTTTTAAACTTTTTTGAACATCAATAACACGTTGATTGCTTGAGCCTTTAAAGCGAAGTGTTATATCTTTAAGTGACTCTTTAAACTCGCCATCTACCATAACATCAATGTATGATAAAAATTCTTTTGTCCAAGGGCAGTGTGCTCGACTTTTACCTAAAAGTTCGCTATCAAAAAGATAACCACTATAGCACCATATTGTTTTGTTTGGATAAAGTTCTTTAACTTTCTTAACAAGTGGAAGCAGTGCTTTTTGATTAGCTGGCTCCATCGGTTCTCCACCAAGAAGGGTAAGACCATTTATAAAGTCATTATCTAAAGAATTTAGTATTTGTTTTTCAACTTCTTCTGTGTATGGTTTGCCATAACTAAAATCCCATGTTTCAGGATTAAAACAACCTTTGCAATGGTGAGTGCAACCACTTACAAAAAGAGAAGTTCGAACTCCTTCACCATTTGCAATATCATAGTATTTAATGTTTCCGTAGTTCATAAACTTCTCCTTTGTTATATAAATTTTAAATTTTGAGTTTTTTAAAAATACTTGATTTTATGTTAGGTTAGTAATAAAAGGAGTATGCTTTGAGAAAGCAAAAATTTAAAAAACTTTAAATTTTTTCAAAGAAAAGCTGTTGCTTTTCTTTGGTGAGCTTTAAGCTCACACTTTCTCAAAGCCTTGTTACCCGCACCTACTTTACTAAAAATTTAAATTTTTCACCCGCACCAATTTAAGCTTTTTAAGCGGTTTTATTTATAATTTTAAAATGTTGTTTAAATATTATGGATATATATGTAAACAAATATATATGTAGATAAATGTATATGTAATAGATGGATATAGATATAAGTGAAAAAATATTTTTTATAAGTGCAAAACTCTATCTCTTATTTCTTGTGTTCTGCCTTGGTTCCAGAATTGACTTCCAATATAGCCACAAGTTCTTCTTGCAACGTTCATCTTTGTTTGGTCACGGTTCTTGCAGTTAGGGCATTCCCAGACAAGTTTGCCGTCATCATCTTCAACAATTTGAATTTCGCCATCATATCCACAAACTTGGCAGTAATCTGATTTTGTGTTTAATTCTGCATACATAATGTTGTCGTATATAAATTTAATAACCTGCAACACAGCTTCAATATTATCTTGCATATTAGGCACTTCAACATAACTTATAGCTCCACCAGGGCTCAAAGCTTGGAATTGGCTTTCAAGCTTAAGCTTATCAAAAGCATTGATGTTTTCAGTAACGTGAATATGATAACTGTTTGTAACATAATTTTTATCGGTAACGCCAGGAATAATACCAAAACGTTTTTGCAGACACTTAGCAAATTTATATGTTGTGCTTTCAAGCGGTGTGCCGTAGAGAGAATAATCAATATTTTCAGCTTCTTTCCATTTTTTTGTGTGGTTATTTAAGTCTTGCATAATTTCAAGACCAAGTTTTTTGCCTTCTTCGTCAGTAAGCTTGTATCCTGAAAGATAATAAACGGTCTCCCATAGTCCTGCATATCCAAGAGAAATAGTTGAGTATCCGCCATAGAGCAGTTTATCAATCTTTTCTCCAGGTTTAAGTCTGGCAATTGCACCATGCTGCCATAGAATAGGGGCAACATCACTAGTTGTGCCTTTAAGTCTGTTGTGACGAACTTGCAGTGCTTCATGGCAAAGTTCAAGCCTTTCATCAAGAATTTTCCAGAACTTATCCATATCGCCACCGCTAGAAAGAGCAGCATCAATAAGGTTAATGGTAACAACACCTTGATTAAATCTGCCATAATACTTAGGATTGCCATTTTCATCAACATAAGGGGTTAAGAAACTTCGGCAACCCATACAAGGATAGCAGTGACCATTGCCATTTTTGTCAACTTTAAGTTCAAGCATTTTCTTTTCAGAAATATAGTCAGGAACAAGACGTTTTGCAGTGCATTTAGCTGCAAGCTCTGTTAAATAATAATATTTGCTTTCAGGGTGGATATTATCTTCTTCAAGAACATAAATAATCTTAGGGAAAGCAGGGGTTATAGCCACACCTTGCTCATTTTTAACACCTTCATAACGTTGTTTAAGTGTTTCTTCAATAATCATAGCAAGGTCTTCACGTTCTCTTTCATTTTTAGCTTCACCAAGGTATAAAAATTCTGTAACAAAAGGAGCTTGACCATTTGTTGTCATGAGAGTGATAACTTGATATTGAATTGTTTGCACACCACGATTAATCTCAGCCTTAACACGTTTTTCAGCGATTTTGTTAACCATTTCAGGCTCTGCGTGTCCACAAGCTTCAGTTAATTCTGCTTCAACTTCTTTTCTAATCTTCTGACGAGAAATATCAACAAAAGGTGCAAGATGGGCAAGACTTATGCTTTGTCCACCATATTGGCTAGATGCAACTTGAGCAACAATTTGAGTTGCAATGTTGCAAGCGGTTGAAAAAGAGTGTGGTTTTTCAATAAGAGTGTTAGAGATAACTGTGCCATTTTGAAGCATATCTTCAAGATTTACAAGGTCGCAGTTATGCATTCTTTGAGCGAAATAGTCGGCATCATGGAAGTGAATAAGCCCTTCTTCGTGTGCCTTCCAGATATGTTCAGGAAGCAAAAATCTTTTTGTAAGGTCTTTACTAACTTCACCGGCCATATAGTCACGTTGAACGCTATTTACTGTAGGGTTTTTATTAGAGTTTTCTTGTTTAACTTCTTCATTTTGACAGTCAATCAAAGAAAAAATTTGTTTATCAGTGGTGTTGACCTGTCTTGCAAGTTGTCTAATATATCTATATGTGATATAGTTTTTAGCAACATCATAAGCTCCTTGTTCCATAATAGCTTTTTCAACAAAGTCTTGGATTTCTTCAACTCCAACAGCTCTGCCCATGTTCTGACATTCACCTGTAACTTTTGAAACGATTGTTTCAATCTGGCTGTCAGCTAGTCTCTTAGAAACATCATCAACAGAAAGGTTAGCCTTAGTGATTGCATTTCTGATTTTGTTTCCATCAAAGACCATTTCTTGACCATTTCGCTTTATAATTTTCATGTTTTCCTCCTTAAGTCCGTCAAAGCTCGAAAAATAGAATTTTTATAAATTTTTGTGCTTTCCTTGACTTTCTAAGTGAATTATACTACACTTTTTTTAGAAATTGTGTTGTTTTTACAACATTTTGAGGTGTTTATGGAAAATTTTTCAGAAATTCAAAAGACCAAAATTTTTGCTGAAATTAGCGAATTTGATATGCAGGCACTGGCATATTGTTTGAAGATAAAGTTTAGAAATTATAACAAAAATGACACTATAATTGCTCAAGGACAGCCTGTGGAAGATGTAGTAATGCTTCTAAAAGGAGGGGCAAAACTTGAAAATATTGACCCCTTTGGCGACATTTCTCTTATCACAAAGTTTAAGGCTGGAGACATCTATGGGGTGGAAAATGGCTTCATGGGAGAGACTACATATAAAGATACTTTAACTGCAACTGAGAACTGCCTTGTCATGCTGATGAATAGACACCGCCTTCTCACACCTTGTGAAAATAAATGTAAAAGACATGATATAATAGTCCGCCACCTTGTGCAGATGGTGATAGAGCGGAACTATGAGCTTACTGAAAAGCTTAAACTGCTATCAAAGAAGAATATAAAAGAAAAGGTGCTTGCATATTTACAAGCACAAAGCAAAAAGGCAGGCTCGTTGTATTTTGATATACCATATAATAAAACAGAACTTGCAAACTACCTGTCGGTTGACCGAAGTGCACTTTCAACCACACTTTCACGTCTTCGCGAAGAAGGGCTGATTGACTTTGATAAAAAACACTATCATATAAAGAAAGGATAGGAAACATAAAACTAAAAAAACTCAAGGCATCAAACCTTGAGATTTTTTATAATTGTAAGTTATAATTTATCATTATCAGAAAGAAAGATGTTCAGAACTTTCAGGCAAAAATGTCAGACAGTTAATTCAGTAGATGCTCTAAAAAGAATTACTTTATTTCAGTTTTTAAATTTAACTTTTAAAAAATATTCAATTTTTCAAATTTAACTTTTAACAATTATTCAATTAAGTGATTTTAAGATTCTTTCAATTTGTCAAAGTTTTACTGTATGTTCTAAACTAAAACAAATAATGCCAAAAATTGTGTAGACTAAAAATATAAACACTTAATTTTCAAACTAAAGGTTTATGTTTTTACTCCCTTTCATGTTCCTGTTGACCTCTTTTAAGTTCGCACTCAATTTCATCGCAAACTTTGTTTATTGCCGCTGCAACACCATAGCTATGTTTTGATGTTTTAATAACATTTTCAATTTGCGGAACGTATCGGCGATTATTTGCAAGAACCATATATTTTTTGCATTTAACTTTTGCTTCAATCATCTGAACATCGGCATCTTTATCATCTCCAATAAAAAGGTATAGGTTTGCAGAGTTATCTTTATCAATAATTTGCCTTGAAAGTTCCACTCCGTCAAGCTTAGTTTTGCCACCTAGATAGATTGTCTGTCCAAGTTCAACGATTCCATCTTTGCCATGCTCAATAAAAGTAAGGGTTTCTCCTCCATTTTTTATAAGTCCTTTATAAAACTTACGCTGATTGTCAGGCATAAAATAAATAAGGTCAAATAAATCTTCTTCAAGTGTAACTCTAGCCTTTGTGATAACATATATTTCAAGTTCTTCCTTGCAAAGGGCAGCAAGTCTTGAAATAGCTTTAAAATATTTATATCCGCGTCTTTTAAGGTATATATCTTCAATTGTGTTATTATAGTCAATATAGATTATAGTTTTCATAGCATCTATTCTATCACAAAAAAGTCAAAAATCAAGCACAATTTTTTTTAGAAAGGCAGTTATTTTTTCACAAATAATGAAATTAAGTATTATATAAGAAAAGTTTAAAAAAAATAATAAAAAAAATTAAATTGTTGTTTGTGAATATAAACATTATGTGCTATTCTAGAAATGAGGGAATGTGAAATATGGTAGACAAAAGACAAAACAAAGAAATTATAATCCAAGAAAGGGTGTTTAGGGCTATTGCTCAACAGCCAGGAGATATTGAAACGGTTAAAGAACGTTTACGTAAAGCAAAAGTTGCATCATCAAGAACCAAAATCAATAAAGCGATAAGCGATTTAATTAAAGAAGGAAGGCTTATTTTAAGGGATAAACAAATTAATATCAATCCTTCCACCGTTAGACAGGCAAAATTTATTCAAACTAATGGCTCAAGCTATCTTTTATTTGATGGGGATAGTCATCAATATTATATTGATAGAAGAGATGCCGTAGGTATTCCACAAAATAGTCGTGTAAATGTTGGCACCTATTATTTTCCAATGAAAGGAAAAGTTGAAGAGCGCTCTTTTATTTTGGGGCTAGCTCAAACTGAAAAACAAGAACAAACTGAAAATATACTAGAAAAAGTAGGTATTTCTAATATTGTCTATGGCAGAGTTATGAAAACAAGTCATGATGAACTTGTATTTCTTCCGAATGCACAAAGAAGATTTAGAAAGCCTATTTTTATTGTTAATGATAGAAAAACAATGGCAAAATTTCAAGATAAGATTTGCACAATGCAGCTCATCAGTGACGAAACAGAAACAGAACAGGCGGTGGGTTTTCTGCAAGAAATAAAGGGTGATGCTGGCAACCCAATAGCCGAATATGATGCAATTGCAGAAAGCCATGGCGCAATTATGAGTTTTAGCGATGAAAAGGTGCAAAAAGAATTAGAAAAAATTCCAACGGAAGTTGATTTATCAAAATATGAATTAATAAAATTAGGGCAACGTCAAACTTTAGACACTGGTAAGCCACAAATTGTTGACCTTCGCGGGTTAAATTTCACAACAACAGACCCAGCAACTTGTAAGGATATGGACGATGCAATTTATTCAACCTTTGACGAAAATGGCAACCTAGTTGTTTATGTTGCAGTTGCAAATGTAACAAAATATGTAAAGCTCAACAGCGAAATTGGCAAACGATATATTCAAGCAGGTTTCACAACTTATGCACCAAATAAGGCATATAACATATTGCCACCAGAACTTTCAACAAATATTTGTTCCCTCAATCCAAACGTTCCACGACTCGCTTTTGTTGTTAAAACTGTGGTTGATATAAAAAATGGCGAGCCAATTTCCAGCAGTATTATGGACGCGGTTATTGAAAGTAAAGAAAAATTTAGTTATGAAAGGGCACAAGAGATTTGTGATGAACATAGCGAAGTTACAGGGCTAGCACTTTTTGAAAAGTGTAAGAAAGGTCAGTCGCTATCACGCGAAGAACAGGTTGTTATGAATAAGGTTGCATCTGATATTTTATGGCAGGGCTTGAATAAAAGAAATCAGCTAAAATTTGATTCTAACAATGAATACAATGTGGCACTAAATGAAGATATGTCTGACATAGTTGACATCACAAAAGAGCCACACATACCATATCATAACGTAATTGAAGCTTTTATGGTCACGGCAAACGAAGCATCAGCAGAATTTGCTCTTAAAAATGGTATACCTAATATATATCGAGTGCATGAGGAGCCTAACGAGAGCAAAATAGACCAAGCACAGGAATTTTTTGGATATTTAAAAATCCCATTTGAAGGCGACCTTTCACCAATGGCAATAAAAACAATTATTGCAAGTGTCAAAGGGACAGATAAAGAAAAGATTGTTAATAATTTTCTTGTAAGAATGCAAAGTAAGGCAAAATATTGCAATACTCCCAATCCAGAAGATGTTAAACTTGTAGGCAAGCCAGGAAGAGCCCAAGCTATAGCAAAGAATGGTGGCGGAGAGGTTAAAGTTAATTTTGATAGAAAACAAGATATTGTAACAGGGAATATCATGCATGATGCTATTAGAAAACTTGATAGAAAAATAAGTCACTTTGGGTTGCAAAGCGAACACTATTCTCATACTACGTCACCAATCAGAAGGATAACTGACTACGTAACACATTATAATATCTTAGCCTATCTTCATGGTGGCAAAATGCTCGACGAGCAAATTGTTCGAGATATTGCATTATGGGCAAATCAAATGCAAGATGCGGTTGATTTATCAGAGCGAGAATTTAATCAACTCAACTCAGCAATATATTGCACTCATCATTTGAATGAAGTAATGAAAGGTCGTATTTGTTCATTCAGAAAACTTGCTGACAAAAAGGATATAGGGGCAGAAGATATTGTTGTGATAGTTGAAAATGAAGATAAGGGTATAAGAGTGCAAATTCCACTTGTTGATGTGCTTGCATATAAAAATATAACAACCAAAAAAGTTGCAATCACACCTTATGGAAGCGCTATAGTAAATAAGAATACAAACTTGCCAATTTTAACAGTATGTCAAGAACTTACCTTTAAAGTTACAGAGAGCAATAGAGTAACAAGGCAAATCACAGGAAGTCTTGATTTAAGTCGGATTATTGAAACAAAGGAAGAACAGTCGCCAAGTTTCACAACACCTATTTCACCTGATTTCACAGCTTCACGTGGAGGGGTTAGTAGTAAGCGAGAAAAAATGCTTAAAAATATGCTTTATTGCAAAAAACATCAAGAAGACACAGCAAAATTAGAGGAAAAAGAAGTCCAGTATGGCTTTAAATTTAAAAAACAGCTAAAAATGGAAGGTATTGTTGATGATTTAGGTAGTCGTGAAGCATATTTGGCAAATAAGTTACAGAATAGACAGCATAAAAAGAAGAAAATAGAACAACGCGAAAAAGGATATTTTGATTACTATGACTTAGAAAATATTGATATTGAAGAGTCAGAACCTTTGATTGAAAGTGAGAAAGAACAGGGTGGCGGAATGGAGAGAGTTTAGAAAGTTGAAAATAATTTTTTAACAGTTTCCCAGGCTAAAAGTAAGTTTCAGTAAGAAAAATAGGAGTTACCTAAATTCCTATTTTTTAATGATATTAGTTTTTGCAAAGTTAGAAATATCAATAAAAAGAAGTTTTATATATTTTTCTCTATATATTTGACAAGACTTTTTCTAAAGTATAAAATAATTTCAAGGAGCAGAAATGGGCAAACTATATTTTAAATATGGTGCTATGGGAAGCAGTAAAACAGCTCAGGCACTTATGTGTAAATTTAATTACGAGCAAAAGGATTTTAGGGTTTTTCTTTTTAAGCCTATTTTAGATACAAGACATATTGAGGGAAACACACCAATGGTATGGAGCAGAATAGGGCTTAAAAGTGAGTGCTATGAATTTAAAAAAGAAGACAATTTTTTTGAAATTTGCAAAAAATATCAAATAGAACGGGAAAAAGATGTGATAATTGTTGATGAATGTCAATTTCTTACTAAAAAACAGGTTGAACAATTAAAGGACCTTTCAACTAAATTTCCAGTTCTTTGCTACGGGCTTCTAACAAATTATAAAACTGAACTCTTTGAAGGAAGCAAACGCCTTGTTGAACTTGCTGATTCACTTATGGAAATAAAATGTATTTGCAGATGTGGAAGAAAGGCAACAGTCAACGTTAGATATGTTGATGGAAAGATTGCCACAGAAGGTGATGAAATTATGATTGGTGCTGATGAAAGATACGAAAGTATGTGTTATCAGTGTTATATTAAATTGTTAAGGGAACAGCAAAATAATCAAATAAATGGCTAAAAATCATAAAAAAACATAAAATAATAAAGAATATGTGATGTTAAAATTTTACTGATATAAAATTATAGTAGATTTAAGCCATGCTAATGCTTGCCCAAGCACAGTTTAAATTAATATCAGCTTCTCAAGATGCTTGGCGATAGCTACATAATAAAAATTAAAGGGAAAAATTTTTTTTAAAAATAAATTGGAGAACTTATGAAAACAAATTATAATAGCAAAAGTTATTTAAAAATTTTAGATAAATATTTTAGAGCTTGCAATTATCTATCAGCGGCACAACTTTATCTTCTTGATAATCCACTTTTAACAAGACCCCTTGAAAAAAAGGATATAAAGAAAAAGATTGTTGGGCATTGGGGAACAGTTCCAGGGCAAAATTTTGTCTATGCCCATCTTGATAGGGTGATAACAAAATATAATCTTAACATGATATTAATCTCAGGTCCAGGGCATGGTGGAAACTTTTTTCTTTCAAACAGTTATTTAGAAGGAAGATATAGTGAAGTTTATCCAGAAATTGGGCAAGATGAAAAGGGAATTAAAAAATTTTGCAAACAATTTTCTTTTCCTTGTGGTGTATCTAGCCATGTTGCACCAGAAACTCCGGGGTCTATGCATGAAGGCGGAGAACTTGGATATTCAATCCTGCATGCTTTCGGGGCAGTTTTAGACAACCCAAAACTTATCGCCGCAGTAATTGTCGGAGATGGCGAAGCAGAAACAGGCCCACTAGCCACATCATGGCAATCAAATAAATTTATAAATCCTAAAACAGATGGAGTTGTGCTTCCAATATTACATCTGAATGGATATAAAATAAGCAATCCTACAATTCTTTCAAGAATAAGCAAAGAAGAACTTAAAAAATATCTTGGGGGCATGGGGTGGAAACCATATTTTGTTGAAGGAAGCAAGCCGATGGAAATGCATCAAAAGATGGCAAAAGCTATGGATAACTGCATTAAAATCATAAAAAAGATTAAAAAAGATGCCGAAAATAACAAATTATCAAAACGTCCAATCTATCCGATGATTGTGCTTAGAACTCCAAAGGGGTGGACAGGACCAAGGGAAGTTGATGGAAAACAGATTGAAGGCACTTTCAGAGCACATCAAGTGCCAATTTCTATGGAAAAAGAAGAGCATTTAAAAATGCTTGAAACTTGGCTTAGAAGTTATAAACCAGAAGAACTCTTTGAAAATTTTAAGTTGAAGGAAGAAATTTCTGCAATCTTACCAAAGGGCGAGCAAAGAATAAGTGCAAATCCAGTAACAAACGGAGGATTATTGCTAAAAGACTTAGTGCTTCCAAACTTCCGTGATTATGCTATTGATGTTAAGAAACCAGGAAGCATAAAAGCTCAAGATATGCTTGTTTTAAGTGGGTATATAAGAGATATATTTAAACTTAACAAAGAAAACAAAAATTATAGGATTTTTTCTCCAGACGAAGCTATGTCAAACAGGCTTTATCAGGTTTTTGACACAGAAAAACGAGATTTTAATGCTAAAATTATTGAAAATGATGAAAATTTATCTCATTTTGGCAGAGTTATGGATAGCTATCTAAGTGAACATGCCTGCGAAGGTTGGCTTGAAGGTTATATTTTAACTGGCAGACATGGGGTATTTGCAAGCTATGAAGCCTTTATCAGAGTTGTTGACTCTATGGTATCCCAGCATGCAAAATGGCTTAAGGTCTGCAATCAACTTCCGTGGCGAAAACCTATTTCATCATTAAATTTTCTTTTAACATCAAACGTATGGCAACAAGACCATAATGGCTACACCCATCAAGAACCAGGCTTTTTAGACCTTATTGCCAATAAAAAAGCAGATATAGTCAGAATTTATCTTCCACCAGATGCAAACTGCTTGCTTTCATGTTATGACCATTGCCAGGCAAGTAAAAATTATATAAACGCAATAGTTGCATCAAAACACCCAAGTTATCAGTGGCTTGATATGGAAAGCGCAATAGAACATTGCACAAAAGGTGTAAGTGTGTGGGAATGGGCTTGTGTTAATAACCATAAAAATCCAGACATAGTGATTGCCTCGGCAGGGGATACTCCAACAATTGAAGCACTTGCTTGTATAACTTTAATTAAAAAATATCTTCCATCTCTAAATGTTCGCTTTATAAATGTTGTTGACCTTATGAAACTTGAAAATAATAATTTGCACCCACACGGACTTACAGATGGTGAATTTGATAAGCTATTCACAAAAAACAAACCAGTAATATTCAATTTCCACGGCTATCCAAAACTTATTCATGAGCTAACAATAACTCGTAACAACAAAAATATTGATGTTCACGGTTATCAAGAAGAAGGCACAATCACAACGGCATTTGATATGCGTGTTCAAAATAAGATTGATAGGTATCATCTTTTGCTTTCAGTAATTGATAAGTTAAATTTAACTGAGAAAGAAAGTGAGCTCGTAAAAGCACTTACTAAAACTCTTGAAAAACACAAAAAATACATAGCAGAACATGGTGTTGATATGCCAGAAGTTGCTAATTGGAAATGGGAATAAAAATAATATTTATAAATTAAATTTTTTAATTTGTAAGTATATAAAACTAAAAAACACGAAAATTTTCGTGTTTTTTTTGTTAATAAAGTAAAAAAAAGCGGTGAAAATGCATAAGCTTTTGAACTTTTCAAAAGCTTATGAAAGGTAAAATTTCATTTTACCTTTAAAAAAGGCTTCGCCTTTTTGCATTTTCACCATGTTTTAGTTTACCTGCAAAGAAAATATTTTATTTAATTATTTTGACTAATCCCAATATGTAGAAAAGATTTAACGATTTTTAAATCACTCTCACTCAAAGTACTCTCCTTAACTAAAAAGGCATTACTAATATTTATATAAAGAAGAAGATAACCATCACGTTCTTTAACTTTCTTTAAATCTTTATAGTAATATTTTGCCGTTCCAACAACTTCGCCATGTTTATAAGTTGAAATATTAAAAAATTCTTCTTCAAATTGATAAATATTATAAGTGCTATCACCTGTTTTCTTTATAAGGTTATTTATTGAAACAAGATAAACAAGCCCAAATCCAAACGGCAAGCAAAACACAAGCATAATATCAAGATAGCCACTGTTAAAGAAACAACTTAGAACAATATAAGCTAGAGAGCCCACAGTGCCGATAACAAGTGAAATTATTGATGCAAGCTTCAAGTTTTTAGATAAAACTTTTTGTGCTTCAATATTAATATCAGTTCTACATTCAATCATAAAATTCTCCTTTATAATATTTTAACAAATTATTATTGGAATCAAAATTATTTTTGTTATTTAATAGAAAAAACTATAAAAAAGTTTAATAATCACATTATTTTTTTAAATTATTCAAAACATAAAAATAAAGATAGATGGAATTAATATATAGGATTTGAAATTTTAAATTGATTTTCCAACTATAGCACCGCTAGTCCATGCCCATTGAAGATTGAAGCCTCCACATTCACCATCAACATCACAAACTTCACCGCAAAAATAAAGATTTTTAATATTTTTGCACTCTAAATTGTCTGTCAGTGCTTCAAGCTTAACTCCGCCACTATAAACTTGATTATTATCATAATGTCCCTTAACTTCAAAATCAAGGTTTTTTATAGCTTTTGCAAGCTCATTTATTTCGTAATCATTCAATTTATCACTGGTCCTATTTTCATCAAGTTTGCATCTATTTAAAATTTCATAACCAATTTCTTTAACAAAAAGTCCATCAAAAAAATCAGATATTCTAAGTTTTAAAAATTTTCGTGTATGGAGCAGTTTGGCAACATCTCCAGCACTTAAGTCTGGAAGAAGGTCTATGCTTATCTTTCCACTAAAATTTTTCTCTCTTGCAAAAAGACTTGATAAGCTAAAGATAACAATTCCACTCAGCCCACTTTCTTTAAATAGCACCTCTCCACGGTCATCTTTAGTTTTGCCACTATTTGTTCTTGCATAGACTTTAACATCATGCAATCTAACATTATTTAGGTTGTGTGTATTTGTTGTTTTGACTGCACAAAGGCTAGGGCAGAATGGACTGCTTTCAATCTTATACTTTTCTAAAAATCTTTCAACACTTTTCCCACCACTTGCAATAACAAGTTTTTTGCAAAAAAATTGTTGAGAAACACTTTTAAGAACAAACTGACCATTTTCAAGATTAATATCAGTGATTTCACAATCTGTGATAGTGTGAACCTCTTTATTTTTTAAAGCATTATTTATCACATCAACAACCGATTTTGCTGAATTGGAAAGGGGATAGGCTTTATCACCATCATATTGAAAAACAAGTCCTATTTGATGGAAAAAGTTTATTGTTTCACCCACGTTAAAACGGTTTAAATATTTATCAATATTTTTATCATTATAAAATCTTGCCGAGGCATTTAGATTTGTGATATTGCACCTTCCATTACCAGTTACTAATAATTTTTTTGCCATTTTATTTTGTTTATCAACTATTGCTATATTACCACTTGCTAGTAAACCACAAATACAGCCACTAGCTCCACCGCCAAGGATTATAGTATCAAAAAAATTCATAACACACCTTTAAAGTATTATAACATAAAATTAATTGATAGAAAAAGTTTTAAGATAGATTTTATTAAATCTTAATTTAATTTCTTAACTCATATACTCTATTTTAATTAAAAAATTTATGAAATAAGAGTTTAAAAATGATATAATACAATAATTTTTATAACAAATAAAAAAATATGCAGAATGCATATTTTTTTTTGTGTTTAGTTTTTATTTATTTTCTTCTTTATTCTCTTCAGCTTTTTCTTTGCAAGTTAAACAAACTTTTTTATTTAAAAAATATTCAACTATAATAAAAGTTGCAGAACAGATAAGGAAGAGTGTGATAAATAATGTTAAAATATCAAAGCCATAAGTTCTCATTCCAACTATAGTAAGGATAAATGAGAAAACAGTAAGAATAAAAGTTGTAAGAATTAGTCCTCTTTTTGCATGGAACTGTTCTTCATGGATATTTATTCTCATAATGCACATTGCAGAGATAGCAATAGTAACAATTCCAACGAGCACAAGAAGAATACCTATAAGAAGATTGATAATTTCACTAGCCTCAACTGTATCACCAAGGTTTGTTGAAATATTAAAGATATTTATCGCACTAGAAACAATCAAGATAATAAAAGTAATAATATTCATAACAAGTCCAGCAAGCAAAAGTGGTCTTTTGGTTTGTTTTTTCATAATAATACTCCTTTTAAATAATTTTCTATTGTAATTATAAGGTTTTATAAAATTATTGTCAAATAAATAAACAAAATTTCAATCTATAGGAAGAAAAAGATGGTAGAAATGAATATTAAAACATAAGAGTTGTAAGTTGAATGGGTGTTAAGCATAAATTCTAAATATTTATGTTATTTATTACCATTAAATAATGGATTGAAACATTTTTAATATAAAATTTTATATTAGTTGACAAAATTTGCCTATTCATTTTATACTTTTGTAAAAGAAATTATAAAATATAAAGACGGAGAATTTATGAATAAAATAGCCTTTATAAGAACAGGTGGACAAACTGGTGTTGACCGTGCCGCATTAGATATTGCAAAAAAGTATAATATTGCTATTGTAGGGTGGTGTCCAAAAGATGGGTGGGCTGAAGATATGCAAAAAGCCCCTGGGATTAGAAAATTTTATCCAGAGTTAAAAGAAACTCCGTCTAAAGATGTTGCACAAAGAACGCGATGGAATGTAAGAGATTCTCATGTAACACTTATTATAGAACCAAATCAAACAAAATTCTCAGGTGGAACAAATTTAACAGAGCAGATTGCAAAGGAGTATGAAAGACCTTGTTTAAAAGTTTATAGCAAAGATGACGAGGCAAAAATAATAGATTGGCTTAATAACCTTGGCAGTGAGCTTACCTTAAATATTGGTGGTCCACGAGAAAGCGAATGCCCAGATGCTTATATAATTGCAACAGAAATTTTAGAAAAAGTCTTTCAAGCGATAAAGTAGTTAAAATGGATATTTTTTTAAGTTGCCACAGAAAAAATAATAATTTTACACAAAATTAATATAATTTTATTTAATAGAAAAAGGTTTAATAAAAAGGTGTAACAGATGAAATTTAATTGTTTAATTCCTGAATTAAGGGTTTTTAACCTTGAAAAATCAAAAAAATTCTATACCGAAATTTTAGGCTTTAATGTGCAATATGAAAGAAATGATTTTGCAATGATGACTTTAGGTGATTGCCAGATTATGCTGCAAAAGCTCACACTTCCATCAACAAAAGGAAGTTGGAATGTATCTGATGATTTAAAATATCCGCTCGGACGTGGTATAAATTTTCAAATAATTTTGCCTGACATTTCCAAAGTTTATTATTCACTCAAAAAACACAAAGTAAAAATATTTATAGACTTGATTGTCAGCGATTATCAAGAAAATGATATAAATAACCATGTTTTAGAGTTTTTAGTCCAAGACCCTGATGGTTATTTATTAAGATTTCAACAGGATATTGAGGATTGGCATTTTGGCAATAGTCAGGAGATGGCAGATAGTTTATTTGAACTTGTTTTAAATGGCAAAAAAACTGCAACATCAAGTTTGTATTTTAAAGATGATAAAATTAGTGAAGGATTTTCAATATTAACAAATTGGAAACAAACAAAAAAAATGCTCATTTATACCACAAAGACCTATGTAACAACCTTTAACAAAGTGTCGTCAGAGCATGCTCAGAAGGAAGGCGAGGGTGATAAATCATTAAAAACTTGGAAAAAATTGCATAAAGAATTTTTTACAGAGGAGCTAGCACAATATAATTTAGCATTTAACGAAAATTGCAAAGTATGTTGTGAAGAATTTAAAGTGGTAAAATTGCTAAAAAATAACGATAGGATATAGAAAATTTGAAATTGCGTTTAATATATAGCTTTTTATTAACAAATTCTATATAATGTTTCAAAATAGACAAAAATTTTAAAAAAAAGCTATAAAAAATTGAGAAATTATATATCTTATGGTATAATAACTTCATGTTAGATTATGAAAATGTTATTGAATTAAAAGAAGAATTTTCCGAACAAGTAAAAGATTTACTTGTTGATTTACAAAACTATATAATAGAAATAGATAAATATCAGTTAAATCTAATTTCAACGGATTATAGAGAAAAATACTTTGAATTTTTGTTGCAAGATTGCAAAAATAGGCAAGGCAAGATTTTTATTTATGTAAATCAAAATAGGGTGTTAGGAGTGATAGCTGGATACATAGAAAATTATAACGAAGAGGATAAACTTGTATATACTTGCCCTAAAAAAGGAATAGTTGCAGAACTTATTGTTTCTAAAAATTCAAGAGAGGGTGGGGTTGGAACAAAATTATTAAAAACAATGGAAAATTATTTCAAGTCAATAGCCTGCGAATTTATCCAAATAGAAGTTTTTGCATATAATGAAAATGCAAAAAAGTTTTATTCTAAAAATGGATATGAAGATAGAATGATAACAATGTTTAAAAAAATTTAGGTGATAAAATGCAACATATAGCAATTTTAAAACAACCCTTTTTTAACATGGTGCTTTCTGGAGAAAAGACTATTGAAAGCAGGTGGAGTATGAATAAAATTCCGCCTTATGATAAAGTTAGTGTAGGGGATAAAATTCTGCTTAAAGAGAGTGGAAAAGATGTAACAGCCATAGCAACTGTTAAAGATGTCAAATATTACCAGCTCTCACCAGAACTTGTCGAAGAAATAAGATTAAAATATGGAAAACAAATAGGAACCGATAAATTTAAAGATTGGAAATCAACCATGAAAAAGAGATATTGCACTCTCATTTGGCTTTGCAACGTAAAAGAAATAGAGCCTATAAAAGTAAAAAGAAGCAATGGTGCTGGTTGGCTAATTTTAGAATAAAAAAATGAGAATTATTAAAATTCTCATTTTTTTATTGAAAACAGCCAAAATTTTGGCGATTTTTGTAGTTTTAATATAAAATTGTCTCTGAAGAACCATCTGAATAGTTAAAGATATAACCCTCACTTGTCACTGTTATTGTAAATCTTTCTCCAGTTTCAACGTCATTTACAGAATTTTTCACTCTAACATTAAAAACATTTTCATCAGCAGATGACTGTGTAATTTCATATTTAACTTCACTTTCACCAGATGCTGAATTATTTTCAAACTCAAGTTCAAGTTTCTTTGAATTACGTTCATTCTCAAATTCAACTTCTGTAACACTTTCCTGTCCATTTTGGAAAATAGTATACTGATATTCAACTTCCTTATCTTCCATTTCATGTTCAACTAAAATATAGTCCATGTCGTTTAAGTAAGCCTTGAATTCAATAGAAATTTCAGTTTCGTTGCCTTCTTGTTCATATTCGCGTTCGCCTTCAACTTTATAAACGGCATTATCATACACAATAATTCCACTCAAAGTGGTGTTTATTTCCAACTCAATTTCATCAAATCCAACTTCATCGTCATCATATTCTTGTTCAACGTCTGTGTATAATTCGTTATAATACATAACAAAATCTTGTTGCTCACCATTTAGAGATGGAACTGATAATGACATCTTAAAATTATAAGTGTTTGCATAAACATCGTCAGCTGCAACTTCTTCGTTAGTATAATAGTTTGATGTATCACTTGCAAGCATATCTTGGAACATTCCCATATATTCGGAAATATTTTGGGCATCTTCAGTTTGAATCCTAGTTGTTAAAGCTTGAGAATTTGCTGTTGTCTGAGAGTTAACATTTTTCTGTAAGAAATTAAAACTTGATATAGCTGACATCGCATAGAAGTCCTGAGCATAACCTTGACTTTCTCCATTTTTGTCACCACAAGCGGTTAGTCCCACCATAGCGAAAGCACCAAGCACAATTGATAAAAATAATGTAGTAAATTTTTTCTTTTTCAAAATCATATTTTCCTCCTTAAACTTATGTTACCATAAATTTAACATTTATTTCAACTAAATCATTTAAAAATTTATTTTTTCTATTAAAAAATAAAATTTTAATTGATAGTGAAGATAAGAAAAATTTGTTATTATAAGAGGTATATAGAAAAAATGAAACAATATCACTACAAGATGGAATTAATGACATAACAAGATTTCATTTATTTTTAATATTTAGAAATAAAAAACCCCCTTATAAAAGGGGAATAGTGTGGTGGACTGCGGGGGGGCTCGAACCCCCGACCCTTCGATTAAGAGGTGCCTTTGGAACTTCTTTTTTTATGTCTTTTTATTCCAGCAAATCCCCTTTAACCCCTTATTTTCTCTACCAAAATCGTGTTATTCAAGTTTATCACTTAACTTATAAATTTGGCTAAAATTATTTCAGTTTTTGCAATTTTCTTTTAGACATTTATAAAAAATACTCTCATTTGTTTGACTTTTTTGATATAATATTATAAAATAATGTTAACATTTGGAGGATGATATGCAAAATTCACATACCA
>CALVPQ010000015.1 GCA_944351415.1 uncultured Clostridia bacterium | reverse complement strand
GTTCAGTTGGTTAGAACGCCAGCCTGTCACGCTGGAGGTCGTGGGTTCGAGCCCCATTCGAGTCGCCATATCCATTTATTAAAAAGATTTATTCTTTTTAAATCTTACGCCCTGATAGCTCAGTCGGCAGAGCAAAGGACTGAAAATCCTTGTGTCGGTGGTTCGATTCCACCTTAGGGCACCATGGGTGAGTTGTGGATTGAACTCCCACCACAAAATTTGTTCTTTCCACTATATCGCCAATCCCCCATTTGCTGGTGTGGCTCAATGGTAGAGCAGCTGACTTGTAATCAGCAGGTTGAAGGTTCGATTCCTTTCACCAGCTCCATCTTCACAAATAAAAGCACCTATAAAGGTGCTTAAAATTTATGGGTAGGTTGCAGAGCGGCCAAATGCAACGGACTGTAAATCCGTCGACTTCGTCTTCGTTGGTTCGAATCCAACCCTGCCCACCATATTAAAATAAAGATAATAGTTATTATTTTATATATATTTTACAATTTGACGAACTTTTTAATTGACAAGCTATCGACATTTAAGGGTGTCAGCTTGTTTTTTTTATTAAACTTTTCTTCTTGCATAATATTAAAGTATATAAAAAATTATGATATTAGGCATGATGAAATACTTGGTTTTTGTTATAAAATTTGATATGAATGTTGTGTTTTTTGCATTTTTAAAAAGTTAACCTTGCCGTTGGCTTTTTAGATAATTTTGTTATGTACTTTGACTTCTTTTTAGGCGAATTTACCCTTGTTTCTTGTTATTTTCTGATTTTTCTAATTATATTTTGTTTGTTTATTATATGATTCTTTATAAATTCAACTGATTTTTGTATTATATTGCTTTTTTTGTATTATGTGATACAATAGTAATGAATAGCGAGCATCTTATAAATGGCTGTGTCCTTCCTTGCTTTGGCAAGTTTGGTGAAAAAGTCTTAGTTGCCCAATCAGTAATTACAACCCGTTCTCTAGATGCATTATTCTTATTCAGTCTAATTTCTATGCTGAGTTTTTATTTTACTTAAATTCTTTTAGTTTTTACGTTAATTTTTTCTACTCATAAATAACATTAAAAAAAATAAGTGCTGGACCTACTCTTTTTATAATTAAGTCAATATTGTTTTTTAAAATGATAGTTAAACAAAAGATTCTTAATGCTATTACAAAACTCTTATAATTAACAACTTAAATAATTAGCCTTCTCATTACGAATCTTTAGGCTCCTTTATTTCTGTATTAATAAGCATATCATTTATCATTTCAAATATTGCTACATTATTTTTATACCCTTTTGGATTTACTGGCGAAGGGTGATATATTGGTATTAACTTAAACTTTTTACTATTTATTTCTATATTAAACACCCTACCTACAAAATCGGAAAATCTGGCTATCTTTTTGTTAAGCAGTATTTGTGTTGGGTGTAAGCCCAGGGTTATAATAATATCACAATCTACCAATCCATCTAATTGCTTAAATAAAAAATGCTTACAATTATTGGAACATAAATCTAAAGCTTTTCGGTCTTGAATAACACATTTACAGCACTCGGTAAAATTTATATCATCTATATTTATATTTAAGATGGCAAGTAATTTTGATAAAATCCTGCCACTTCCCTGTAGCTTGCCATTTTTATTATAGAATGCTTTATGTGACTCTATCCAACCATCTTTTGCAGGGCTCTCACCTATTATTATAAATGGTGTTCTACCCTTCTGCAACATACAATCATAGTCTAATTTTTGAAGATTACCACATAATTTACAATCTTCAAACTCCTCTTTCAAGAGTATATTATTTTGCCTTTTCATATAATTATTATAACATAATATTTTGATTTGTTTATATTTTTGTTTTAAAATTTATGTTTTTGTGATAAAATCCTTTTTAAGGAGAAAAAATGATTAGAAAAAGTGTTTTTATAACCGGTGCTTCAGGTGATATTGGTTATGCTATTGCAAAAGAATTTGCTGATAATGGCTATAATATTATAGCAACCTATTATAACGGAAACTGCAATAAAATTATTGAATATTGTAATAAAATTAATATTGAAATAAAAACTTTTAAAATGAATTTAGAAAATTATCAAGATATTGAGAGTTGCATTAAGCAGGCATTTGATGAAAGTGACTATTTAGATTGTGCTGTTTGCAACGCAGGAATAAGCAACCCTGAGATTTTGCTTTGTGATGAAAGCAAAGAAAATATTGATAAAATTATAGATATAAATCTTAAAGGAACTATATATTGTAATCAAATTTTATCTAAATATTTTATCAAACAAAAACATGGGAATATTATAAATATATCTTCCATCTATGGACTTTATGGCGGACCAGCTGAAACCACTTATTCTGCAACAAAAGCAGGAGTTATTGGACTTACAAAGGCTCTAGCATTAGAACTTGCCACTTGCAATATAAGAGTAAATGCCGTTGCGCCTGGTTTTATTGAAACCAAAATGACAAGTTGTTTTAACAAACTTGAAAAAGAACATATTAAAGAAAATACTCCACTACAGAGACTTGGAGAGGCTTGTGATGTTGCTCATGCCGTGTTCTTTTTGGCTAGCGATAAAGCAAGTTTCATAACTGGCGAAGTGTTAACTGTGTCAGGCGGTGTTTTAAGATTTTAGTTTTTAAAAAAATCAAGTAATATTTTGGGCTAGCATAATTTATTTTCGTCTTAGAATTTACTTGATTTTTTTCTAAATTTTAATCATCAAAGTTATATTCGCCTTCCTTAGGCTTATTATTTTCATCATTAAAGAAGTCAAAGGCTTTCATTATTTCGTTCAAGTCTTCATGAGGATTGACAGCTTCCATAAAATCAAAACCGCTTGTTTGTTGAAGCTTATGTTGATTTAATGGTTTTTCCTCCGTTGGTTTAGTATTTAAAAATTTATCAACTAAATTGTCATAATCACCAGTTTCTTCATCTGTCTGCATTTCCATCTCACAAACAGGTTTAATAAGACTTGTTTTGTCTCTATCAAAATTCACCCTTTCAATTTTTATTTCCTTAGGGTTTTCTTGTTGCTTTTTGTCTTGCATCTTTGATAACAATATTCTCATTGGGTCGTTCTCTGTGCCTGTGCTTATAATTTCACTCTTTCTTGCATCGGCTTTATTTAATATTGATTCAATATCAACGACAAGTTTTTTATATGAACTATTTAGAATAATTCCAGGATAACGAGAATTAAGCTCTTCTAAAAAACTTTGTAGATTTTGATATATCATTCTAAGTTGTTCTCCCCTTAGAATTTCTATATTGCGATTACCTTCAGCCTCTTCTTTTTTAAAAGATTCAAGCACTCTCATTATGTTTTTTTGTTTATTCTTGTATTCAAGAACTTTTCGTTCTGCTTCAAGAACTTTTAACTTTTCTTCCATTAAACTTTTTTCATAACTGGCTTTTAAATTTGCCACGTATTTATCAACTTCATCTTTATTATAACCATTAATTTCTGTTGAAAACATTTTCCTCTCCTAACTATTTAAGTGTTAAATATCTACATAGTAATAATACCACAATTAATAGTATAATTGCAAGAAAAATTAAAATTGATATTATATTTAACAAATAAAGAAATAGGTCTATTGAAACGAATATTAGCGAAAAAGAAAGATAATACTGAAAATTTTGTTGATAGAAAAACGCTGTAAGATATGATGCAAGTGAAAAAGACATTAACAAAAATACCGAATAAAATTCCTGTAAATTTAATAGCAGACAATACAAATAAAAACCGCCGATAAAAAGCAATAGAAAACCAAAGTAACAAGAAGAGTCAAATCTAAATAAAAAACTTCTTATAAGTAAATGCAAGCCAATAAAAATACAAAACATGAAAAACCATAAATTATAATTTTTTATAACTAAAAAAGAAATTAGTGATGATGTGATAAATAACAAAACATTAAATATAAAAGACAACTTTAAAATAGTTGTCTTTTTAATTGTAAAAATACGCCCTTTCATAATTTTATTATTATTAATTTTATATTATTTTATTCTTTTAAAATCCATTTATTTTATCGAATTTATAAATTATTATTCTTTTTTTGTATTATTTTCAACCTCTGAATTATTAGACTTGTTGTTATCTGTTTTATCGGATTCTCTATTTTTTTTGCTCTTTAGAATTCTCTTCTCTTTACGTTTCTCTTTATTTTTCTCTTTTTTCCTTTTTGCAAGCTCATTTTGTTCTAAGACAAATTCATCAAAGTACATTTCTTTTAACGTTTTTATTTTGCCTTGTTTTGTTAAAAAATAAACTACTGTTAAAACAATAACACCTGCAACTACAAGAAGTATACTTAAAAGTTGTGATACCTTGATTGAACCAATATAAAGGCTGTCTCCACGTAAACCTTCAATCCAGGCTCTTCCAGCTCCATATATAATTAAATATAATGACATTACCACACCACGACGTTTCACATTTGCTTTTCTTAATAAAAGCATTAAAACTATAAAACCTAGAAAGTTCCATATTGATTCATAAAACATTGTGGATAAATGCCATTCGCCATTCACTTGCATTGACAACGGAAACCACATAAGAGAAGAATCTGTGACTTCAATTCCATAACAGCAGCCAGAAAAATAGCACCCTATTCTTCCAATCGCCTGCCCAAGTATTAAACTTGGCACAGCTATATCCCCTACATCAAAAAAATTCTTCTTGTGTATAATACAAAATAGCATTACACCTATTGCCCCGCCAATAACTCCGCCATAGATTGCCATTCCCCCGTCCCATATTCTAAAAATTTCGCCAAAGGAATAACTATAATCACTAAATATCACATAATAAAGTCTTGCACCTATTATAGCAAGAGGAAGCACATAACAAGCAGCAAGAACTATATCATCTGTTTTAAGCCCCCTATATTTTGCATTTTTACATGCTATAAATACCGCTAAAGCCATACCTAAAGCTATAATAAATCCATAATATGTTATTTGTAGTCCAAAAAATAAAAAATAACTATCATAAAATCCAAACATAGTTTTATTATAATCATTAAAAGTGATATTTGTCAATTATTTTTATTAATTAAAATTTTCATTTCAAAAATAACATTCACCTTATATAAATAAAAACAAATCGCCTTTTAGAGAATATTTCTCACACTTGCGATTTGTTTTTAGTAAAGATAAAACTTGTTTTCTTTACTTAAATTATTTTGTGTAGTTATTTTTATTTTATTCCTAATCCTTTATATTTTTTTGCTTATTCTAAAAACGTTTTCATTGAGATATTTTTCATTTTCATCATGTTTATTATATCCTAAAACTAAAGTTAAACTTGCTTTTTCGTAAGCTCTTCCCAAAGAAACAACCTTATCGGCAATTATTATTGTTTGCTCACAATGTTCACTATTCAACTGAATCTCACTTACAAAACATTTATCAAGTATTCTTAGCATCTCAACAATATCTAAAACAAATACAATAACATCTTCCCCTTTCTCAATAAGATTTTGGGCATAATTTATTGTGTCTATAATCTTATTAAAATTAACAATATTACTGCTTCCAAAAGGTGTTGTAAAATTTTCAAATTCAAGTTTTTTAAAAAGAATTTGATTTTCAAAAGATGTGTTCAGAGCAAGTAGTAATAATTTTATATTATTTTCTTTACAATATTTTGTTATAGTTTCAAAATTATTATTTTCATATAAATCTTCATTAAATAGATACACATTACGTCTGCCAACAAAAATATTAGTATCTCCATAAGGAATAGTTTGGTTTGATATTATCTCATTTCCCTTTTCATTATTATTAACTTTATAACTGCTGGCTTCTATATTATTTATATTTAAAATTTTATTTGCAATATATTGATTTTTTCCACCCATTGACTTAGCTTCAACCTTAATTTTATCACCAATTTTTAATTTATCAAGATGGTTAATATCTTTCAAATATATGCTTTTGTTATCACAATAAAACATCATGTATTCAGCATTTTTTCGTGCAATCCCCTCAAAAACATAGACCGTATCATCATCAGTTGAAGTAAATTGAGGTATTTCTTGTGCAAATGTTATAATAGATTCATAAGTCATTGGAATATTGCTATTTTCATAAGAATTTGTCATTGAACTAACAATATCTTCTATTGATGAAAGCTTTTTATATGGACGACCTTTTGTTCTTCGCTTTGGGTCCATTATCATACCATCTTGAAATTTTTTTAGTATTAAACTTATAAGTTCTTCTCTTTTCTTTTTTGTTGGTGAAGGCACTCCAACTTCACGGGCAAGCCCACGAAGTTCATAAATCCCTAGTTCCCTCACTAGCAATTCTTTTTCTTTAGTATTTTCTTTTTTTATCATTTGTAATCTCCTAGAGCTTAATAAATTCTAAACTAGTATGTCTAATTTTGTCAACTATTTTCACCAAATCGGAATAAAATTGATAATTATTCCACCTATAACGGCTAGACAATAGAGTAAGAATGTTATTATCACATTTACACCTATCTTTTTATAGTTTGATGTGTATAGCACTATCAGTCCAACACCAGCACCTGCACTTAGCCCCGCCACCAGCGCAGGGAAATATAAAACTCCAGACATAAAAAGCTCAACAATAAACACGGAAGCAGCACAATTTGGTATCAACCCTATAAGTGATGCAAACAATATTTGGATATAAACGTTATCTGTAAAAAATTTCTGTAGTGGTGCTAATCCACCACAATATCTATCAATTAAGTTTATAATAAGTGTTGCAACAAAAACATAAGCAACAATAATGGCAGTATGTCTTAAAGCATCTAAAAAAATATTTGTTGCACAACAGTGCCCATGGCTATGTGCATGTCCTTGTTCTTCCTCTCTTCCATGATGACATTTATGTTTTTTATGTTTATGACCATGCCCACTCTCGCACCCACTAATATTGATTTGTTCAAGTTCTTTATCTATGGCATCATTAGTATGTTCTTGTGATTTAGTTTCAAGTTCAAAGTTATTAACATCGCTATTATCATTTTCTACAGATATTGATGTAGTTTTATTATCTATGTTTTTTAATTCGATAGTTTTATTATAATTTTCTTCGCCATCTTTGATTTTATTATCTAGGTTATTTGATGTTTCCTTAACTTGCAATACTTTATTTCTTTTATTAAATAGTTTGATAATTCCATCTATAATATAACCTACAACTATACCATAAATAACCTTTATAGCAAGTAGTATAAGTAAATCTGGAATAAACTCTGGCTCTGATAGCATAATTGGTATAGCTTCATCACTTGTTGCAATAAAAACAGCCATAAGAGTGCCAAGTGTGATTATCTTTTTTGAATATAATTCGCTCATAACAGATGAAAACCCACATTGTGGAATACAGCCTAAAAATGCACCTATTACAGGACCTGCCTTATTTGTATAGTGCAAAACTTTGGCATATTTTTCATTGTTGTTATGAGAAAAATAGCTTACAAGTAAATAAGCTAAATACAAAATAGGAATAACTATTAAAGTATCTTTGGTGGCGTCCCATAACGCATCTAAAAATAAATCCATTTTTCTCCATTTAAAATGCACCTATATTAAAGGTGCATTAATTTTTATTTACAATATATTTTAGCACATTTTCATTAAAGTTTCACTATATTTTTTAAGTTTTTACTCTTCTGAATTATTTGTGCTATCTGCCTCATCATTTTTATTATCAACTTCTTTTGAGTCTTTTATTTCTTCTTTCTGTTCCATACTTTCAATATCATCAATTTTTAGTTGTTTAGGTTTTGATTTCTTTTTTGTTTTATTAACTTTTTCTTCTAAGAGTTCTATATTTTTTTCTTTAGACTCGTCTGTTTTTATATTAATTTCTCTAGTTTCTTCTTTTGTTAACTCTTGGTCAATCTTCTCGTTTTCATCGCTACCTACTTGCTCTTCACCTATTGGAGATATAGAGGTGGCAGAGATTATAGCAGATTCTTTCTCTTGTTTATATTCACTCATTCTCTTCTCACTTTCTTTTGGTGAATATAAAATTATTGTTTGTTTATCTTGATAACCTATCTCCCCATTCATATTTGCAGATATAAGTGCTCTTCCTATCATTTCATCTATTTTCCCATTATTAAAGGTTGAAACTTCACTTCCATCAGCAAAAAGATTAATATGTCCATCATTCATAGTTCCAACTTTTGCATAGTTTAAAAGATAGGTTATGCTTCCATTAAGCATACTTACAAGATTTGCACTATTTTCAATCCCTGTTATTTTACCTGTTATCATAGTAACGATTCTGGCTTTATTTCTTACAAACATAACTTCACCGTTTGTAAGTGTGGCAAGTTCTGCCTTATCATCAATAAATCTTATAAACCCACCATTAACTGTGCCTATACTTGCCTTATCTTTAACATAATCTATGGTGCAAGAATTTATAGTTGTGATTGATGATTTCCCGGCTACTAATGTTATTTTCCCACTTTTGAAAAGCCCTATCTTAGCTTTGCCTGTAAGTGTGTCAATTTCTCCATTTTCAATCATCTGGACTTTTGCCTTACCTGAAATTTCTTTAAAGGTGCAATCAAAACTTTCAAGCACAATACATGAGCCATTTAACGAAACATTATGACATTTATTTAGTATATGAACTCCGCTTGATAATGTGAAATTTGCCTCTTCATCATGTATTATAGGGTCTATAACTTTATTATTTTTCTTAAATAGTCCCATATATACCTCCATTTTAAATAATATACCATATTAAATTAACTCTTGCAATCAATTATTCAAAAATTATAAAATTTAGTCAAAATATTTTTTTATTTTAGATTAATTTTATAAAATTTAGTGCATTTTTTAGTTGACTTATCAACCTTGTTTGCATATAATTACTAAGGTTACGGAGAAAATATGAATAATTCTATTTTTAAATCATTGCCTCTTGTAAAAAAACATCTGCAAAGTTATCTTAACGAAGAATTTAAAGAACTTAACCTTAAAAGCTCTGAAATGTTTTTTATGAGCATTCTTTATAATGAAGGTGATAGGTCTCAAATAGAAATTACTCACGATATTGAATGTGATAAATCTCATACTCATCGGATTGTTTCTAAACTTTTAAATAAAAAACTTATTAAATATGTTAATAATATTTCTGAAAATACACGAAATATTAAACTTACACTTACAGATAAAGGGAGAGAACTTGCTTGCAGGTTTGATAAAGCCATAAACAACTGGCACAAAATAATAATTAAAGGCATATCTAAAGAAGACTTAACTACTACTAAAAAAGTTATTGAAAAAATTATTGGAAATGCCACTAATTTTAGAAAATTGGAGAGAAAAAATGTTTAAATTGTTTAAATACTTAAATTGGAAAGAATGGATTGTTCTTATTTTAACCCTTGCTTTCGTTGCTGGGCAAGTTTGGTGCAATATATCTCTTCCACGATGCACACTTAAAATAAGTGATTATCTTCAGTCAACACCTATCGCCGATTATTGGACTGATATTGTTATGGCATCTGTTGAAATGCTTTGTTATGCCCTTGGTGTTGTTATTTGTGCTATTTTTGCTCACTATCTCTCTTCTTATGTAGTAACAAATCTGCTTGCAAGAGTTCGAAGCAATATCTTTAAAAGAGTTAATGACTTTTCAGAAGCTGAAATAAATAAATTTTCAATTCCTTCTCTTATCACACGTTCTACAAATGATATAATACAGCTTCAACAAGTTTTAACTACAACTATAACACTTGGACTTCAAGCTCCACTTACGGCAATTCTTGCAATCATCAATATTGCACAAATTTCTGTTGGAAATTCTGCTGGACAATTATCTCTTGTTAATGTTGTTTCTGTTATTGCAATTTGTTTAGTTGTATCTATAATCATATTTACAGTTGTTCCTAAGTTCAAAAAAATTCAAACAGCAACCGATGGACTTAACCTTGTTACCCGTGAAAACTTGACAGGATTAAAAGTTGTTAGAGCTTATGGTGCTGAAAAAACTCAAGAAGAAAAATTTGATAATGTGAATAAACATTATTCTAAACTCAGTTTATTTGTTGATAGAGTGCTTGCCATAATTGAACCTAGTTTATCTTTTATTATGCAAGGCACTTCGCTTGCGATTGTGTGGATTATAGGATTGCTTGCAGGAGAAAATCCTTACCTTCTTACTGTTATGAGTGCCTTTACTCAATATTCTATCTTTATCATTATGAGTTTTACTTCCCTCTCTGTTCTGTTTATGTTTGTGCCACGTGGAATTGTGTCTGGGCGAAGAATAAATGAAATACTAGACACCCCTACTTCTTTAAAAGATGGCATTGGGAAAAAGCCTGTAGAAAAGGGAACAATTAGTTTTAAAAATGTCTATTTCAGATACCCTGATTCCGATGCCGATGTGCTTGAAAATATATCATTCGATGTTAAACAAGGGCAAACTATAGCTTTTATTGGCTCTACTGGAAGTGGTAAAAGCACACTTATTAATCTTATTCCAAGATTTTATGATTGCTCTGATGGCGAAATATTTATAAATGGTGTTAATGTTAAAGACTATACTCAACATGAGCTTCATGAAATTATTGGATATGTTCCACAAAAAGGCATTCTTTTTAGTGGCACGGTTGCTGAAAATATAAGGTATGGCAAAGAAAATGCAACTGACGAAGAAGTGAAAAAGGCTATTGAAATTTCTCAATCTGATTTTGTGTATAACTTCCCTGAAGGTCTTGATTATCATATTTCTCAAGGTGGAAAGAATGTGTCAGGTGGTCAGAAGCAAAGACTTTCTATTGCAAGAGCAATAATCAAAAATCCTGATATTCTTATTTTTGATGATAGTTTTTCTGCTCTTGATTATAAAACTGATAGAATTGTTAGAAAAAAGCTTGATAAAGCTTATAAAAATACTACAAAAGTTATCGTTGCTCAAAGAATTGGAACTATCATGAATGCTGACATAATTGTTGTGCTTAATGAAGGTAAAATTGTTGGTATCGGAAAACATGATGAACTTTTAAAATCTTGTGATGTGTATCGTGAAATTGCTCTATCTCAGTTATCAAAGGAGGAACTTGAAAATGAATAAAACTATGTCTAAACCCGGTGCTATACGTTCAAATGACAGAGCAAAAGACTTTAAAGGTTCATTAAAAATGCTTTTTAAAAGACTTGCAGTATATAAATATACAGTTATTGTTGCTGTTTTATTTGCTGCAATTGCTGCAGTGATAAATGTTTTAGGCCCTCGTCTATTAAATCAGATGATGACGATGCTTTTTTCTCAAACTGGTATTGTTGTTAGTGAAGTTACAAAATATGGTCTAATTATCCTTGCTATGTATATTATTGCGGCTTTTTTAGGCTATTTTCAAGGCTTTTTGATGTCTAAAATTTCTGTTGGTGTTTCAAAAAAACTTAGAACGGAAATTTCCATTAAAATCAATAAACTTCCTCTTAAATATTTTGATAGAAATAGTTATGGTGATGTGCTTTCTCGTGTGACAAATGATGTTGATACTGTTGGTAGCACACTTGAGAGAACACTATCTTCTCTTGTTACTTCAATCATTACACTTATTGGTATTCCTATTGCTATGTTCACAATAAGTTGGCAGTTGACTATTATTTCACTCCTCCAAATTCCACTTGCCCTGCTTGTTGTTATAATTGTTGTTAAGTTTAATCAAAAATACTTTATTAGACAGCAAAAATATCTTGGTGACGTTAATGGCTATATTGAAGAAAACTTCTCGTCTCACAATGTTGTTAAAGCTTTTAATGGAGAAGCAAAAGCTCAAGAAACATTTAACGGAATAAATGAAAAATTGCGAAATGTGTCTAGAAAAGCCCAATTTTTCTCTGGGCTTATGATGCCTATTGTGAACTTCACAAGCAATATCATCTATGTTCTCATTTGCCTTGTTGGAGCTTATATTGCAATTGAAAATAATGATGTTTCTTTTATTGCAACTATTATAACATTTATGACATATTCAAAATTATTTAATCAACCCCTTTCTCAAATAGGCTCTATATCAGGAACACTCCAACAAACAGTTGCGGCTGCTGAACGTGTGTTTGAATTCTTAAGTGAAGAAGAACAACCAGATGAAAGCGATAAAACTTTGACTATTAAAAATGTTAAAGGTAAAGTTGAATTTAGGCATGTAAACTTTGGCTATTCCCCTGATAAAGAAATTATACATGATTTTAACTTTATTGCTCAACCTGGCGAAAAAATTGCAATTGTTGGGCAAACAGGTGCAGGCAAAACAACAATAGTAAATCTTCTTATGCGTTTTTATGAAGTAAATGATGGTGAAATTCTTATCGATGACGTTCCTATTCAAAATATGAACAGAAGTTATGTTCGCTCTCTTTTTGGAATGGTTCTTCAAGATACTTGGCTATTTGAAGGCACTATAAAAGACAACTTGCGCTTTGGCAAACTTGATGCAACCGATGAAGAGATTGTTCAGGCTTGCAAAGCTGCAAATGTTGACCACTTTATTAGAACAGAACCAAAAGGTTATGATATGATGCTTTCTGAAGAAACAAATATTTCCGCTGGACAAAAGCAACTTTTGACTATTGCAAGAGCTATGGTTCAAAATGCTCCTATGCTTATTCTTGATGAAGCCACAAGCTCTGTTGATACGAGAACTGAAATTCTTATTCAAACTGCCATGGATAGGCTTACCAAAGGAAGAACAAGTTTTGTTATTGCCCATAGACTTTCAACTATCAAAAATTCAGATAAAATTATTGTTATGAAAGATGGAAATATTGTTGAAATAGGTAATCATGAAGAATTGCTTGCAAAAGGTGGTGTATATAAGGATTTATATACAAGTCAATTTGAAAGCGGAGAAAATTTTTAAAGGAGTTGACTATGGCTGAACTTGAATTAAAAAATATTAATAAAGACTACAAGCTTGAAAATAAAACTAGATTCACCGCTCTTAGTGATATTAATGTTTCTTTTGAAAAAGGTGAACTTGTTTCTATCATTGGTGAAAGTGGTAGCGGAAAAAGCACACTTATGAATATTATTGGTGGGCTTGATTCAGACTATACAGGTGAAATAAAAATTGACGGCATGGATTTAAAGTCTTTCAAAGAAAAACAACTTGATGATTACCGTAAGAAAAAAATTGGTTTCGTTTTTCAGTCTTTTAACCTTATACCTCATCTTTCAATTCTTGATAATGTTACTATTGCACTCACCTTATCAAATGTTAAGGAAAGTGTTAAAAATGCAAAAGCCATTGAGTTGCTTTCTAAACTTGGACTAAAAGACCATATAAAGAAAAAACCTACACAACTCTCTGGTGGACAAAAACAGAGGGTTGCCATTGCTAGAGCACTTATAAATGACCCTGATATAATTCTTGCAGACGAGCCGACAGGCGCACTAGATAGCGAAACAACAGCTCAAATCCTTGAAATTCTTAAAGACATTGCTGATAATGACAATAAACTTGTTATTATGGTTACTCACTCTGAAAAAGTTGCAAGCATATCTTCAAGAATAGTTGAAATATCAGATGGAAAAATCATCAAAGATGAGTATAAAAAGGATTATGTTAAAAATAAGCCACAAGAAAAGCTTATTTCTGAAAATCATGAAAAGGCTAAAGAAGAGAAAATAGAAGATAAAAAGCCTAATAAAAAGAAAAAGGAAGGCCATCTATCTTTTCTTTCCGCTTTAAAGCTATCCTTTCATAATATGTGGGCTAGCAAGACTAAGAATATATTGATGGCTGTTGGTGTTTCTATATCGCTTAATGCCATGATTTTGATGTTATCTTTGGGTTCAGGATTAACTGGCTATATAAACGATACTGCGCAAGACTATGCAAATCCAAATTTCGTGACTATTTCAAAAAGTGGTTATGACCGTGATGGTAATCCACTTGAAGAAAATTCAAATGCACTTATTCCGCGAATGTTTGAGCCAGATGAAATTGATGAAATAGTCCATGAACTTAATGAAATTTGTCTAGTTGATAACGATTTCCAAGTGGTTACATCTGGTGAAAATCAAAATTTAAACTATGGGTTTAGCACTGTTACAATGGGTATGGGTTATATCTCGCCGGTTCAAAATGGTGAAGAGAATAATAGTGAAGACATTTCACAACAGCCATCAATCAACCCTACCGCAAATCAAGAAATGATTCTTTATACATATACTACCCCACCTTACTACACTGAAGAAAATCTTCTTGCTGGAACTATGAGTGGAATGAATGAAATTATGCTTTCATCAGCTGCTATTGATTTTCTTGGATTAGAAACACCGGAAGATATTGAAAATGGCGATTATTATGTTACTCTTTCCATAAATATGACTTATGATAATATACCTATCTCAATAGTCAAAGATGTTAAAGTTTCAGCCATTATTGATGTGTCAATCTTCTCTAGCATGATGGTTATGTATATTGACTATGACTTCCTTGATGCTTGTGTTATTGAAGCTCAAGAAAGAGCACAGGTTTTAAACCCAACTGGACTTAAACCCTCTCTTCTTTTTATAGAAACAAATAGCGAAGAAACAACTGACCTTATCAATAATTACATTAATACATATAGAAAAGACCTTTCTGGCTCAGTTGAAGAGCAACTTGCTGCTATGTTCAGTGAAATGATGTCTACCTTTTCAATTGCACTTGCAGTTATTGCTGGAATATCTCTTGTAGTTGCGCTTATTATGATTCTAGTTGTGCTTTATATGAGTGTTTCTGAGAGAACGAGAGAAATCGGCGTTCTTAAAAGTATTGGTGCTAGAAAAAAAGATATTAAACTTATTTTCTCAACAGAAAGTCTTTTAGTTGGACTGCTGAGCGGAATTGTTGGTATTATATTATCACTTGTTTTAGGTGGAATTTTAATTGCAGTTTTCACAGCTCTACTTGGCTTTGCCCCTATTAAAATGATGTGGTATTACTTCCTTGAAGCACTTGCAATAAGTGTTGTTATAAGTGTTCTTGCTGGGCTTTATCCTGCATCAAAGGCTGCTAAACTCGACCCTGTTGAGTCGCTTAGACATGAATAAAATATAAAAGCTTTTAGTTAATTCTAAAAGCTTTTTTTATACAAATTATTAATATTAACCAATTAAATGATAAAACAATCAATTATTTATATAATTTAAAAAATAAAAAACACCAGTTATAATGAAGTTCACCCCATAAAAACTGATGTTTTTTGTTTATTTTACTTTTTTGAAAACTTTGAAGCAAGGATTGTTGTTATAATAGATACAACTGCTAAGCAGAAGTTTACAATAACCGCCCAGCCAATTTCCATTCCGCCAGATACTCCACCTATAGAGCCTGAATTATCACCAACATAACCTACAGTGCAAAAAAGCGAAATTGCTGAAAATACAACAAAAGCTATTGAAAAAATAATATTTAAAAAATTCACAAATCCTAGTGCCTTTGACTTTTTAATTACACCAAAACCTACAAGCATACCATAAATAGACACTAATATCATAACACCTGCGAGAATTGCAATAATTAGGTTTGAAAGTGCCATCATAACCTGAGTGCCATCACCTTCAAAGAAATTCCCAATGATGTCATAACCATTTGTTACTCCTGTGCTTCCACCAAAGTTACCAATACTTACTGACAAATTTATATATGTCTGAGACAAAAATACATAAGTAAGAACACCGATAACAAGGTTTAAAAAATACATTATATTTGCTTTTAAATTCTTCATATACTCCTCCTCTTTTTTATTTTAGTATTTGTGCACAAGTTTTGTCAAATAAAAAAGAGAACTTACAAAAATAAAAAGCCGATTATTCGGCTCTATATTTATGCATTTTTCTTTGCAAGAATAAAATTATAAACACAGCAAGCAAGTGTTATAACAGCTAGACAGAAGTTTACTATTTCTGCCCAACCTATTGAAAGAGTTATGCCTAATCCAGCCATATCACCGGCAACATCGCTAATATATGCAGATGTGCTAATAAGAGTAATCATTCCAAATACGGCTAAGAGTGATGCAAGCACAAGGTCAACTATTTTAAAGATTTTTGTAAGTTTATCATTTTTAACAACGTTAAAACTTACTAAAAGTCCATAAATAGATGAAATTATAAGTAGACCAGCAACTATTGAAATAAAGAAAGTTGATAGTGCCATCATAGTTGATGCTGCTGTTCCGCCTGTGCTGTTGAATAGTCCATCAATTATATCGTAACCATTGCTGACAGGTGCTAAATATGGTTGTGATAGAAACACATAGCTAAGCACTCCGACTACTAAACTGATTGCATGCATAATTGTTGTTTTTACGTCTTTCATTTTACCTCCTTTTCGTCCCTTAGTTTAGTATAATATTATGACATCAGTCAAATTAAAATTCGTCGATAATTTGATAAGTGACAAAACACATTTAATTGTATCACAAATAAAAATCGCCACATTTTTGTGACGATTTTTATTTGTTTATTTAATAATTTTTTTTTACAAAATTTCAGATATGTAAATTTTCTGCTTATTTTACATCTTCAATTTGTTTTTTATTTTGCTTTGCTATATTGCTATCGCTTTTTATAACTTCTGCTATACTTGTGAAAAGCCCAGCAACATTCTGTATATCACTTGGAACAATTATCTTTGTAGATTGACCATCAGCAAGCTTTTTAAGAGCCTCAAAACCTTGCAAAGTGATGTAAGCGGCATCTGGTTGGGCTGAATTAATCATATCGATAGCTTTGCTTTCACCTTCTGCAACCGCAATTAATGCCTCTTTCTGAGCCTCAGCTGCTAAGATTTTAGCTGTCTTTTCGGCTTCCGCACGTAGAATCTTTGCTTGTTTTTCACCTTCTGCAACTAAAATGCTTGATTTCTTTTCACCTTCTGCCCTTAATATTTGCTCACGACGTTCACGTTCTGCTTTCATCTGTTTATCCATCGCATCTTGAATATCTTTTGGAGGTAATATGTTTTTAAGTTCAACTCTATTAATCTTTATCCCCCAAGGGTCAGTTGCTTCATCAAGAATAACACGCATTTTTGTGTTTACAGTATCTCTTGATGTGAGTGTTTGGTCAAGTTCGAGTTCACCTACAATATTTCTAAGTGTGGTTGCTGTTAAGTTTTCAATAGCCTTTATTGGCTGTTCAACACCATAAGTATAAAGTTTTGCATCTGTTATTTGAAAATATACAACTGTATCAATTTGCATAGTTACATTATCTTTTGTAATAACTGGTTGTGGCTTAAAATCTGCAACTATTTCTTTAAGTGAAATAGGTTTACTTGTTCTGTCTATAAATGGTAAAATTAGATGAACACCTGTATCTAGTGTTTTTCTGTATTTACCAAGTCTTTCAACAACAACTGCAGTTGCTTGGCGAACAATTCTAACTGAAAGACATAGACTTACAAGAATTAAAATCCCTAAAATAATTAAAACTATTGCCCATGCACTCATTTTTACTCACCTTCCTTTTTATCAACTTCAACTTTATTTTTATTATCTTCATCTTGGCTTTTTGTTGCTAAATCATTATCGTTATTAGATAAGTTTGTTTCAGTGTATTCATTTTTCTTATCTATATCTTCTTTATCTTCTAATATATCTGTTTTCTCTTGGATAGTTTCTTTATCAGTATTTTCATCTTTTGTGTTTCTTTCTTCATTTTCGGCTTTAGATGATTTTTTCACCACAAGCTTATTGCCATCAACATTTACTATTTCAACAAGGCTTCCTTTCTTCAGTAGTTTGCCATCTTCACTAATCGCAGTCCAAATAACATCATTTACTTTAACACTGCCAATATGTTCAAAATCTGTGTCTTCAAGCAATCTATAAGTTTTACCAACCAACGAATCAACATTTGTTTTTGCATTCATATTTTTAAATAACAACTTTTGTGCATACTTACGTAAAAAGATTATTAGTAAGGCAGTTACAACAACAAATATAGAGATTTGAATTTCTATTGCAATCCCGCCAATAGCTGCCAATATAAAAGGTATTAATGCACCAAATGCAAACCACACTGAAACTAAGTCCAGTGTTATAATTTCAATTACAAGTGAAATGGCTATAATTGCTAGCCATACCCAAAACATTGCTTCCATAATTTCCCCTTTTTATTTTATATTTACTTAATAAAAACTATGTGATGCTAAATTTTACTAACATAAAATTTTAAAAAATTCTTGCGAATTTGTGTGCTAATGCACACTCATCACTGCTTGTATTACCATCAGCCTCACTCTTGCAAGCAAGTTCGGCTTCCGATAATATAAATTACCATAAATTTATTTTTATGTCAACTTTATTTTTGTTTTATCATACACAATATAATGTGAGATAAAAAAAATTTACATAAAATAAAAAATTTTATAAAAATAGTTGATTTTTTTATGAAAGTTTGATATATTAATAAAGCAAACCTTAACTTACTACCTTTGTTTTAAGATAAGGCGATAACTATGCGGGAGTGGCTCAGTGGTAGAGCGTTGCCTTGCCAAGGCAAATGTCGCGGGTTCGAGTCCCGTCTTCCGCTCCATAATGGTACCATCGCCAAGTGGTAAGGCCAAGGTCTGCAAAACCTTTATTCCCCGGTTCAAATCCGGGTGGTACCTCCAGATGCAAAAACAGCGGTTCAAGATAACCGCTTTTTTTGTTTTAGTATTATTATTTTATTCTATCAGCAAAAATTTTAATAAGAAGTTAAATTCAATTGTTAGGTGCAAGTAGTATTTTATAAATTTCTTGAAACTGATTTAATTCTCTATAGCAAATAAAAAATCTACGTGCTTGTGCTATTCCATCGGTCGATAAAATAATTGACTTTAATATGTTTTTTAAAAATATCTTAAAACATCTTATATTCTATTGTATTTTAATTTATAAAATAACAGCAATCTTTTCTCCTTGCCTATCGTAATTTTTTACTGCAACAAACTGGGCAAAATTCTTTAATAGTCAGAAAATTGCACTTATCACAAAAATACCTATCTCATCTATATCTACTATCACAGTATCTTAGTATAAGCAAACTTTAAATTGTTAAAAATTTTACTTTAATTGATAAAATTAACAAAAATGCTTGATTTTTTTCTTCGTAAATGTTATATTAAATAGGTAAACTTTATTTGTTTGTGCTACGGAGTTTAACATTTTATAAAACATTGACATTTATAAGCAAAAACTTAAAATTTTGTATTAAAACAACAAGCAGTTTAAACACAACTTAATAGATAATCTTATGCTGGTGTGGCGGAATGGCAGACGCACGGGACTTAAAATCCCGAGGTGGCAACACCGTGTGGGTTCGACTCCCACCACCAGCACCAAAAACTTTCGAATTATATTCGAAAGTTTTTTTTCCTATTATTATTTATCTCAATAATTCTTATATTTAAAACTTGCTACTAACTAAAGTCATTAAAAATTACTAGCACGGTAATGGTCTTATTGTCTGTTTTCGCTTATCTATGAAAAAAATACATCATAAATTTACTTCTGCTTTATAGAGAATTTCCTTTGTATTTTTGTGGCCTTTTATAATTTAACTTTATCCTTTTATGCAGGTTTAAGTTCTCTTTCTTATAATCCTCTAAAGTATCTTAAGAATAGATTTAAATTTGCCTACATATTAAAATTATATGGCATAGCTCCCCTTATAACACTATAACAAAAAAATTTCTAAATTTTTCTTAAAACTTTTATTTTTATAAGTCTAAATTTTTATATAAAATAAACTGTATATAAAAATTTATAATAAAATTGCCATTTTTGAGAGTTTTTGCTATACTAACCTTAAGGAGTTCTAATGTTAAAAATTGATTTTTTGGTTTCAGAAGATGTTATTGCAAGAGAAATGATTTCAAATAGTCGTATGTCTGTTGAATTTGCTAATTATCTTTGGGATAAATATAAATATTCTTATATGGAGTTGCAACATGACCCATTATGCGACAAAAATTTGATAGATTATTCAATTATAAATGAACTTAAAGCACAACCTTTCTTTAGCAAAATCAAAGAAGAGGCAGACATTAATTGTGAAAATGTTAAAAAGGCATGGTCTGAAAATAGCGACATTATTAATAAATTCTTAAACGATATTTTAAAAACAGACTTTAATTTGTCTTTAACAGCTTATATTGTTAGCCCTAGGTTGAAGATGGGGCATAATCTCGGAAACAATTGTCTTATATGGGGCCATTTAGAAGGTAACTCTGATATGAATTATAACCTAGTCTATCTAGTGCATGAATCTTTGCATTCATATTTCCCCTCTAATAATCTTTGCCATGCAATTATTGAAAATATTGCTGATATTGAACTTGCAAGATTTTTAAATAAAAGTGACAAATGTTATACCTGTCATGATTTCACTTTAAACGAACATTTAAAAATTTATCCTTATTGGAATTTATACTTAAATAGAAGTAAAGATGAGATTGAGCGCCTACAAAAAATTGATAATACACACTATGATATTGAAACTTTTGAAATTAATCCTAATACACTTTCTGATATGAACATATTTGAATTTATTAATTTCATAGAAAAAATTAAAGATAATATAAAAATTACTACATATTATACATTATTTAAACAATAAAAAATAAAATTGTTTTTGTATGATTTGACAAAATATTCTTTCCATGCTAAAATACTCTAGAAAAAAAGGACTTATGTTTATGGCTATTGTTAAAAATGAAAAAATAACTTCAAGAGATGTTGACTTTGCTCAATGGTATACTGATATTGTAAAACAAGCACACCTTGCACACTACACCTCTATTAAAGGCTGTCTTGTTTTTGAACCTTATGCTTATGCAATTTGGGAAAATATGCAAAAAACTCTTGATAAAATGTTTAAAGAAACTGGACATGAAAATGTGTATATGCCTATGTTTATCCCTGAAAGCTTACTTAAAAAAGAAGCTGAACACGTTGAAGGATTTGCTCCTGAAGCGGCATGGGTTACTTATGGTGGGCAAAATCAACTTGAAGAGAGACTAGCTATCCGACCAACTTCCGAAACACTGTTTTGTGACTATTATTCAAGTATAATTAGCTCTTATAGGGATTTACCTAAACTTTACAACCAATGGTGCAGTGTTGTTCGCTGGGAAAAATCTACTCGCCCATTCTTACGCACACGTGAATTTTTATGGCAAGAGGGTCATACAATACATGAAACCGCAAAAGAAGCTGAAGAAGAAACGTTGAAAATGCTTAATATTTACAAGAAATTCTTTGAAAAATATCTTGCTATACCTGTGCTTGTTGGTAAAAAAACAGAAAAAGAAAAATTTTCTGGGGCTGAATATACCCTTTCTCTTGAAGCCCTTATGTATAATGGTGTATCTCTTCAATCAGCTACTTCCCACTACTTTGGACAAAAATTTTCAAAACCTTTCGATGTTAAATTTGTTGACAGAAATAATAAACTTCAATATGTTTATCAAACATCTTGGGGTTGCACTTCAAGAATGATTGGTGCTCTTATTATGGTGCATGGCGACGATAATGGACTTGTATTACCACCTAAAATTGCACCTAAGCAAGTTGTTATTGCATCTATTAGAAATGATGAAAATGTGCTAAATTCTGTAAACTTAATAGAAAAAATACTTAAAAGAGCAAATATTCGTGTTCAGTGTGATGTTAGTGATAAAAGTGCTGGTTTTAAATTTGCTGAATATGAAATGAAAGGTGTTCCTGTTCGAATTGAAGTTGGTCCACGCGATGTTGCGAATAATCAAGTGGTTATTGCTAGACGTGATACTGGAACAAAAGAAATTGTTAGATTTGAAGATATAAAAAAATATGTTTTATCTCTTCTTAATAGCATTCAGAAAAATATGTATGATAAAGCACTTAAACATGCAAATGAAAGAACTTATACTTGCACTACCCTTGACCAAGTTAGGGAAATTATGGAAACTAAGCCTGGTTTTATTAAAGCTATGTGGTGCGGAGATGTTGAGTGTGAAACTAAAATGAAAGAAATACGCGGAATGAAATCTAGATGTATACCTTTTGAAGAAGAGCATATTTCAGATACTTGCATTGTTTGTGGCAAAAAAGCTAAAAATATGGTGTATTGGGGTATTCAATACTAAAAATAAATAAAAAAATCTATGACTTCTCGTCATAGATTTTTTTTGATAGATAACTATAAAAATTATGTTTCTATTTTTTGTAAAATACTTTAAAAAAATTCCCAATAATTTTTACTGTTATCTTTTATTATAAGAGTTAAAATAAAACAGCACTTAAAAGCATAAATAAATATTTGCTGAGCAAAGATTTATTTATATGTAAAATTTTTGCATAATGCCCTTTTGGGCATTGCTTTTAAGTGCGCATTTAACATATAGACAAATTTTTAAAATTAAATTATTTTACACCTTGAGTGACAACAAATATACAATATTTGATAATTTTTTGAAAGTTGCTTTGTTACTTCCTTCGCACACTGCATCATATTATCATCTAAGTTTACAAACGTATCATCTAAAATAATAAAAGGTCTCTCTTTTTTATAAATTTTATTTATTAAACTTATCCTTTGGCAAAAAGATATTATATCCTGTAAACCTTGTGATGAATATTCAAATTCTTTGCTACCTAGGTTTGTTTGTTCCTTAACTTCCCATTGATTATCAATAACAAATCTCTTTGCATCAATATTAAATTTAACAAGTATATTTGAAAATTCACTATTAATGGTGCTTACATAACGAGAGGCTACATTGTCTTTTGCCTTTAAAAGATATTCTATTGTTTTCTCAATTATATTATATTTTTCTTCAAAAGCTATCAATCTATCTTTATATTCTTCAATCTGGCTTGACAGATATTCTTCTTGGTTTATTGTATTATCAATTTCGTTACTTAAATTAGTAATTTTATTATTTAAAGATATATACTCCCCTTTTAAATTACTTTGTTTGAGTAACAGCTCATCAAGAGTTGAATTCTCAGGTAAAGAAATATTTTCATATTCATTTTTTAAAACATCATTAAGTTTATTTAGCTCTCCATTTAATTCATCAATTTTTGTTTTAAAATCAATAGTAAGTGAAGTTGCCTCTTTTTCTGATTTATTTATTTTTGAACGTTTTTTATAAATAATAACATCAACCACAATCAAAATGATACTTAATACTATTATACTTATAAAAAGAGCCAAATCTATAACATTTAATACATATAAAACTATTGAAGCAATAAATAAAGCTGAAAGTATTGCTATTAGAATAAACATCATTTTTTTAATTGGGTTTTCTTTTTGCAAATTCAAATCTTCAATAGTCTTATTTTGTATTTCTGCTTGTTTTGAATAAAGCTTATTAATTTCTGTTGAAAATTCTTTTACTTTATCTTCTATAAGCATCTTATTTTTATATTTATCCTGTTGAATTTTTAGTTTATCTCTTTCAACTGCTATTTTTTCACTAAGAAGCAAATTATCTTCCTCTAGTGTTTTTAATTTTTCTCTCTCTTTTTCAATTTCATTGCTCATAGACATTTTCAAAGACTTTATTTGCCCAAGTTTTAGCCTTCTTTCTTCAATATCTGATTTTTTTGGTATTTGTCTTTTTATTTCAAGTCTTTTTTCATTTAATTTTTTTATTGCATTATCTATATTTGCAAGGTCATTCTGATATTTATTTACACCAGTCAAATTTGCTGTAAGTTCTGAATTTGCTGAACTTTTAAAGTCAAGTTGTGGGAAAAAAGCAGTCATATTAAAAGAATCTTCTCCTATTCCAAAAATATCTTCCCCTAAAGATTTTTTTTCTTCTTTTATAGCTGTATTAGTTTCTAAATTAAATAGTTCAAAGGTATCACTTTCTGGAGTTTTACCAAAAGTTCGTGTTACTCTATAAGTATTTTCACCTTGCTTATATTCTATATATCCGCCATACGTTCCACCCTGCCATGGCATATATTTTGTTCGTTGCGACTTATAATCATTTCCCCTTGTTTTTGCGGGCATACCATAAAACATTGCCTTTATAAATATAGTGAAAGTGCTCTTTCCCCAACCATTTTCTTCTAAAAGTTGATTTATATTCTCTTTAAATTTAAAATCAATATTATGTAGTTTACCAAAGTTTTCTATATGTAATTTTGTTAGTATCATATTGAAATATCATCTCCCCTTAATGCTTCAATACCAAGTTGACTTATTTTATTTTTAAGCTCTTCGTCTTGTTCTCCTTTTTCCACAAGAAGCAAAAATTCAGCCTTAAATGATAAATCTTCATTTTTTATTTTTTCAAAATCTATTTTCAGTTTTGTGTTATCAATAAGTTCAAAATAATAAAATTGTTCTTTTAAAACCTGCTCTATTGAATGGATATATTTTTCACTTTCTTCTGTATAATATCCATATAAAATAACCCGTGCCAAGTCATCTTTACTGCCTATTTTTTTAAGCTCGCTTTGAATTTTATCTATAATTTCATTATAGTTTATAAGATTTGTTATATCACAATTAGCTATCACATACCTTCTGCCCGGGTAAGAAACAAAATTGACTTTTAGGTTTTCTTCCAAAGTAATTTCTATGTATCCCTTCTCGCCAGTTTCATCAAAACCATTTGAAAATAAACTGCCTGGATATGCAGCAACTACACCTGCAAAATTAAATTTTTCAAAGCTGTGTGTATGACCTAAAGCAATATAATCAAAATGAAATTTTGAAGTATACATATTTATATCAACAAAATCTGAACTTGTTTTATTTTTTATATCACCATGGAGAAGCAGAATATTCTTTAAATTTTTATTATAATATTTATCTATTGTATTTGGGGATATATGTCCAAAGAACATAACATCTTCCAATTTGTAAGTTGGATTATTCTCATCTAAAATAATAAAATTATCAGGTATTGTTACACTGAAATCAAATTTTTCATCATGATTACCCTTAACATACAAAACAGGTCGTGAAAAATTTTCAACGGCTTTAAAAAAGTTATTAACTATTTTTGATTGAATATTCTTGGCGTGAAATAAATCTCCGCATATCAATATAACATCATATTCATTCTGATATGCTTTATCAAATAATCTTGTTATTAATAAATTTTGTTCATTTCTTATTTCTGTTTGCTTATCTAATGGCAATTTTATATTCTTTGCACCTAGATGCAAATCTGCAGTATGTAGTATTTTCATAAAAATCCTTCTGATAAATTATAACAAAATATAATTCTGATTACAAATTATTTTATAAGAAAATAAATAAAGAATAATCTTTAAAATTATAAAGTTTTATTAATTAAATAATCATAAAAAAAGCTTTCAATTGAGAAAGCTTTTTTTTATTAAATTAGTGAAACAGTTATATGTCCATCTGTGGTTATGTTTATATATTTGCTTCCATTGTTAACAACTAGTGGATTTGAAAAACTGTCTGCTTGCCATTGCACATCTATATTAGAACTTGCATTTCCACTTACATCGTAAGCATAAAGTGCAAAAGCCAAACTATCTAACACACTTAGACTTATCTCTCCATTTTGAGATGTTAAATTGATTTCATTATTAACTTCAGGACTTTCATAGATTATATTTATATTTCCACTTTCAGTTTCTATTGATAAATCATCTGCATAAGAGTGAATATCTACATTCCCTGATGTTGTTTCTATAAACCCTTTGCCACGAAGAGTTTGAATTTGAACATCACTAGCGGCACCCCTTACATAAATTTGACTATTGTCAGACATTTCACCGATAACTATTGTGCTATTATTAGCAAATGGTAAACTTATGTCTCCTTCTATAGAGTCAATAGTGATAGTTGCCTCATTCATCTGAACAACAGAATCATTAGCATTGAGTGAACCTTGTAAATTTGTTATATCAAGGTATCCACTGTCAATATTTAAGGCTATATAGCCCTTGATATTATCTGCCTGCATTTCTCCATTATTTAGGTCAAGAACCAAACCTTCTCCGCTAGTATTTGAGTATGTTAAGTTTGTAAACTCTGCAATACCAGAAGTTGTATGTATTTCAAAACTATTTGTTATTGTTAAATCAGAAACATAAGAAATAACTCTGCCTGAGTTTGACCTTATAAATAAATTATCTAAGTTTTCTTCAAGATACCTATTTAATGATATTTGTCCACTATCAGTTCTTAGGTTTAGTGAATTTGCTTCTATATGACTTAAGAACCCTGTTTCATCAGCATTACTTGATAAACTTAGTGCATTGCCAATTATTATATTACCACTTGTGTTTGTTACATTTATATTAGTATTTTCAAGAGCATAACTTGATTGTGCAGGAACTAATATGCTAATTGTTATTCCTCTATCAAAAAATAAAAATCCCTCAGGTTCTGATACTTCTATATTCAAAATTGAATTGTCTTCATCAGAAAAATAAATTTCAACTGAAAAACTTGTGTTATCATTGGAATTTGCAAATCCCTTACACCTATTTTCAATCATTACCGCATCTCTATCCACTTCAAGAGACCTTTCAATAACCACATTTGCATATCCGCATTCAATATTTATTTCATCAATATTTTCAAAAGTGATAGTTTCACCATCATCTGTTCGATAAACAGGTTCACCCCCAATTCTATAAATCATATATTGAAAGCCTAATACATTTTTAAATGGTGAAAAAAGCATGACAACTATTACCACCAAAAAAGCAGCTACTATTATTAACAATAATATAAGTAAATATGTAGCAAAACCTTTTTTAACGTCACCTTTTGCCATTTCCCCTCCAATTTTAAAATTTCAAAATAAAAATTTTGACTTCTCTATAGTAATTATACCACAACTAAATTTTATTTACAATACTAAAATAAAATTTATCAATCTAAGATTGCTTTAATTCTTCTTATTCCACTTGATGATGACTCTTCTTTAATTATTTTGAAATGATGCAGTTCTTCTGTGTTTTCAGCATGAGGACCTCCACAAATTTCTTTGCTTACATCACCTATTGTGTAAACTTTAACCTCTTGCCCATACTTGCTTGTAAATGTGCCGTGTGCACCCTCTTTTTTAGCTTCTTCCAGACTCATAATTTTACAAGTTACAGGAAGTTTTCTTTCAATAGAATCATTTACAAATTTTTCAACTTCATCAAGTTCTTCCTTTGTCATTTTGTGGTCTAAATTAAAGTCGAAGCGAAGACGTTCAGGAGTTATATTTGAGCCTTTTTGAACAACTTGTTTGCCAAACATTTTTTGAAGTCCAGCAAGAAGAAGATGGGTTGCAGTATGAAGTCGTGCTGACTGTTTAGAGCCATCAGCAAGCCCACCCTTAAATGTTCCTGCAGAGGCAACTCTTGATTTTTCTTGATGCTCTTTAAATTTCTCATCAAATTCTGCCTTATCTACACTATAACCACGTTCTTCAGCTAGTTCTTTTGTTAGTTCAAAAGGAAATCCAAAAGTGTCATAAAGTCTAAATACTGCCTTTCCGCTAAGTTTATTTTCAACTTTTTCACCTGTTTTTGCAGCAAATTCTTTATGTTTTTCTATTCCTGCAATAACCTTTTCAAACTCTTTATGCCCTTCTTCAATTGCCTTAGAAAATTTTTCTATTTCTTTTTCAAGTTCTTGCTTAACAAAGTCTCTATGGGTTGCTATGTCTTCATAATCCTTTCCATATTCATCAACATAAATATCTGCAATATCCAAGAAATATTTGCAATCAAGTCCGATATTTCTTGCACAATTTATTGCACGGCGAATAAACCTTCTTAAAATATAGCCCTGCCCAACATTTGATGGAACAACCCCACGTTCATCACCTAAGATAAACACAGACGACCTTAAATGGTCTGTTATTATTCTATATGCTCTTGTAGCTTGCAAGTTATCCTTGTAACCTATTTTAGCCTTTTCTCCGATAAAATCTATAACCTTTCTAAGGCAACCAGAGTCATATACACTTTCTTCCCCATTAAGAACAGTTACAGTTCGCTCAAGACCCATTCCTGTATCTATATTTGGTCTTGCAAGCTTTTCAGCTTTTGCACCAGGCTCCTTAACAAAATATTGCATAAAAACATCGTTCCAAATTTCTAAATATTTTCCGCAATCACATGCCGGAGAACAATTTTCGCTGCACTTTGGTTTACCAGTGTCATAGAACATTTCGGTATCTGGGCCACAAGGACCTACTCCACCACCAAGTGCCCACCAGTTGTTTTCTTTTGGGAGATAAAAAATTTGGTCAATCCCACATTCTTTCCATGCATTATATGCTTCTTCATCTCTTGGAGCTGTTTCATCACCTGCAAAAACAGACACTGCAAGTCTTTCTTTAGGTAGACCTAAATATTCCTTACTTGTTAAAAATTCAAAACTAAGTTTTATCATATCCTTCTTATTACATTCGCCAAGAGTCCAATTCCCAAGCATTTCAAAAAGTGTTAAGTGGCTTGCATCACCAACTTCATCAATATCATTTGTTCTGATACATCTTTGAACATCAAAAATCTTATTGCCATAAGGGTGAGGTTCGCCAAGAAGATATGGAACTAGTGGGTGCATGCCTGCTGTAGTAAAAAGCACTGTTGGGTCATTCTCTGGTATAATTGAATAGCCAGGTATTTTTTTAAATCCATGTTCTGCAAAAAACTTAAACCATAACTCTTTTAATTCTCTATCTGTTTTCATAGTATGTCCTTTTAACGTTTGACTGTTTTGTAAATGTAGCCATATAATAAATTAATAATAAATTCATAAATATTAAACTTTTTTATAGCTACAAAAATTTTTATAATTCAGTGTTATCCTATCACTATATGCCATATATTTTAGCATATTATATACAAAAAAGCAATTATTTATCAATAAATTACATCTTTTAAATATAGTCCTTGTGGAACCATTGTTTGCCCTGCTTTACTTCTGTCTCCATTAGCTAAAGCTTGCTTTATATCCTGCAGAGATAACTTCTCTAAAGAATAATCCACAAGTGTGCCAACTATTATTCTTACCATATTATATAAAAAGCCATTTCCACAAACATCAATTTTTATAAAATCGCCTTCTTTAACAATTTTTATTTCATAAATTGTGCGAATAAAATTTTCAACACTTGTATTTGCTGAGCAAAAACCACGAAAATCATGTTCTCCTATTAAAAGAGCCGCCGCCTCTTTCATTTTATCTATATCAAGTTTATTTTTGACAACACCCACCCTTGTTGCCAAAAATGCATTCCTTATATCTGAATTATAAATTTTATATCTATAGCATTTTTTATGAACAGAAAACCTTGCATGGAAATCTATTCCTACTTCTTCTGCTGATTTGATTGCAATATCTGCTGGAAGAACATTATTAAGAATATCAGGAAGTTTTGAAATCGGAACTGGGAGGCTTATATCAAAATGCGCCTTTTGAGCAAGTGCATGAACACCTGCATCTGTTCTGCCACTTCCATATATTTCAACATCTTCACCTATTGCTTGTTTGATTGCTCTTTCAATCTCACCCTGTATAGTTCTAACTTTTGGTTGTTTTTGCCAGCCAGAGTAGTTTGTGCCATCATATTCTATAGTAAGTAAAACTCTTCTCATATATTTATTATAACTATTTATTTTTTATTTAAAAAATAAATTTAATAATTTTATAAATTTTGCTTTATTTTTTGTAAATTACAATAAAATTATAATTTTAAGTTTTATATTTTGTTTTGCTATATTTAAAAAGCTTTTGAAAACTGTGTGATAAAAATACTATTTGCAGTTAGATAGATTTTTTTTACTTGATTTAGAATTTTACTTTTAATAGCAGTATAAAAAACGTTATATATAAACAAAACTCTATTTTATTTGACTAAAATGGGCAAAAAATATATACTATTTATCTAGGAGAAATTATGAAAAAAATTATTACTGATGCATGCTCTGCCACTGCAGATATTGCTTATAAATTATCTGAAGTTATTCCAATATATCCTATCACTCCATCGAGCCCAATGGCTGAATATTGCTCAGGGCTTAATAACAAAGGAAAAAAGAACTTATTTGACGAAGATGTTAAAATGTTTGAGATGCAGTCTGAAGGCGGTGTTGCAGGAACATTACACGGAGCACTTTTGACTCATGCTTATGCCAGCACTTTTACCTCTAGTCAAGGGCTTCTTCTTATGATACCTAATATGTATAAAATGGCTGGAGAATGTTTACCTGCAGTTATTCATGTTTCTGCAAGAGCTGTTGCAAGCCATGCATTATCTATATTTGGTGACCATTCTGACGTTATGGCAACAAGAAGCACAGGTTTTATTATGCTTTCCTCAGCCTCAGTGCAAGATTCTCACTATCTTTCACTTGTCTCTCATACCCTTGCTATGAAATCAAATCTTCCTGTTATGCATTTCTTTGATGGATTTAGAACGAGCCATCAAATTCAAAAAATAAATATGTTTGAAGATAATGAAATAAAAAAGGTTATAAAAAATTATTATCAAAATTTTAAAAATTCTTATAAAGAAAAACAATTTGGCACTGCCCAAAATCCTGATGTATTCTTCCAAAACAGAGAAGCAAACGAAGGTAAATATAGACAAGTTGAAAATAATTTAAGAGAAATATTTGCTGACATTAATGCTATAACAGGAAGCCAATATGATTTCTTTAAATACTATGGCAAGCCTGATGCCGAACATATAGTTGTTGCAATGGGTTCTGCCTGTCAAACAATTGAAGAATATATAGACAACGAACCTGACAAAAAGATTGGTCTTATTAAAGTTGTGCTTTATAGACCTTTTCTTTATAATAAATTTATTGAAAAATTACCAGAAACAACTAAGATTATCACAGTGCTTGATAGAACAAAAGAAAATGGTTCTCTTCCGCCACTCGCTCTTGATGTGATAACCGCTGTGCAAAAAAATAATAAAAAAATAAAAGTTTTATCAGGCAGATATGGGCTTGGTGGCAAAGACTTTACTCCATCACAAGTTGATAGTGTTTATAATAATATGCTTGAAAATGAAGCTAAAGATAATTTTACAGTTGGAATAGAAGATGATGTTAATGATAGTTCTTTAAAAACTTCTAATTATAAAGGTAAACAAGATGCTTTTCAAATAAAAATTTATGGTCTTGGTTCCGATGGTTCAGTTTCTGCAAGTAAATCAACAATAAAATTGCTTGGGGAAAAATATAATAAATTTGTTCAAGGTTACTTTGAATATGACTCTAAAAAATCAGGTAGTTTAACAATATCTCACCTTCGACTTTCGGATAAACCTATAAAAAGTGAATATCTTGTTAAAAATGCTGATGTTGTGTCTATAAATAATTTTTCCTTTGTTACTAGATATAACTGTCTTGAAGGATTAAAGGATAACAGCACTGTTCTAATTAATTCAATATTTAATAAAGACGAAATAACAAAGGTTTTGCCTAAAACTTATGTTGAAACACTGCAAAAAACTCATTCAAAACTATTTGTTATAAATGGCCAAAAGATTGCATCAGAATGTGAACTTGGTGCTAAAATCAACATTATCATGCAAGCTGGACTTCTTAAATGCTCTAAATTCTTAAGTGATAGTGATATTGAACGTGAGCTTGAAGAAGAAATTAAAAAATTATTTTCAAATAAAGGTGAAGAAGTTGTTAAAAAGAATATTGAAGCAATGAAAATTGCAATCAGTTCTATTGAAGAAGTTGATGTGAAAACTTTGCAAGGGAAAATTTATAAAGAACAAATTGATTATGAAGATGAGTTCTATAAAAATATTATGAAAAAACAAAAGGAACTTTGTGGTGACAGCATAGCTGTTTCTAAATTCTCTGAAGATGGCTCAGTTCCTCTTGATACAAGTAAATTTGAAAAACGTGGTATTGCATTAAGACTACCTAAATGGATTAAAGAAAACTGTATTCAATGTGGTCAATGTGTGCTTGCCTGCCCACACTCTGCCCTTCAAGCTATTCTTACTGACGAAAAATTGCAAGATAAAGATAGTTTTGTTAAAGCACTTGGGCTTAACGAAAGTCTATTTAAAATACTGCTCTCACCTGAGGACTGCACAGGGTGTGGTGTTTGCGCTAAAACCTGCCCTGCCATTAAAAAAGCTCTCGCTATGTGTGAGGCTCAAGAAATTTTAGATGAAAAGAAAAAGGAATATAATGAAAGCCAAAATCTTGTGCTTAAAAAACAAAATCTTTTTCCTAAAACTACGGCTAAAGGATTGCAATTTGAAAAATCACTTTTTAAATTCTCTGGAGCTTGTGCTGGTTGTGGTGAAACACCTTATATCAAAATTCTTACCATGCTTAATGGAAGCAATATGATGATTGCAAATGCCACAGGCTGTTCCTCAATCTATGGCGGAACTTTTGGCTCTTGCCCTTATGGCAAAGATGAAAATGGTGGTATTTTTTGGGCAAATAGTTTGTTTGAAGATAATGCAGAATTTGGTCTTGGTATTAGACTTGGCAGTAAGTTTAATAAAACTAAAGATAAAAAAGTTTGGATTATTGGTGGAGATGGCTGGGCTTATGATATTGGCTTTGGCGGACTTGACCATATTCTTGCGAGTGGCGAAGATGTTAATATTTTAATTCTTGATAATCAAACATATTCAAATACTGGTGGACAAGCAAGCAAAGCAACACCAACAGGTGCTTCGGTTAAATTTGCAGAAAATGGCAAAACCCTTAGAAAGAAGAATATTGGCGAAATTGCGATGTCTTATAAAGATGTTTTTGTTGCTCAAGTAGCACTTGGCGGAAATATAAATCAAACTATAAAGTCATTATATGACGCTCAAAATTATAAAGGAGTAAGCTTGGTTATTGCTTATGCACCTTGTGTAAATCAAGGCTTTGATATGTCTAATATGATGAGTGAAATGAGAAAAGCTGTCGATTGCGGTTTTTGGCCAATCTATCAATATAACCCTATTGATAAATCATTAACATTATTTAGTGAGCTAAATGAAGATAATTATTTTGATTTTCTTAAGGGTGAGAGAAGATTTGTATCTACTATAGAAAAGGGATACAGCAAGCTTCTTGAAAAACAAAAAGAAGATGCAATAGAAAATTATAAAAATCTTGAAAAATTGGCAGAAATAAATAAAAATAAAAATTAAATTTATTTTATCTAAAATATTAATTTAGTATTAAACCTATTTTCTTAAGTAAAATTTAAAACAAAAATATTAAAAAAATAAATTTTATAATAAAAACACCCTAACTTATATAAGCTAAGGTGTTTTTTATCTTAACTATTAATTTTTTCATTTTGTAATACATATTTAATTTATGATTATTTTTTAATAAAGCTATATTTTATATCTGCTTTAAAGTTAAATAACCTTGAGCCCCTAATACCTCATCATAACCAGGATATGCATAAGTTTTGTCGTTTGTGCCGTTATAGTTTGGCAGTAAATTGCAACCATTAAACATATTTGTTGAACTTGTGACATTTTCAGTAGTCCAATCACTGCTAACATAGATAATCATGAGAGAGGAACAATTTCTGAACATGGTGTTCATATTAGTTACCTTTGAAGTATTAAAACTAGAAAGGTCTAGTGTTGTTAAATTTTGGCAAGCATAGAACATAGAGTCCATAGTTGTTACGTTAGAAGTATTTAACCCATCAAGGCCTAAAATTTGTTCCAGCGAATTGCAACTATAGAACAAGTGATACATTGTTGTTACACTTGAAGTATCAAACCCTGTTATATCTAAAGTGACTAGTGATTGGCAATATTGAAACATTTCAGACATAGTGCTAACAGAACTTGTATTAAAATTTGAAATATTAAGCTCAATTAACGAAGAGCAATTTCTAAACATACTTGCCATATTTGAAACATTTAAAGTGTTAAAAGATGCAAGATTTAACTCTGTTAATGCTTCGCAGTAATAAAACATATAACTCATATTTGTTACACTTAATGTTCTAAAAGAAAGTAGGTTTAATTGTTGCAGTGATGAGCAATTAGAAAACATATATGACATGTCAGTAGCAATAGATGTGTCAAAATTTTCTAAGCCTATAATTTGTTCCAGTGAGGAGCAATTTCTAAACATACTCGCCATATTTAAAACATTACTTGTTTCTAAATTTGCTACATTTAAACTGCTAAGCCCTGAACAACCATAGAACATAGAACTCATGTTAGTTACACTTGAAGTTACAAAAGTTGATAAATTAATTGATGTAAGCCCACTACAATCATAGAACATACTTTGCATATTAGACACATTAGTTGTGTTAAATGCTGAAAAATCTAGTGTTTTTACACTACTGCAGCCACTGAACATCTGTGACATATCAGTGGCACTTGAAGTGTTGTAAACTGATAAGTCAATATTTGTTAATGAACTGCAATTTAAGAACATTCTTGAAAAAGTGGAAACATTTGTTGTGTCCCAATCATTTGAATAAATTATAGTTTTTAGACTTGTGCAGTTTGAAAATACTCCGAGTTGTCTTCCCCACAAAGTTCCACCCATAAATTGTGCATTTGCTGTGTTTATACCTGACAAATCAATCGTTTCTATTGAACTGCAACCACTAAAGAAACCACGAAAATCTTCTACATTTTCACAAGTAAATTCTTCGCCAAAAGTTACACTCTTTAAACTTGTGCAACCATAAAACATGGTGTAAACACTTTCACAACTTGCAGAACTCCATGTTGATAAATCAATATTTACAAGAGAAAAACAATTATAGAAAATTCCAAAGCCAGCGACTGTTACATTATACTGTCCAAAAGTTTCTACCTTTGCAGTGTCAAATTTTGTAAAATCAATTCCTTCATCAGTTAGACTTTCACAACTTGAGAACATACTTGACATATTGACTACATTAGATGTGTCCCAATTGTCTCCTAAAACTATTTCTTTAACATTACTGCAACCAGAGAACATTCCTTGCATATTCAATACACTTGATGTATCCCAACCAGACAAATCTATTCTTGTAAGTGCTTCACAAGCACCAAATACCCCACCAGCTAGCCAAGTATCCGTGCCCATATCAATTACACTGCTAACATTCCAATCTTTTATTGTTGAAATACTCTCGTCTGTGAGAACCGTGCATTGAGAAAACATTCCTTCAATATCTGTTACCTTGCCTGTATCAAATCCAGATAAATCTATGTCGGTTAATGATGAACAATAAGAAAACATAAACTTCATACTTGTTACATTTGACGTATTAAAATTTGAAAGATTTAAGCTAGTTAAACTTGAACAACCTCCAAACATTCCATAGTCAGCATAGGTGTTTGACTCTCCTATCACATACACACTATGTGTTGCACCCATGTTTGTTACATTTGACGTGTTAAAGGTAGAAAGGTTTAAGGCTGTTAGTGAGACGCAGTGTCCAAACATACTTTCCATATTTGTTACACCGCTTGTGTTCAGTGGAATAACTAAATTTATAAGACTGCTACAATCCCAAAACATATAACTCATATCTTCAACATTTTGCGTTGTTGAAACCCCTTCTACATTAAATGAAGTAAGGTCTAGACTAGTTAAATTTATACAATTTCCAAACATATATCTCATGCTTTCAACGTTAGTTGTTACAAAAGATGAAATATCAATTTCATTAAATGCTCGACAGCCATAAAACATATATTCCATTGTTGTGACGTTTGATGTGTTCAAAGTTGAAAGATTCAAATTGTTAAGTATATGACAACCGTAGAACATATATCCCATATCGGTTACACTTTTTGTGTTAAGCGGAAGCACTATACTCTCAAGACTACTGCAATCCCTAAATAATTCGCGTAAAGTTGTTACATTTGTGGTATTAAAAGACTGCAAGTCAATTTCTTGCAAAGCAGAACAACCAGAAAACATACGATTAAGATAAACTGTTTCTCCAGTCACTTGAAAATTGTTGAAAACAATTTCTTCCACTGCGGACATATTGAAAAATGAATAAGACATATCCTGGCTTGCTATAATTGGCTGGTCAGAAAGTATGTATACAGTATAGTTCCCATCAGTATCTTGAACTCTGAATATTTCCAGTGACACCAAATCCCAAGTAAGTGAAGAACCTGTGATACCAGCTATAACATTTTCATTGTTTTCTTCATAGATAAGATTATCTTTATCGGTGTAATAGTCAAATACTATTCTTTTAATAGTGTTATTTTCAACTGCATAAGAAGTTGATGACTTGAGAGCCTGATTTAATGTTCTCCCATTATTTATATCTGCTGCAGTATAGTATATTTGTGTTTGATTATTAAAAGAAGTATTAATAGCAGAAAAAACTATGATAACACTTGCAAATGCTATCAATATAACAAACAAAAGAGTATATATAATTGTTAGTGTTTTTCTGCTATACAATTTGTTATTTGTGTTTGATTATTAAAAGAAGTATTAATAGCAGAAAAAACTATGATAACACTTGCAAATGCTATCAATATAA
>CALVPQ010000014.1 GCA_944351415.1 uncultured Clostridia bacterium | reverse complement strand
TTTGTTGCATTTATTATATCAAAGTATAATGTGAATGAACCATGTTTATTTGGCTCTGCCTGTGACAAAGATGTTAAATCTAAGTTAAAATTTTCATTTATGTAACCTTGAGAAAAACTTGTAACATCTATTGCCTCTTCCCCCGTTGCTTGATACCTTACAGCTTTCACATACAAGCTTCTATCTGGAACGTTAAAGGTTATATTACCCTGCATGGTTATAGTCTGTTGGCTTGCTGCAAATACACCTAGTATTAAAGCCCCAAGCATGAGTATAAATAGTGATATTGCTGATATTAACTTTACTTTTAAACTCATTTTCCCCACCTTTTTTATCTAAGAATAAGTTTATTTTATACAAAATTCACTCTTTTTTGCATTTTATAAGGTTATTATAATACTTTTTGAATATATTGTCAAAAAAAATACAATTAACAGTATAAAGTGGGTATATTTTAAAAAGGCAAGCGAATGGGTAAATTTTTGCTTCTGCAAAAATTTACAAAAGCCAAAACTTGTTTTGGCTTTGAAAAAACTCGGAGAGTTTTCCATTCGCTTGCCCTTTTTACCTTAAAAACTTATAAACTTTTTTTAAAAAAGTTATTTATCATATATCAACAAAATCTTTCACAAATTATTTACCTAAACAAAATTTTGAAAAAATAAGGTCAATAATTTGTTCGTTTTCACACTCACCTGTAATTTTTCCTAAAGTATTCCAAACTTTCTTTATAAGCATAGCAATTATATCCATGCTTTCTTCCCTTGCCTTCATCAATTCATCTAACACATTTTTACATTCATTTAGTATTTCTATTTGCCTTTCATTTATGATAATTGTCTTATTATAATCTATATCTTCATTTATAACCATCTGATAGATATTTTCTTTGATTTTTTCTATATTATTTTCTTTTAAAGCAGAAATCACAATTTCCCCTGGTATTTTTTCGCAAATTCTTTTTTTATCGGATTTATTGATGATAGTTAACACATTTTTATAGTCTTTTAATAATTCTTTTATTTCCTTATCTGTATGAGATAATATTTTACTTCCATCAATAACCCATAAAATAACATCAGCATTAGCAAGAGATTGCTTTGATTTTTCAATTCCAATCTTTTCCACTTTATCAGAAGAATTTCTTATTCCAGCTGTATCAATAAAATTTAACTTAACACCTTTATATAAAATACTTTCATTTAGAGTATCTCGTGTTGTGCCTTCAATATCAGTTACAATAGCTCTTTCTTCACCCACAAGGGCATTAAGCAAACTAGATTTTCCAACATTAGGACTGCCAACAATTGCAATATTTATCCCTTTTGAGATATATCTTGAATTTTGAGAATCGGCTATAAACTTATCAATCTCATCTTTAACATTTTCCATGTCGCTAAAAATTTTTTCTTTGGCTGACTTTTCAAAATCTTCTTCAGGATAATCAAGTGTAGCCTCAATTTGTGCTATACTTTCTGTTATTTTATTTTGAAGTTCCTTTATTTTATTTTTTAATTTTCCATCAGTTAAACTAAGCGAAGCTTTAAGTTCGCTTTCACTTTCCGCATTTATTTCAGCAATAATATTTTCAGCTTCGTCAAGGCTTATTTTACCATTTTCATAAGCTCTTTTAGAAAACTCTCCTGGCTGTGCTATCCTTGCCCCAAATTTTATTAAAACACTTAGAATCTTTTGAGTAAGAATAGTTCCACCATGAACTTGAAATTCAACAATATCTTCACCAGTGTAGGTTTTTGGTGCCTTAAAATAGACCATTAGACAATGTTCTTTAGTTCCATCTTGCAAATCAAAATAACCTAAATATAGCATTCTTGGAAGGATATTATTATACGATAAAGATTTTGCAAAAAAAACTTTTTCTGCAATAGCTAAACAACCTTGTCCACTCATTCTGACTATTGAAATTGCCCCCTTACCGAGAGGTGTGGAAATTGCGCTTATGATGTCATTCATAAACATATTATAACATAAATTCATAAAAAACTCTATAAAAGAAGACAAAAAACAAAAAATTTAATACTTTTTTGCCATATTTTTATAAATTTTAATTTATAACAAAAATATAATACCTTCAAATGACTTATGAAAAAATATTAGTCATAAAAAACAATCTTTAACTAAGATGTTCTAACAACTCTTTTTGGCTCTTTGTCATACCCTCTTCAACCTCTTTTTCTTTATCATCATAAAATGAGTCAGTCTTTGTTTCTTTATCATTAATATCACTATTAAGGTTATTGTTATCATCAGAATTATTATTCTGCATATCTTCTTCTCTTACAATCATAGTTTCTTTAATTTCTTGACTTTCAAGTTCAAATTCAATGTCGTTCTGCTCTTCTATAGGTAACTCTGAAATAAAATCATATAATAAATCCATGGTGTTACTTAAATCTAAGTAATAACATCTGCCCTGATAATCTCCATTATTACCTCTTATTATATTAACCCCACTGGCATTCTGGGTTACTTTAATCAATAACTCATCAAAAGGCATGTTAGACTTAAATATTGTTTCATTAAAAATAAATTTAACCCAATAACCTGTTTTCAGTTCTTCTTTTGTCAGCTCATCTACACTAACAGCAAAAGCCGGCTTTTGTGTTGCACCTTCCATTATGTTGCAAAATATTTTGTCAAATTCTTGTTCCTGCTCGTTTGTCAAACTGTAAATCTGTCCGTCCTTATATATCTCTACAGAGTCTGCTTCACAAAATAAATCTGATATAACACTTGCTTGAGAACAAAATAATATTGGAAGAATCAAAAAAACACATAACAATTTTCCCATAAAAACTCCTTTTAAATAAGTTTGCTAAAATATTTCTTATTTATACAAGTTTTTATGTTTTTATAATGATTTTTTTTAAAAAAACGTCTGGAATTTGATTTTCTCTGTATTCTATTTTTTTCACAATAATTTTCTTTAGTTATTGTATAATTCTATATCTTTTATAAAAAATACTTAACAAAACATAAATCTATTTTCCATAAAAGATATATGAATATAATTCTCAGAACAATAAACAACTAACTTATTGACTTTAGTATTGAAAAACATCTTAAGATTTAAAATTTTAAACAACTATACTATTTTCTTTTTCTATTTTTCTTCTGGCTTCCTGATACTTCTCTATTGTTTCAAGTAAATATCTTTCACGTCCACGTGCATCAAGTTTCATCAACTTATCTTCGTCCATAAGTCTTTTTAATGGATTACAAACATAAGTTTCCTCATTCATAATTTCTTTAACTTTATTATAAAAGTTATCATCATTCTTTGTTATAATTTTTACTTCAACATTACTATATGTATTTCTTAAGTTCTTGTTGATTAATCTGTTTTTTGCTTTATTTGCAAGCATTTTTAAAATATCATTTTTCATATACATCTCCTTTAAATTTTAATTTATATTTTTGCTAAAAATATTTAACAAAACAAGACCATTATATAATGTTTTATTAAAAAATAAAAATAATTTTTTAGTATTTTTTTATAAATATTGTCGAATATTGAAAGAAAATAAAACAAAATTTCTATAGTTATGTTTATATAACCATTAATTCAAAAATACAAAAATTTCGACAATTTTTAACCTTATTTTATTTGTAAAATTTTATAAAGAATGTTATAATTGTTCATCAGGGATTTTAGACTGTTTTTTAACCAAAAATCTTACTCTTTTTTTGTTTTATTTCTAACTTAAAATTTATAAAGAATGTAAAAAAAATAAAATAGTTTCCTTGTAAAATGCTACAGAATTTATAAGTTAAAAATAAGTTACAAGGCAAAATTAACAATATATTGAATAAAATATTTCTCGTTTTAAAATTTTACTGAATTGTTAAATAAAATTTACCAGCAAACAAAAAGTTATACTACAAAACCACTCAAAAGACAAATATTAATATTGTTGAAAAAAAAATTGTTTCATTATAAACCTAAATTTCAAAATCGTGTAAAAATATAATAAAACTAAATTAAAAGGAAAACAGGACTATACTTCAAATGAAATTGATAGTCAAACTGGAAGAGTATAAAATAAGAACTTTAAGCTTAATAGATTAAAAGCTTTTTATTACTAAATTTTTTCATCATATAAGACTTTTATGATGTATGACTATTTTTAAAAATTAGTTTACTATGGTTAAATAAAAATATAAATTACATGAGTAACAAAAAAATAATATACTGAAACGTTTTCTATCAAGGAAGTTATCATTATTTTTATAACTATATGAAATTAAACATAAAAGATTTGTTTTAAACCTAATATTTTTTAGTTTTAATATATAACGAATATTATTTAAAACAAATTATTTACTTATATAAAAATAACTTTACTAAAAATATTTATAAAATAAACAAATGCAATTATAAAATTGTAATCACTAAGCTTTTTAATGAAATAACTAAAATTAAAATAAATATTTTTAATTTTAACTATTAACTATACCATTGTATCATTGTTAAGCCTTATTAAGAATAGTTATAAAAATTATCTATAAATAAAAAATTTATTTACATATACGATGGGCTTAAGCCAATTAAATTTTAGCATCATTCAAAATAAAATGTAGAAATTATAAATAAGACATCATATATAAATCATAAGCATAAAAATTATAATTTTGAATATGGAATATTTATCTCAAATATATCAAACATAAGCAAATGTAACAAAAAACTTTGCAATAATTTCTATTACTATATATTGGCAACTAATTATGTAATTTAATACAAGTAACAAAGTAAAAATATATTTTTAATTTATTATATCTAGAGTATATATAATTTAATGACATAAAAATATATTATTTTCTTATAAAAGTTAAAAAGTAAATAGGTGCTATAAAAATATCAATAAAAAGTTGTTCTAAAAAGGCTTGTAAAAAGATAAAAATATTTTTTATAATAGAATTTTAAATCTTCCTTTATAAAACAACTTTTATATAGATTAAATAAAAAAAAGTATAGATGGTAGTATCTATACTTTCTAAAATATTTTAGAATTCTTCGGCAAGAATTTCAAAGTAAGCTTCTGGGTGTCCGCATACTGGGCAAACCTTTGGTGCTTGTTCTCCAACATATACATGTCCGCAGTTGCGACAAATCCATATACGTTTTTCAGTCTTTTTAAATACTTTATTTTCTCTAACAAGTTCTGCAAGTTTTTGATAACGCTCTTCATGACGCTTTTCTATTTCTCCAACCTTTTCGAATTTATATGCAATATCATCAAATCCTTCTTCCTTTGCTTCTTTAGCCATTCTTACATACATATCTGTCCATTCGCCATGTTCTCCTGCTGCAGCATCTAACAGATTTTCAAGAGTTGATGGAACATCACCACCATGAAGTTCTTTAAACCATATTTTTGCATGTTCTTTTTCATTGTTAGCTGTTTCTTCAAATATACTAGCAATTTGCTCAAAACCTTCTTTTTTAGCTTTTGATGCATAGAAGGTATATTTATTTCTTGCTTGACTTTCGCCAGCAAATGCTTCCATTAAATTCTTTTCTGTTTTAGTTCCTTTTAAATTTTTCATTTTTTAACCTCCACACATATTATAACATATATAAATATTATTTCCAAACGTTTTCCATGGTTTAAAAAATGATAATTTTAATTGCACCATATCAAAATTTACTATTTTAAAGGGTGTTTAAATAAATTCAAAACATTATTTTCTAGAATTACATAAATACAGGAAACTAAGAAAAATGTTTCACGTGAAACATTTCCTTTAGTTGAATAAGTTTACATACAATTGTTTCACGTGAAACAATAATTTATTTTTTAAATAAACCTTTAAGATTTTTACTATACTAAATATAAATATGGTAAATTAGATTATTTATGTTTCACGTGAAACATTTTAATATAAATATCTCATATTTTTATAAATTTCAACTATTTTTTTTATAAAATAAATAAAAAATGATAATGCACTATATTATTTTTTCAAGAACTTTATACTTAAAAATAAGATTTTTGAGCTTTTAAAGTGTAAACCATAAAACTTTTAAAAATAAATATTTTAAGGATTATACTATTCAAAGTATTAATTTGTTAAAGTTTATAAAATTATATAGTATTAAATTCCTTGCAACATAAAGTTTGTATTCTTAAAAGTTGAACTTACTTGCAAGAGTGAGGCTGATGGTAATTCAAACTATGATGAATTTGCATAGCACACAAATTCGAAAGAATTTATTAAAATTTTATGTTAGTAAAATTTTAACATCACATAGTTTTTATAATAGCAAAAGTCATAGTAATTTAGTGTTTTATAATTTTTTACATAATAATATTAATATTTAATCTAAAATAAATTTACTAATATCTTTTATATAGCATTTTCTTTATCATAACATTAATATATATGCAAATTAAATATCATATAAAGATATAAATAATTTATAAAAATTTTTCAACTATTTATTCTTTAAGTATTTTTTAAACTAAATAAAATTCTTGTCATGCATTTAAATTATTTATAATAAAAATATATAAAAAGTTTCTTTTAAATAATAAAAACCCCATTAGTTATAATGGAGTTTTTTGTATTTTTCGAATATTTTATATAGTGCAATCAATTTTTTAATTCATTTTATATTATTTTAGGCGTTAGGGTGTCTTTTATTAAAATTTCTCAAATCTCCTAATGTGATTTCTTTTTTCTTTAATAATTCTATCATATCAGCAAGCCTGTCTAAATCATCTCTAGAATAATAGTCAATATAAATACGACCTTTATTATCGTTTCCTATGGCTGATACTTTTGTTGCAAATACTCTTTGCATTTCATTTATAAGTTCTTTGAGTTCAAGTGATTGTTCTTTTACCTTAGTGCTAGCATTTTTCGGTGGATTTAGATAATTTTTTACTGCTTTTTCAAGTTCTCTTACAGACATTTTCCCATCTGCAGCTTGTTTTGCAAGTTTAATTTGTTGATTTGTATCGTCTACAACAACAAGACTTCTTGCATGACCACTAGATAATCTTCCATCTTCTATCATCTGTATTACTTCTGGATATAATGTTAATAATCTAAGTGTATTTGCTACAGAAGAACGGCTTTTACCTATACGGTCAGAAACTGTTTCTTGAGTTAAATTATATTCGTCCATGAGTTGTTTTATAGCTCTTGCTGCTTCTATTGGATTTAAGTCTTCTCTTTGCAGGTTTTCAATAAGTGATATTTCTTTAACCTGTTTTTCTGTGTAGTTTTTAATAACAACAGGAACTTTTTCAAGACCCGCTATCTTTGAAGCACGCCATCTACGTTCACCAGCTATAATCATGAAACTTCCATCATCTTGTCTATTAACAACCAGTGGTTGAATAACTCCATGCAATTTAATAGAACTAGCAAGTTCTTGCAATGCTTCTTCATCAAAATTCTTTCTTGGCTGATTTGGATTAGGGTGTATTTTATATATATCAAGTTCTAAAACATCGCCAGAATTTATATCTTCTTTTTTTGATTTTTGACTTGTATTATTTTCTTTATTAGTTATATTTTCATTACTATCTGTGTCATATAAGCCAAATAAAGATTCAAGTCCTCTTCCTAAACCTTTTTTCTTATCCATTATCCTTTACCTCTCTTAATTTAATTTTTGTTTCTTTTGTGATAGGTTTATATTTAATCTTATTTCTATCTAAAAACTCTTCTGCAAGAGACATATAAGCTTCTGCCCCTTTAGAAGATGGTTCATAAACTAAAATCGGCTCTCCATGACTTGGTGCTTCTGCAAGTCTAACATTTCTTGGAATATATGTAAAGAAAACTTTTTTGCCAAAGAACCTTAAAATTTCATCTGCAACTTGTGTTGTTAAATTTGAACGTTTATCTTTCATCGTCATAACAACACCTTCAATATCTATATTCGGGTTAAGACGATATTTTATAAACTTTATTGTGTTCATGAGTTGAGTCAATCCTTCAAGTGGATAAAATTCACAAGGAATTGGAATTATAACACTATCACTTGCTGTAAGGGCATTAACTGTTATAAGTCCAAGTGCCGGTGGACAGTCCATCATGATGAAATCATATTTATCTTTGATTGCTTCAAGTGTATTCTTTACAAGTTTTTCTCTTTGTGGCATCTGCACCATTTCAATTTCAATCCCAGCTAGGTCTGTAGTAGAAGGTATTATATCTAAATCTTCAACTATTGTAGGCTTTATAACTTCTTCAAACTCAACATCGCCAGCGATTAAATCATAAATTGTTTTTAAATCTTTACTTTTTTTTATTCCTAGACCACTTGTTGCATTTCCTTGTGGGTCAAGGTCTATAATTAAAACTTTTTTGCCCATAGCAGCAACATAAGCTGCAAGGTTTGTGCAGGTTGTAGTTTTTCCAACTCCGCCTTTTTGATTTGCTATTGAAATAATTTTTCCCATATATTAAACCTCGTATAGATATATAATAACACAAAAAGTTATAAATTTTAAGTATTTATGCCAATTTTTTTTAATAAAATATTAAATTATTAATAAACATGGCATATTTTTAAGTAATTTTCTGTTTTTTATATAAAAATAATATATTTTAGCAACATTTTTTTATTATTTTTTTAGTTTGTATTTTTTTACTTTTATGATAAGATATACTTAATTAAGGTTAAGGAGTTTTTATGAAAAATTTTATATCTGCAAGCCAAATTTCTCGCACAGAGCTTGATGATATTTTTAATCTTACAGATAAAATAAAAAAGAATAAGAAAAAATATAGTAATTTATTAAAAGGGTATGTTATTTCAACTTTATTTTTTGAACCAAGCACACGCACTCGTCTTTCTTTTGAAAGTGCCATACTAAGACTTGGAGCGGGACTTATTTCAACTGAAAATGCAAGAGAAAATGCTTCAGCAAAGAAGGGGGAGAGTTTAGAAGATACTATACGCATTGTTCAAGGGTATTCCGATATGATTGTTATGAGACATTTTGATAACGATGCTGCAGAAAGAGCAGTAAAAGTTGCTAAAGTTCCAATTATAAATGCTGGCTCTGGTGGGGGAGAACACCCAACTCAGGCGCTTCTTGATTTATATACTATTAGGCAATATAAAGGCAAAATTGATAATATAAAAATTGCTATTTTAGGCGATTTAAAATATGGAAGAACTGCACATTCACTTATAAAATTGTTATGTTTATACAATAATATAACTGTTTATGGTTTTCCAGTTCATGGACTTGAATTACAGGAGAATTATAAAAATTTCTTAAAAAATAATAATGTTACTTATATAGAATGTAAATCACTTAATGAAATTCCTTATGATGTTGACTTTATATATCAAACTAGAGTTCAAAAAGAACGATTAGAAGATAAAAATCTAGAAATTGAGGATATTATTTTAAATAAGGAAAACTTTAAACGTTTTTCAGAAAAAACCTTTCTTATGCACCCACTGCCAAGAGTTAACGAAATATCAACTGACCTAGATGATGATAATCGCTCTATATTCTTTGAACAGGCTCATAACGGTTTATATACAAGAATGGCTTTAATTTTAACACTTATGAAAGATTTTTATAATAATAAATGGAGAAAAAATGAAAGAGCTTATTAAAAATACCTTTATAAATTATGGTTATTCTCTCAGTGACAAACAAATTAGACAATTTGAAATTTTTTATCAATTTTTAGTTGAAGAAAACAAAAAATATAACCTTACTGCAATAACTGAACCAGAAGAAGTTGTTGTTAAACATTTTATTGATAGTATTTTACCTGAAAAAGTTATAAAGCAAGGTTCAACTGTTATTGATGTTGGAACAGGTGCAGGTTTTCCTGGTGTTCCTTTAAAAATTTTAAGACCAGATATTAAATTAACTCTTTTAGATAGTCTTCAAAAGCGAATAAATTTTCTTGAACAACTTCTTTTTAAACTTGATATTAATGACGTTATCACAACACATTCACGTGCAGAAGACTATGTGAAAAATAAAAGAGAATTTTTTGATTTTGCTGTTTCTCGAGCTGTTGCTCAAATACCTACACTTGCTGAGTATCTGCTTCCTTATGTAAAAGTAGGGGTAAGGTTTTAATGTATAAGGGAAATAAAGTTGAAGAAGAACTAACTCTTGGGCGGAATGCTATTTTTTCTCTTGGTGGAAAAGTAGAAAAAATTGAAAATTTTAATTTAAAAGAAGTTAGTAGTGAACGTTTTATTCTTATCATAGATAAAATTAAACATACCGATAAAAAATATCCTAGAAACAAAAATTTACCAAAAACAAAGCCTATTTTATAGTTAAATAGGCTTTATTTTAAATTTTTAAACTTAAACATTATTCATAAAAAATTAATTATCTGTATTTTATAAAACTTATATTTATTTAAAATAAAAAATTTATGTTTAACATTTAATTTACTTAATAAAAAAAAGAAGAATTTTTCTTCTTTTTTTATTCTGCTTTTTCAACTTTACTTAATAATTCTATTGAATACTCTCCATCAGAATTTTCACCTGTTTTATCAACTCTATACATATAATAATTTGTATCAGTTGTAGTTGTTTCTTCATCTGTTGTTTCAGAATCAGAACTATCATTTGATGAATTTTCTAATTGAGCAAAGAAGTATATATAATTTCCATCATATCCACATTGACCTGAAATTATACTTGTCATTGATACCATTGTTTGAATTTGATTATCTCTAACATTAATTCTTGAAATACTTGTGTTATTTGAGTAGTAAACATAATCACCATCAACAAATAAAATGTCTGTGTACTCAGAAGATAATAACAAACGTTTTGCTTCAACCTCAGTGCCTAATGTGCTTTTATACATAACTGAACTTGTTGTGTCTGAAATAAGAATATAGCCATCTCCAGCCTTTTGTATATTTGAAATAGGTGAAGCTGTATAAAATTCTCTTCCACCAGAAAAATATTTATCGTCTGTTACTAGATTTTTGTAGCATACCTTTCCATTTGGATTTGTGTTATCTGTGTAGTTATAAATAACAATATCACCAACTCTTCCAAGCATTGTGGTTGTTGATTCAACAACATCTGTGTTATTACCATAATCTGTAACTTCACCTGTTGCAAAATCTACAGCCTTAACAGCAGTTGTTTCTCTGTCTGTTCTTTCTGAAATAACTGTGTAAACAACATTTTTAATTGTTGAATCCTCATCGCAGACGGCAACAGAAGTTACATTCTCTGCAAGAGTTACAGTTTCTCCAATTCTATTTCCTATTCTTACTGAATAAAGATTATAACTTTCTGCTTCACTTGTTGTTGGAGAATATATTATATAATAATAATTTCCATCTGAACCCTTTTGAGCAGTTATTACTGAATTTTCATCATATCTAAATGTTCCAATTTCTTTAAGTTTGTTGCCATTAAATTTAACTCTAAATAATGATACTTGTGTGTAATCATTTTCAAGTGTGTTTGTTCTATGGGTGTTGGCAGAAGTGAAATAAATATATTCACCAAGTGCAAACATGTATTGATTTTGGTATCCTATAAGTTTTTCATCATTAACTTGTTCAACCCCTATTGGACTTGGGTCTATATAACCATCTTCATCTTCTTCACTGCTATATTGAAGATTTGAACCTATATTTAATCTTGATAAATAACCAGTTTCAGTGGCACTATCATAATTAAAATCTTCTCCATCAGATGCTGTATAACTATTTCCAAAATATACATAATCACCAATAACGGCTACTTGACCTTGAAAATATACAATATCATCATAATATACTTTACTTCCATCTGAATTTCTCACATCACTTACCGTTGCACAACCTGTAAGGATAAATGCCATACAGATAATAAGTAGTATTGCTTTTAAAAAATTGTTTTTTAATATAGCTTTCATTTTTTTCTCCGTTTAAGTTAAATACTTTTTGTAGTTTACAACACTTTGTTATTTTTGTCAATTAAAATTGCAAGTGTAAAAATATATATAAATAAATATATACCCTTTTTTATATACAATTAAACAAAAGTTTAATATTTTTTCTTGATATTTTTTTAAATTTTATAATTTTGTAGTTATACTTTGTTAGTCAATAAGTGTTAGTTTATTCTCTGTCATATCACAAGAAGTTAAAAAATAAGGTATCCCATTCTTAATAAAATTGTTTTCAACTTTCTTTAATCCATGAAGATGCCCAAACACTACTTTATTAACTTTATATTTTTCTATTAATCTAGTAAAGTCACTATCATCTTTTGTAAAATTTGTTGGAGGGTAGTGCATCATGCAAATAATTTTTTCTCCATTATTCCTTAATTTATCCGCTGCTTGCAAAGTTAATTCTAAACGTAGAACTTCTCTATCATAAATTTTTTTATTTTCTTCTGTCTGCTCGGTGTTTCTTTCAGGAACAGTCCAACCACGGGTTCCACAAATAATAATATCTTCAAATTTTATAGCATCATTTTGAATAGCATAAAACCCACTTGGTAAAATATCTCTTACAGCTGATATTGATTTCCACCAATAATCGTGATTTCCACGTATTATAACTTTTTTACCTGGAAGTGTGCTGAGAAGATTAAAATCTTGTTTAGTCTCTTCTAATTTCATTGCCCATGAAAAATCCCCAGCAAGAAGAACTATATCTTCATCTGTTACTTTTTCCTTCCAATCTTCAAAAATTTTATCAATATATCCTTCCCATACAGGACCAAAAATATCCATAGGTTTTGGATTATTAATAGACAAATGTAGGTCGCTTATTGCAAATACTTTCATTACAAACTCTTTAAAACTTCCTGAACTTCCCTCATGTCACACTTTCCATTATAATTTGTTTTAAAGTGTTTCATAACAAAAGGAATAGATTTATCTTCAAGTGAATTTATTATATCTTTAATTTCTTCCTTTGTTAGTTGTTTTGGAAGATATTTCTTTGCAAGTTCTATTTGTTTTTCTATATTTTCAACTTCTTTTAAATTATTAACCTTTCTATAGTTTTCTTTTTCTTCTTCAAGCTCTTTTATAGTTTTTTGCAAGATGTTTGCAATATCACTATCATTAACTTCTTCACCTTTTTCTCTTTTCTTAATATTTTCAAGCATTATTTTATTCAAAACAACACTATAGAAACTTCTTGCAACACTGTCTTGAGCCTTCATTGCTTGAATATTTGCTTTCTTTATTTCATCATATAACATAATTTTTCTCCTTTTACCTTTTTATTATAACTTTTTTTATAAGTTTTTCAAAATGATTTAACACGACCCGAGTGTTTTAAATTGTCAAAAGTATTTTGACAATTTTCCCGCTTGCCTTTTCAAGCGGGGTTGTTTGTTCTTTACTAGAACAAACAAAACACTCGGCGCTGATTACTTCCACTCATTCTTAATTTTTACACCAAATTTTTATATTAATATACAAAATAAAAATTTTTACTTTTCTTTAAATTATATTTAAAAATTTTATAATATTTAATCCTCTTTTTCAATTTTTATAATATTTGCCTTCACTTTTTCATTAAATTCTGTGCAAGTTATAATGGTTTGTGTTTTAGAAGTAAAATTTAAAAGTTTTTTTCTTCTCTCTCCATCAAGTTCACTAAACACATCATCAAGAAGAAGTATAGGGTATTCGCCAACACGATTTTTTATAATTTCAAGCTCTGCAAGTTTCATAGATAATGCAACTGTTCTCTGTTGTCCTTGACTACCATAGTTTTTGACTTCAGTTCCATTTAAAAAAATGTCAAGTTCGTCTCTGTGAGTTCCAACAGTTGTATAGCCAAGTTTAAAATCCTTTTCAATATTCTTTTGAAGATATTTAAACATCTTTTCACTATAACCATCACAATCAAAAGATGAAATATATTTAATTTCTATATCTTCTTTTCCGCCTGAAATATATTGGTGAGCAAGTTTTGCATAAGGGGAAAGTTCTTCAATAAATTTTTTTCTTTCACAAGCAATTTTTTCTGCAAGGTCAGAAAGTGCTTTATCCCAAATTTCAATAGTTTCTTTGATAACTTCTATATCTTTTGTGCTTTTAAGAAGTTTATTCCTATTTGCAAGCACCTTTTCATATCTTCCTATAAGGTAAAAATATCTTTTATTTGTTTGGGAAATATCAATATTCATAAATCTTCTTCGCTCTTCAGGGCTTTCTTTAACAAGTTTTAACTCATCTGGTGAAAAAAACACGGCATTAGTTATTCCCATAAGTTCACCTATTTTATGAATACCTATTTCATCTATCTTTATACTTTTCTTTTTATTTTCATCAAAATATATTTCAATCTTTTGTTCGCGATACTTCTTTGAAAATTCTCCGCATAAATAAGCTTTATTTTCTCCCCATTTTATAACTTCTTTTTCTTTTGATGATTTAAAACTCTTTCCTATAACAGCAAAAAAAATAGCTTCAATAACATTTGTTTTCCCTTGAGCATTTTTTCCAACTAAAATATTAAGTTCTTTGCTAAATTTAAAAGTCTTATTTTTATAACTTCTAAAGTTTATAAGTTTAAGTGAGTTTATAATCATATTTTTATTTTATCACATCTTACACATTTTACAAACATAATTTTTATTAGAGTTTATAAAAGTTTGATTTTTATTTTGACTAGAAGGGTAAAATGTCTTATAATAAAAGCAGAATTTATAAGGAGTAATAATGAAAACTTTATCAAAAAATTTTAAAAATGTTATTATATCATTGTTATGTCTATCAATATTTATTCTATCAAGTATTCTTCTTGTGGGCTGTGGTGGTGATAATGCTGAAAGAGATGTTACAAAACTTGATGGAATTATTGAAGCTGTGCAAACAAAAACAGTTGATGAAAGCGGAGAACTGACAGGCTTTACTCTTATCTTTCTTTCAGAACCTAGTGAATTTTCTGCTATATATAATGAAACAACTATTGAAGTTGAAAAAAACTCAATTGAAGATTATGAAAATAATGGGCTTATAGTTACGGCTTACAGTTATTCACTTTCTTTTGATGCAATAAGTGAAGAAAACTATAGTCTTTCACCAATTCAAGTTAATTTAACAATCTTAGAACAAGAGTATGAGTTTGAACTTACAACAGACCTTTTTGAAAGAATATATCCTTCACTAGCAGAACAATCCTTTTAGATTTTAGTTTTTTTATATAATTCTATATTCTAAAACAAAGATTGAAATTTATAATATTCAGATTGAAAAAAAAGTTATATTCTTTCAATCTGAATGTTTTTATCTCGCTTTTTTAGTCAGTCAAAGTTGACTTTTATTCTGATAAATATTATAATAATGATTAAGGTGGTTTATTATGCAAGATTTAGTTTCTTTATGGCAAGCAGTGCTTGATAAAATTGAATTAACGGTATCTAACGTTTCATTTGTTATGTGGTTTAAACCTTTAAAAGTTGTGGATTTTGTTGAAAACAAAAAACTTATTGTTGCTTCAAACTCAACTTCTGCAAAAAATCAAATTTTAAGAAACTATTTTGATAATCTTTTAAAAGCTTCTCAAGATATATTTGGAGAAAATATAGAAATTGAAGTGCTTGACCAAAATGAAGAAATAGAATATATAAAATCTAATGGTGAAAAAACAAAAGAAAAAGAAGTTGAGATAACAAAAAATCCTTTTAACGCAAAATATACTTTTGATAATTTTGTTGTTGGAAAATCTAATCAATTCGTTTATGCTGCAGCAAGGGCAGTTGCCGAACACCCAGGTGAAAAGTTTAATCCACTATTTATTTATGGTGGAGTAGGTCTTGGAAAAACCCATCTTTTAAATGCTATAGGCAACTATTTAAAAGAATATAGCCCTAATTTAAAAGTTAAATATGTGACTTGTGACCAATTTTCTAATGACTATATTGAAAGTCTTGGTATGGTTTCTTCTAATCGAAATAAAGATATATCAGCCTTTAGAGCCAAATATCGTAATCTTGACGTTTTAATGGTTGATGATATTCAATTTATTTCAAAGAAGACAAGCACACAAGAGGAATTTTTTAACACCTTTAATGAACTTTATCAAAACAATAAGCAAATAATCATAGCATCAGACCGTCCACCTAAGGATATTGAAACTCTTGCTGAACGTCTGCGTTCTCGTTTTTCATCAGGTCTTATTCAAGATATTCAATCACCAGACCTAGAAACACGTATTGCTATTCTAAGAAAAAAATGTCAACTTGAAAGATATGCAATAGATGATGAAGCTATTGATTTTATTGCTGAGAGAATAAATACAAACATAAGAGAACTTGAAGGTATGCTTTCAAAGGTATATTTTCTTGCAACTCTTTCAAATAAACAAATTGCAACAAAAGAAGATGCTATTGAAGCCTTTAATGGCCAATTTGAAGAAGAAAAAAATGAAGGTATTTCAGCTGATGATATTATAGATACAGTTTGTAAATACTATGATATAACAAGACAGGATATTGTTGGTAAGAAAAAATCTAAAGAAGTTGTGGAACCTCGTATGATTGCTGTTTACCTTATCTGTGAATATCTTGAAATACCTCTTGTTTCTATTGGAAAAATGTTTGGTGGAAGAGATTATACAACCATTATTCATTCACGAGATAAGATAACTGATGAACTTAAAACCTCACACAAAACACAATCTATTGTAAGTGACATTAAAAAAATGTTAACAAGTGAATAAATAAAATAATTCTTCAACATTTTATCCACATTTTTAAACTCTATATATAGCATAATAAAGAGTAAAAATCATTAATAAATTTCTATATATAGTGTTATTAAAAAGTTATTCACATATTAACATAGCCTTATATTAATTATTATTTAAAATAAATAAAAATAATTATCTTCTTTCTTAAAAAAGGCAAAAAACAAAAAATAAAAAGAAAAAAAATAAAAGAATGTATTTTATATTTTACATTCTTTTTTAATAGCATTTATTTATATAAAGTTATTTAAAAAACTTGATTTATTACTGTTAAAGTGGTAAAATTATAATAGCATTAAGGAGAAGAAAATTATGTTAGTTTCATGTCAAGGATTAGAACTTTCTGAAGCCTTTTTAAGAGTAAGTAAAGCTATTTCAAATAAGATTGCAAACCCTATTTTAGAAGGTATAAAAATTATAGCAGAAGATGATACACTCACAATGTCTGCAACTGATACAGAGCTTACTATAGAAAAAAAGATTAAGGCTGAAGTTAAAAGTGAAGGGGAAACTGTTGTTCCTGGAAGATTTATAACTGAATTTGTTAAAAAACTTACAAATACTCAAATTGAACTTGAAGTTAATGAAAAAAATCAAATGACAATTCGATATGAAGACAGTGAAAGTGTTATTCAATGTTATAACCCTGTTGAATATCCAGGCTTTAAAAGAGTTGAAAGCAAAGAATATTTTGGAATAAGTCAAAAAGATTTTAAAACTTGTGTTAATAAAACTATCTTTTCAGTTGCACTTGATGATTCAAGACCTATTTTAAAGGGTGTGCTTTTTGATATAAATAATAATGAACTTAACGTTGTTGCTCTTGATGGATACCGTCTTGCAAGAGTAAAAAAGAATATAAATTCAAATATAACAAAATCTATTGTTGTTCCTTCAAGAAGTTTAAGTGAACTTAGCAAAATGATTGATGACAGTGATGATGTTATAAATATTTATATTGACCCATACACCATTATGGTTGACCTTGGAGACACTAAAGTTACGTCAAGACTTTTAGAAGGTGATTATATAAATTACAAACAAATTATACCTGTAAATTATGAAACTTTCGTTATTATAAATAAAGAACAGTTTGAACAAGCACTTGAAAGAGCAACACTTCTTTCACGCGCAAGCAATAATAATTTTGTTAAGTTTGATATAAAAGAAAATAATCTTTGCATAACTTCAAATTCAGAACTTGGAAATATAAAAGAAAATATAAATGTTAATGTTTCTGGTAAAGACCTTGTTATATCTTTCAATCCAAGATATTTCCTTGAAAGTTTAAGAGTAAACACAAATGAGTTTGTTAAAATTTGTTTTAATAAACCATCTACACCTTGTGTGATTGTTCCAACAGAAGAAGATGAATTTTTATATCTTATTCTTCCTGTTAGAGTTATAGGCTAAACTTTAACAGTGATTAAAAATATTAAAATAAAATAAGTTTCAAACTATAAATTTTTAATATTTAGCTAAAAAATATTTTAAAATAAAAAAAAGAGTGAAATTATGGAATATTTTATAGATGAAAAGAATGTTTATTTTGCAAAGATGAAGGAAAAGGCAATTATTCCAAGTAAAGAAGAAGAAAATGCAGGTTATGATATTTATGCTTGTTTTGAAGAAGATTATATTTTAATAAAGCCGTATAATACCTGTCTTATTCCAACAGGTATTGCTTGGGCAAGCAGTCCTAATTTTTATCTTCAAATTGAAGAGCGCTCAAGCACAGGAAGTAAGGGAATAAAAAAGAGTGCAGGTGTTATTGATAGTGGTTATCGTGGAGAGATAAAAATTGCTATAACAAATTCAAATGATAGACCTCTTGTTTTATCAAATCTAGATGAAGAGGAACTTAAAAGTAAATACAAGGAAAATATTGATTTTGATAATGCACTTATCTATAACACTAAAAAAGCTATAGCTCAGGGGATTATTCATAGAGTTGAAAAAATGAATATCAAAGAAATAAGTATTGATGAGTTGTTAAAAATTTCATCTAAAAGAAAAAATCAAGGATTTGGAAGCACTAATAAATAATTTTTTATAATAAAAAAAACACCAACAATAAAATAAAACATTAAAAGTGTTTAAATTTTAATACTGATTTAATATGTTGGTGTTTTTTAAACTTAAAAATCTTATTAATTGTAAAATTATTTAGAAATTCTGTAATATTAAAAAATTAAAAAAATACGATAAATTGATATTGCTTGATTATCGTATTTTTTATTTTTGTCTATATTTCTGTTTCAGTGTTTTCAGTTACAGTTGAAGTTTGACTTGTTTCATTAATTTTAAATTTTTCATCACCTGTAAAGTTGAATAGGCAAGCTGAAAGAGTTACTTGATTATTTGATGATTTTAATTGTTCTCCATCTTCAATACATACAACGTAAAGTGTGGCATTTATATATTCTTCTGTATAACTTGTTGTAAGATAACTTGAGTTTACTTGAACTGTATTTGAAACAGCATCTTGAAGATTTATAATACTGCTAGAATTTTCAGTTATATCTTCTTTATTTTGTAAGGCAGTAAGATATGAATTTTCAATAGTAAAAGTATTAAATTCTCCATTTAGATATATAGTTTTAAAACCTGAAAGATAACTGCTTTGATTTATTAAAATGTTGCTATTTAGATAATTTATAAGGTTTAATGAAATTTCATCTACATTAATTGTTGAGTCTAAAATATTAATATCAACATTATCACAATTTTCAGTAGTCACTCCATTATATCCATCTATATTTGAAGAAGTTATATTTATTTCACTATTGCTAAGTCCATTAAAATATATAGCAGATTGGGTTGAAACAGTGCTTATAAATTCACAATTGATTATATTAAGGGTTATATTTTCAAAATTATCTGCAAAAGTTTCTGATTTTTCACCGTTTATTGCAATATTTTTATAGTTAAAAGAAATATTATCAAGTGTTAAAGTAAAGTTATTTAAGTTAGAATTTCCTTCACCATTAAATACAATAAGTGGGCTTTCATTTGTTTCGCGAGATACAATATTTATATTTGCTATTGTTGTTTGATAATTTTCATCGTCTTGAACATCATCTATTATAATAAATGCTGGGTTATTATTGTTTGGAGTGATTGATGTGTAGCTATCTTGAGTTATAATACCATAGATTGTTAAATTTTTTGATTTAGGTATTGTTACAGATTCCACATTAAAATGAGTTCCTGTAAGCATAATACTATCGCCTTTTGAAGCTGAGTTTATAACTGATTGAAGGTTTGAATAAATTGAAACAGTGTGTTTTGCTTTGATTGTAAGTGGAATGTCAAGTGTATAATCTTGGTAATTTATTTTAATTGAGTTATCATTATAAGAAAATGGCTCTTCTGAATATGTGTAGTTATTAATTGATTCTATTTTTCCACTTGCATAAATAAGTTGAAGCTCAAGCCCAGTTGGGTCAAAGGTTTCTCCAATATAATATTCAGTTTTAATAGGCTCTGAAACAACTTCAACTTCTGTTACATAATCATCTATAACATTAAGTTGAATGTGAACAGGTTCATAATCGCCATAGACAACTATAAGTTCATCATTAGGTTTTAATGAAGAAGGAACAATAATTTGATATTCACCTTCACTTAATTGTCTTTCAACATTGTTTTCATATTGAACCCAAACAATCATACCTGTGCTATCAAATGTTTCTCCGGTATAATAATTTTTTATAACTGAGTTTTCATCAACATACATATCAATAATTTGACCATCGGTAACACTAACAGTGCAGGTTGCAGTTAATTCTGTTCCTACAACATTGCAAGAAATAACCGCTGTGCCATAATCAACACTTTCAACTCTTCCGCGACTATTTATTGTTGCAACAGTGTTATCAGAAGATGACCACTCAAGATTATAATTATTTGCATTATCTGGTTTAATAACTAGATTTAAAAATGTTCCCTGACCTTTAAAAAGTTCAATTGAACTTTGATTAAAACTTATACTTTCAACAGGGACTGTTTCTCCACAAGAGATAAGAATAAGTGAAGATAATAATAAAATAAAACTAAAAAATAAAAAAATTATCAAATTTTTCCCTTTTTTTAACACTTTTTCCATCTGTTTCTCCTTTTGTTTTAATATATCTCAAATATAACATACTATAAGAAAAAATCAAAATAAAATAAGTTTAAAGTGAAAGGTAGTTTAAAAAAGTTAAAAATTTTATTTTTTTAAGAAGAAACTTCTTTAAATACAATAAAAAAAGAACATATTTTTATCTATGTTCTTTTTTAAATAAAGATAAAATTTTATTCTACAGTTTCGTTAGGTGTGAAAGCTTCACCATTTAATGTGTATACTACAAAGAAATCATAAAAAGTTGCCTCTTCGTCTGGAACTTCATTTCTTATATCAGCACTGCTTTTAAAATAACCAAAGTGGTAGTATAAAACATCTCCTTCAAAATAAGCAGAAGAAGAATCTTTTCCTTGATAGTAGAGATTAACTTTTCCTTCGCTGTCTACTTTGTATGAGTCAATCAATAAAAAACCCTGAAAAGATGCTGTTCCATCACTATTTAAAACTAAATCTCCTGTAAATTTGTATGCAGTGGGATTATCTTCATCAATATCATAATAAGTTGCTTGATTTGTTTTTGAATCTATAAGTCTAAAACTTACAGCCTTATATGTTCCATATTCCATTGGATAAGGCTCTTTGCCACAGCCAGTCATTAAAAATACCAGTGGCAATAGAAATAAAATTGCAAGTAAACCAATACTAAATTTTTTAACTTTTCTCATATAAATACCCCCTTATTATATGTAATTAAAGTATAACAAATCCAAAAATTTCAGTCAATAAAAAAAACGAGATAAAAACTCGTTTTTTAAAAATTTTATATTTAATTGTTATAATTTTACTGTTTTAGAAGTGTGTTTTGTTATTTAAGAAGTTTTTTATAATCAAGCCCCATTTCATCTTTCATCTGATTTAATATAATTGATGCTTGGTTTGATGCTTTTTTACTGTTTTCAAAAAGCATAGTATAAATATCATTTATATGGGATAAAAGATATTGTCTTTTTTCTCTTATTGGAGCAAGTAGTTCTTGAATTATATTATTTAAAAACAATTTTACTTTAACATCACCTAAGCCACCTTTTTGATAGTGTGCTTTAAGTTCGTCAAGATTTTTATATTCAGGCAAATATTTTTCAAAGTGATATTCTTCACAGAAGGCATCAAGATATGAAAAAACAACATTGCCTTCAATTTTTCCTGGGTCTGAAACTCTAATATGGTCTGGGTCGGTATAGGCTGACATAATTTTTTCTTTAATAGTTTTTTCATCGTCACATAGATAGATTGAATTTCCTGCTGATTTAGACATTTTAACCTTTCCATCAAGCCCTGGTAGACGACGACATATACTCTCTTCTGGAAGAAGTGCTTTAGGCATAGAAAAAACTTGTTTTTTAGGGGAATAAACTTTATTAAATGTTCCAACAATCTCTCTTGTTTGTTCAATCATTGGAAGTTGGTCTTCTCCAACAGGAACAATTGTTGTTCCAAAAGCTAGAATATCAGCAGCTTGAGAAACGGGGTAATTTAAAAATCCAATAGGAATAGACTTCTCAAATCCACGTTGTTTGATTTCATCTTTGATTGTGGGATTACGTTGAAGTCTTGAAACTGTGACAAGGTTCATAAAATAAGAAGTCATTTCAAAAAGTTCTGGAACAAGGGATTGAATAAAAATTGTAACTTTGTTTGGGTCTATTCCAGCAGATAGATAATCAATTGCCACCTGAATTATATTGTTTTTAACTTTATCAACACGTTCTGCATTATCAGTGAGTGCTTGAGTATCTGCAATCATAATATAGAACCTATCATAGTTACCATCATTTTGAAGTTTAAGTCTGTTTTTTATTGAGCCAACATAATGCCCAAGATGTAAGTTTCCTGTTGGTCTATCACCTGTTAAAATAATATCTTTCATTTTGTTTTTCCTTTTATTAAAAAATATAAACCCATAAAAAGGTAAATATCTATTATTTTTTATATTCTATATTTTATTATAAAATCAAAAATATAACCCTGTCAAACAAATTTTTTATTTTTTGAGGGTTTTTAAATAAAATTGATAACTATTTTTTATATTTTTGGAATGGAATTAATTTAAAATTAAATTTATTAAGATAAAAATTTTATTTTTTTAAAACAACAAAGCCTGTAAATAGCATATTTTGTTGTCACTTTGAGCAAATTATAGTAGACACTTTCTACTATTTTTTTAATAAAATTGTTATTGATTTAATCTTCCTTATTTAAAAATTTTTAAAAAAGATAACGTTTTTTGTTTTAAAGTGTTTTATTTTGTTTGCTTTTAAATTTATATTTATTATATAATAAATATACAATAGCATGGTGATATGCCTAGAAAGTGTTCTTTTAAAACGTTTTAAGGTTATCACTGAATTCAATTTAGTTTAAGTCACTGACATTTATAGCTATTGTTAAACTATTAAAGTTCTTGGTTATAAAAAAGGAGTGTGTTTATGTTAAGAAAAATAAATAAAAGTTTATACTTTATTGCCTTAGCTATGTTTGCCTTAGGTATTATTTTTTGTTTGCCTATAAAAACTCAAACAAAAAGCTTTGCAGATGAAAGTGCAACTCAGGTATCTTTAAATGCAAATTCTTTGGATAACTTATGGGCTGACGAAGATGCAGTGAGAGTAGCAGACGAGTCTGATATAACAGATGCTAACGTTTATGGTCAAAACGTTAAAATTATATACACTGCCACCGGTCTTGCAAATGTTGCCTATAATGTTAATAATGGTGTTGCAGGCTGGGCAAATGGAATTTATGTGCTTGCAGAAGACATAGACCTTGCAGGAGCTATTTGGACACCTATTGGAACAGAGGCTAATCCATTTACTGGAACTTTCTTAGGTGAGGGACACACTATTTCAAATATAACACTTGATGAAAGCTTTACAGACCAAGCTGAAGGAAGCGGTATTGGACTATTTGGTAATGTAACAGATGGTTCAATTTCTGAAATAATACTTGGGGGAACAACTTTTATAAGTTCGACTAGAGAAAGAACAGGAAACCTTGTTGGGGTAATAACAAACGGCGAACTTATAAACTGCCGTGATAATAGCACATCTTCTTTTGATTCTGTTGGGGAAGACTCAGATGCAAGGGTTTTTGTAAGTGCCGCAACTCTTACAACAGTTTTCTCAGGTTTAGAGCCTTCTTCAGTAATATCAAGTTCTGATGGCTTAAGCACAACTACTTTAACTGGTGTTGTGAATATTGATGGTTATGTTGTTTATTTTTTAAGTGACACAACTTATAAATATTATGTTAATGGAAGCCAGTGGCTTGATTATAATGGTTACAGAGTTAGAGTTATAACAGAAACTGACTTTACTGATTATACAGGCACTTTAAATAACTTTGTTTTTCTTTCACACCTTCCTAAGCTCCGTGAGAATTTAGGTGTTGATGATATTACTACTCCATATCCAATTCGTGTTGGATATAGAGCAACATTTCCTACATATAGCACAAACAATTGCCTTATTTCATCAGCTGAAATAGTATGGAACTCCGCCACCACAAGTGTGATTTTTAACATGGGCTATGGAACAAGGTCTGGCGCTGTTACTTTTGCTTATGATATGTCTTATCAAGAATTTTTAACAAACGATAACACCACAATTGCAGGAAGAGTTTATAATGGAAAAAGTTATATGCAAAGAGTGGGATATAATTTAAGCACTATTCTTGGAAGTCATGGCAATTATGTTTATCAAAATGGTGTATTTATTTATACTCAAGGGGTTGACAGGGCTTTCTATTATGGTTATCCAACACAGACTGCAGATACTGAATTTTCTTGGACAGCTTTAATAGACCGTGGTTTTAGTTTTAGATTTATAATGGAATATGAAGATTATAGTCTTGGCGGACTTGATTATGAAACACTTTCAAATAATATTTCAAACGTGGTTATTTCAAGTGGAAATGTGACGGTAAGCAATAATGTTTATCAAATAACAGGGCTTACTGCTGGAGAAGATATTAATATATCTTTCAGATTGAATGCAGGTTATGAGGTTACTCTTGCAAGCGGAAATAATGTTTATGTTAATAATGAAAACCAAAATAACAACTATTCAGGAAATAATGATGTTTATTTGAACGGAAAAACAAGCGGTGTTTATCTTAATTTTGCAAATCTTTCAGGAAATGACACAGACTATACCATAACAAACGTCAATAATGATAACTATAATCCTGTTTCATTAACTGGAACTGCAAACAGCACAGATTCAACAACAAATAGAACTTTTACTTTAACTTTATCTAATCTTGTTGGTAGTAATGGAAATGTTTATATCGTTATTAAAAGAGTTTCTCAGACAATAACAGTAAATACTAATATTTTCACCCTTTTGGCAGAAGACTTAAAAATAGAAAATAGCTTTACTTGGACGTATAATGGACAAACTTATACAGAAGAAAGTTTTGTTATAAATGCCAGATTTAATCAACCTTTTGAAATAGATTTCTTTATTGGTGAAACAGGGAATGCATCAAGTGATTATTATTTTCTATCAATTGACACAGGAAATATCTCAAATCCACAAATAATTTATAATAATGAAAATCAAGCAAATCTTGGCACAAAAACATACTATAAAGGGTTTACTTTAGCAGGAACAATTATTTCTCTTACAAAAACTGATGAAATAAATATAAATATCGGAGAACTTAGAGCAAGTGTTGCACTCCATGTATTTAATGGAGATGAAGAAATTATCCTTGATGGCGAAGATAACACAACACAGGGAATAAGTGCTTTAGTTAATGGACAATCTATTGGTCTTAATGCAACCGCATATACTGCACTTAGAACAACCCAACAAGACCAAGTTGTTTTTTCAGCTAATGGATATTACACACCAATACGTATAACAATTACTGATAATGAAACTTTAGGAATAGTAGTTGATAGTGAATATAACGGAGATTATTCAGCAAGCACTATATTTACAACTGCTTATACCGGTTATCCTGCTATTAACTATATAGTCAATATCTACGTTGAAGAAACTTTATATGGCATAGATTGGAGCAATTTTAATTTTGATATTAATGGAACAATCTATGAAGGTGACACAAATTATGACTTTTTAAGTGATTTATTCTCACTTTCATTCTATAATGGAGATGTTTCTGAAGATTCTTTCCTTCCAGGACAGACTATGAGAGTTGTTCTTACAATGACTGACACAGGAAGGGCAATTCTTTATGGAAATATAAATAATTTTATCATAGACAACTCAAACCCTAGCACTATTGAAAATGGTTTTAGTGCAGGGGTTATAACACCTGATTCTTCAGGTGCTAATAATGGTGTTTGGGCATTTAATTATGTTGTTGGAACTTTTGAATATGATTTCACATTTACTTTCCAATATAAAACATTAAACATCACAGTAGATGGACTTGTTCTTCAAAATAGACTTGATGTTATTTTAAATGACAGCACTCTTTTAAATAGTGTAAGTGGAAGTTACTCATACTCATACAACGGCAGTCAGGCTTACTTAGTTGGAAATAATTTTGGTAATATTTTAATACATACACAATATTATCTTCTTGGTTGGTATTTATCAAATGGTAATGTTCAAGTAAGTGGAAATTATCTTGATATAACAAATAGTTCTGCCATGATTAATGGCTATATGAATATTTCACAGGAAAGAAATAATCAGTCATTTACAATCAATGTTCAAGCTATGGTTGGGGAGAGAACTATTTTACTAAATTATGAAGAAGGCAATGCTGATAAAGGTGAAATAGTTGCAAGTGAAATAACAACTCAACTTCTTTACTATGATAAAGCAGAGACACTTCAAACTCCATTTATAAACAAAGGCTATACTTTCTCTGCTTGGACTTATATAGTAGGTGGAGAAAGACGTTCAACAAGCCAAAACACATTCTCTCTTACCGATGGAGATTGGTCTAGAATGTTCGGTTCAACTTCTGCAACCGATATGCAAGAATGGTCATCTTTTGTTAATGAGAAAGTTATTCAATCATCTTCTCAAACTCAATTAACTTTAACTGCAACATGGTCAATAATTTCTTATGGACTTGTGATAGATGAAATAAATTATAACAATATTCTTCAAATCGGTGATGAAATTCGTTTCTATGCAAGTGGAAATAAAGATGGTAATGGTTCTTATTATATCTACAGAGATAATGTTGTTTATGGTGCTGTTATGTCAGGTAAGCAACAGGTTGGATACCTTGCTATTGGCTTTACAATTGAAGAAACAAATAGTTTAACAAATAATATCTCAGATACTTATGCATCTTTTGTGTTTGATGGTGATAATTTTGATAATATTTTAAATGATGTTTATAATCAATATAAGGTTCTTAACATCACAACTGAAAGAGAAGAAGCTACATATAAAGTATATGTTACTCAATCAAACTACTATAACACTTATGTTCAAGGCTCAACTGATATTTATGGACAAGATGAAAATGGTGTTTATGTTGTTGTGACTTTCAATAAAGTTCCAACAGTTTTAGACAGGGAAAGCGCCGATTTCTTATTTAACAGCACATCAACCTCAGAAAAGCCTATCACAATCTTAAGAACAGGATACACCTTTAGTGGACTTTTCTATGACTTTGACCCTAAAGAAAATTTTGTTTCAACAATAGATATATATCTAACTCCTATTTGGACAAGAAGTTCTGAAGAAACTGTGCAAGCAAATATTTACTGGACTAGCAGTGAACTTGAAGCACTTGGAACATTCTATTTGCTTAATAGCCAAAATATATTCTCAGCAAATCTTACTGATTTAGGTGGAACTGGAGAGCCTGCTGAAATCACAGATTTAATGATTCTTACAAATGGTGAACAAGTTATAGATTATGGTTTTATCTTAACCACACAAGATGGCACAGTTCAAACTATAACTCAACAAGAAATAACAAGATTTAATATCAATACATTATATAATGCAGCAGAATATTCAATAAAATTCTATGTTACTGTTATAGATACTCTCTATAACACAACAGAAAATTATTCTCATACAGAAGAAAGTGAAAGCTTAACCTTTAATATGGTTAAAAACTCATTTGCCTTTGATAGTAATTTTGTTTCTGTTTATAATGGCACAAGCGAATTTGTTCCAGCATTATTTGCTGAAGGATACACAAATGTAAACGATTATGGCCGTGTTTATATAAGATATGGCTATGATGGTCAGGAAGTGGCTGAAGGACAAAGAACGTATATCACTGTTCAAGAATTCTTTAGAAGTGGAAGTTTTGTTCTATCAGGCGGTAACTATAATGTTGGAAGTGGAAAAGATTTATCTTTCAATATTAATACAAGTTATTTCTCAACTCATACTAGTATAAATAATGTTACTCTTTCACCAGAAACAAATTGGGCAGAGCTTATAAATAATGTTGTTTTAACAGATTCAAATTATGTTTTCACATATTATGGTGGTGCGGAAATTGTTAGAGCAAGATTTACAATAAACTTTGGTAATGCTTCAACCTATTATTTTGATGATACAGAACTTATTGTTTATGCTCATGATGGAAGCAATGTTACATTCACAATTGGAGATGTTGACTTTACTTATAACCTTACTAATATAATCTACACAGGTGGATATTTTGCACAAGATACTGATTTTACAGGTTCAGATAACGTATTTGATGTTCGTGGTCTTACAGTTAATGGGCAAAATTATAATCTTGTTAGAGATTCTTTTGAATATGTTTTAGAAGGTCAATTTTCTCTTTTAAATTCAGATAATGCACTTAAATTAAGTTATAGTCCAAGATACCTAGTAGCCCAAAACGGCGAGTTAAGTATGCTTGCACTAGACTGGAATAATATTACTGATAATCTGTTTATAGATAATATTCTTGTTGACGGGCAGAGTGTTGATGCGGTAAGTCCACAACTTACATATAATGTTGGAAATGAAGTGTTATTCAGCTATGTAAACAATAATTCATCACAATTTATTATCTATATAAATAGAGAAGTTATAGCTTTCCATAGCTTTAGCTTTGATATTGTTGTTGATATTTCAACTTCTCGACTTCAAGCACTTACTCCTCTTACTTGGAGCACTTCAAATGACCTTTCAACTTATGATAGTATGCTTGATAGTGTATTTATTGACCCTGTGACCAGAGTATTTAATAACTATTCTATAAATTCAACAACTCAAAATAACACATTCTATGCTGTTTTAACTGATGTAAGAAAAGTTAATATCAACTATAATGGTGGACATAATGCAGAAGGAAATGGAAATGAAAGTATTTATATTTCTGCCACAGAAAGTTATGTTCATCAAAATCCTACTCATAGTTATTCAGGGCTTGAGTTTGCAGGTTATTCTTATACTTGTATCGACCCACAAATTAAGGAAGGGGATTCTTCATTTACCTTCACAACCTCAGATGGTGGACAGTCTGTAAGTATTGTTGCATTATGGACTCTCGTTGGTGTTGAGGGCAGTCAAATAGAAGACACATTTGAGTATTATGCCTCACTTGAAACACTCTCACTTGACGTTGAAGATGTTGTGAATCTATCACAGCTCACAGGCGGAACATTTGGTTACTCTCTTTCAAATGATGACTTTATATTCACTGCAAATAATGGAATTTTCACAATCCAAGATTTAACAGGGCGTGCTCCTTCAACTTTAAGTGGAGAATATATCTTAACAGTAAATTTAACATATCAAAATTCTGTTCAAGGTGTTCAAAGAATATCTAGAGAATTTACTGTTAACATCAATATTTCTACAAATGATATAGGAATTATAAATGAAACATCAAATATCCTTATATTTAATGATGCTGATAGACAATCACAAATAAATATTGGGGTAAGAAAAAATGGAACAAGAGAGGAAGGATTAACTCTTAGTGGACTGATTGAAAATGGGCTTGAAGATTATGGTGTTAATGTTGCAATTTCATATAATAATGGCACTGTTTCACAGGTAATTAATGCTGGAACTTATACAATCACAATTTCAATAGCAGACGACTATAAATATTTCTTCTCACTTGAAAATGGTTATACATCAATTTCTCAAGAAATTATTCAAGATACAATTGATTTATCATTCTATGAAGACCAAATTAACTTGAATAAGGATATGGGACTTGCTGACCCACTTCTTATATCAACAATTACTATTATAGAAAATTCAAACGACCAAGTTCAAATAAGCTTCACAAGAGAAGAAGGTGAGGGAATTGGTAACTATAGACTTACAGAGCCAACTATTGTAAATGAAAGTGATAGAGTTAACTATATACTTAACGTTGAAGATTTTGAAGATTATTTTGAAATTTTGGTTCCTTCTGCAAATCTTCGTGTAGAACTTGACGGAACACTTAGTTTTACTTATAACGGAAATGCCTTAACAAACTTAACGGTAAGCTATGATAGTGAACAAGATAAGTATGTTATAACAGGCTATGCAGGTGATGAAGCGGTAAGTCAAACTTTCACGATGTTCTATTTAAGAGTAGATGGAACTCAAACCCCAATTTCAGCTGAAGAAAAAGAAAATTATGCAAGATATGTTCAATTCACTCCAGCAAGCAATAATTCAGCAGATGTTGGAACTTATAGCTTCACTGTTTCTTACACAGAAGAAGGCGAAGCTGCTATTAGTCAAGATGGTTCTCAGCCAGAATTTACAGCTAGTGCAGAATACTATGCTCGAATTATTGTAACAGAGAGAACAATCACAGTTACAAGTATAACGAAAATACTAGACCAAACAACAAGTTTTATATGGACCAATACATCATTAAATCCTAATATAACAATGGTTGTTGAAAATATTGTTGATGGAGATTCAATAACTATCAGTGGAACATTCTTCCAAAGCTATGCTGGACTTCAATATATTACTCAGATGTCTATAGATAGTGTTAGTGATAGAAATTATCAACTTACATATTCAGAATCTCTTCAAGTTTTGGTAACTCCATCTCAAGAGGCAATTAGCCTGACAACTACAACAACTTCTCTTGTTTATGGAACAGTAAATAACGGAGATACTTTAAATAATATTCTTGCAAACATTCCATTAACTATAAATAATGGTGCAATAAATTCAAACTATATCACAATTTCAAGTTACACAATAAGTGGTGATGAAGTTTTTTCAACTGGCGGACACCTTAAAGCAGGTTTAAGAACCTTTGTATTCACTTTAACATCAACAAACTATACCTTTGGTGGAAGTGTAGATGCTGTTGGAACAGTTTACTCACATACTTTTGATATAACTGTTGATATAACAGAAAAGACCATTAACCTTGCTGGAATTTCAAGCTCGGTAGTAAAATACTATGATAAAACAACTTCTTTCCCAGATGTTGATATTGATATTTCAAACTATGGTATTGAAAGTGGTGATATTGTTATTATTGATAAAGAAAACAGCTATTATGATAATGAAAATGTTGGAACAAACAAAATAGTAACAATTATTTTAGGCGGAGATGATAGAGCAAACTATGAAGTTCTAAACACCGTAACAGGAACAATCAATCAACATACCGTGACATTCATAGTTAGTGCAACAGTTGAAGACCCTGCTCTTGTTACTGATGGAGAGTTTGTTGAAGATGGACTTTTGCCTAGTGTTAGAAATAATGTCTTCACATTCACATATCCAAATAACTATGCAAGTGAACAACTTATAAATCTTATGACATACCCAACAAGAACAGGGTATCAAGCCACAGGCTGGAATTATAACAGTGAAGGGCAGTATTTAGATATAACAGAAGATAATATTCAAACTTTAATTGAAACAACTGCACTTGCAGGTGGAGAAAAATCATTAGTTATCCATACTGTTTGGGAAATCGAAAACTATAACATAACTGTTATAGGAAACAATGTTTCTTCTTACACTATTGAAGGTGATTTCTATAACGATGATAACGGAATGGCAAGATATTTCTCTAATATCACAATTTCTGTTGAAGCAAGCAGAGGATATAAAATTTCTTCTTACAACGTTGCAAGCGGAATATATAGACAAGCAAGTTTATCTGATGTAGGTGCAAATAGTGGTGAGGCATCTATTATGAATATTGGTTCTGCAATAGTCTTTGAAATTAACACAACTGAAATTGATGTTACTTTTAATATTGATGATAATCTTCCACTTTACACAAGCAGAACTGATGTGAACCTTCTTTATGAAACCTTCTCTTATACAGCTCTTGCATCGCTTACTCAAGATGACCTTGTTCAACTTTCAGTTACAGCTGGAACTTATATATTTGATGGATATACTTATGGTGAAGATAATACCCCAGCAGGAGAGAAAACTCTTCAAGCCATAGTTGATGAACTTTTCTTAGAACTTGTTCAAGATATTCAGGTAACTTTAACTGCACAGTGGCAAGGAGAAACATATCAAGTAAGCTTCAATGCCAATGGCGGTCAACTTATTCCAGAGAATAGCACAATAACAGCTGTCTATGGAAGCGAAATTCAAGGACTTCCACAAGCTTATCTTCCAGGACGAGATTATGTATGGACTGATAGTGTTGGTGTTGAATATGTTGATGGTTCTATTTTCCACACAATAGGACAGTTATCTGGCACTCAGTGGCAAACAACACTTACTGCAAGATATTCAAACAATCCTTATACTTTAACTATTCTTTTTGATAATAGAATAATTGCATCAGTTGATGGCCAAAACATAACAAGTGGTGCTCAATATATTGTAACTTACAACACAAATAGTGTAACTATCACAGCAAGTGCTGTTCAAGGTTATGAATTTGAATTTGATACAACACAATTAAATGGTGAATCAAGAATAGATGGCAACATTATTCAAATTTATAATCTAACAGAAGATGGAACTCTTAATATAGATACTCTGCTTGGTTTAAACAGATTATCACTTGGTGTTCAATATATAGAAGATTATAGTGTTGCTATTGATGGAGAAATTCAAAGCGAAAGTGTAAATGAATATGAAGTTTACACGGAAAGCACAGTTGTTATCACTTATACCTCAATCAAAGGCTATGAGTTTGATGACTCTTCAGTAGTTTTCTCAACAACAACATCTTCAGTAAGTTTTATAATTAGTGAAGATAAACATACCTTAACTTTAACTTGGAGCAATTTTACAGATGGAATCACAATTAATGTTACAGCTATTCCATCAATAAATGTTATAACAATTCCAAATATTAGCGATAGATTTATTTCACTTCAACTAAATGGTGTAAGTGTAAGTGTGAATGGAACAACTTATCAAATACGCTCAGACCAACTTCTTAATATAACTGCAACTTTAAGATATGGCTATATGAATGGCTATGTTGAACCATCAATTGCTGAGTTTTTAGTTGCTGGTCAAACTTGTAGTTATACAAGAAATGACGGATTATATCATCTAAGTGCTTCTTTTGAAGGAATTAATGATAACTTTACCCTTACATTTAGCAGTGAAGAGAGAAGTTATAACTTTGCTCTTGCTGTAACTGCAGGGCATGAAGAATTTGGTGAAGTTGTTCAAGATGTTGCAACTCAGACAGTTAAATTTAATGGAGAACTTACTCTTCAAGCTAATGCTATAAGAGATGATTATGTTTTCCTTAGCTGGACAGGTAACAACAGCACACTTTCATCAGAACAAAACACAACTATAACTATAGGACAATCATATCAAACCCTTCTTGAAAGTGTTGAGCTGGGTGGAACGATAATGATTTATGCAAGCTTTATTGAAAACCTTAACGATGTTACTTTCACCGTTGGAAACCGCGGAGAAATTTCAGTTACTCAAACAGGTATAACTGATTTCACTGTGGGTGGCGGAAGGTCAGTTGTGGTTACAACTAGAGTTAATGCACCTCTTATAATAACTATCACAATAGATGAAGGCTACGAACTTGACCAAATCTTGGTTGGTCAAACACCACTTGAAGAATGTGGATTTGAATATACTTTTGAAAATGGTGTGCTTTCTCTAACCCCAACAGTTACAAATTCTTTCACATCGGTTAGTATAACTTTTAAGGCAAGTGAAGCTTATGTTCATGTTCAATCAGCCGTTCAAGTCAACTATGAATTAACTTATGGCACAGCACTAGGTGGTCTTATCTACATTTCAGATGAAACAGGAACAAGACTTGACGACAGCCATTATATTAATGCAGACGGCACAATGTATATTGATTTTGAACTTCTTTCATATACTGATGATATTATTTACTTTACAGCTCAAATAAATAGTGGTTTCAACCTTGTTATGAGCTCAACAACCCCTGGTGTTGTTGCAAGTGAAATGACGATAAATAATATTCATATCTATGCATTCAGTGGAATTAAAGATGGCACAGAAATTCAAGCAATATTTACAGCTGAAGAAAATAATATTGAAATCAAATTTGTTCGAGAAGGAAGCACAAGTGCGGTTTCTGCCGGAAGAATAAATGTTGACACAACTTCAGAACTTATACGTGCAAATAGAAACAACTCAAGTGATGTTTCTGTTAATGCTATAACAGGTGCAAACCTTTATATGACAATAAGTTCTCAATTTGCTTACGACCTTATTGTTGGCGAAGACGGAAGGTTAAGATATAGTATAGTTGAAATTGACGGTGAGTTAGATGAAGGAGCAGTTATTGCATCTATGGTTGTTGATAGCGACCCAACCTTAACAGGTTTCACAAAAACTGCCACCTTGCAAATTACAAACGTTAATGCAGATGCTATTGTATATATCTACGTTGAACCTAAGGTATATGATTTAGTATTCAGCCTATCTTATGGTGACACAAGTGAACAAGTTGTTTTAGAAGATGCTGTAGTCTATGGTGAAACATTCTCACTTGAAAATCTTTCAGATACAGACAGAGCAATAATCTTTACAACTAGAACTGGATATACCCTAGATGGTTACTACACAAAACAAGCCGGTCAAGGTATTCAATATGTTGACCGAAATGGAAATGTTTTAAGACCTTGGGCAGAAACAGGTTACACTTGGGACGGAAATAGATATATTGCAGATACAAACTTTAATCCAGAAACTCAAACATTCACAATCTATGCCGCTTGGCTTTATGATAAGTCTATAATAACCATTAACTTTAGACCTGAAAGTTTTGAAGAAGAACTTGAAGATGCAGATATTAGTGATATTATTATAAATATTAATCAAACAACACACTGGACAAGCCAAGATAATAAATGGTATGCAGAAGTCACAGCCGGTGCTGTGCTAAGATTGCAGGCTTATGAATATGAAGGGTATCAATTCATGTATTGGGAAGTATCTGTTGATGGAGCGGAAGCAACCCAACAACCTTCTAATTTTGAAATGGTATTCACTCAAGGAGAATATTCAATCAGAGCAGTTTATGCACCTAAATTTAGTTTAACGGTTAATGGCAACGGCGGAACAACTGTTCTTCAACAAAATGGCATTACCTTAACAGGGGAAACATTCTCGCCTGATGAAATTCTAACTCTTGTTGCAACACCAAATAATGGATTCAATTTCTTATACTGGCTTAACACAAGCACAGATGAAATAATCTATGGCACATACAATCCAGCAACAGGAAGTTATTCTTATACTTTTGAAAGTGTGATAGCAACTCCTTTAAATCTTGAAGCTGTGTTTGAAGGCAAACCTGTTAACATTTCAATTGATTATTCAAATATTGAAGGTTTCCATAATATTGTTGGAGTTTATATTGATAACGTATCTGTTGACTGGACAAGCAGAATAAACGCGAAAGTTGGACAGACAATACAAATTGTTATATCTCAAGCTTGGGGTTATAACCTTCAAATTGTAGGTGGAGTATTCACAGAAAACTATAACTCAGAAACAGGATATTATGAATATACCTACACTTTAAATGTAGGCGAGCTTGAATTAAACGGAGATTCTTATGCTCTTGATGTGACAATAGAACTTATTCGTGAAGATATAAATCTAACGTTTAACACAAGTGTTCATTACGAGCCTGATGAAGAAGAAAATAGCAATGAAAATACTCTTGCTGGATACCTTATATTCTTTGATGCAAACGAGGTGCAACATGATATTGCAAGCGGAGATGTTTACCAAGTATTCTATGGAGATAGTGTTACATTAAAGATTTATTGTAATGCAAATTATTCTATCTATGATGTCAGAGTTGGTTTATATGGAACTGAACAAAGCATAATAGACAGATTAAGCGATGATAACGAACTTGTTATTGACCAAGCATTTATGAGCTTATTTGAAGTTTATAATTTAGAGATAAATGTTTATTATCAACGCATGATATGGAGTGATGAAGAGTATCGTGTAACAGGACTTTTAGGCATGGGAACTGAAGATAGTCCATACTTTATAAGAACTGCAGAAGAAATGGGATTTGTTTCTTACGCGGTAAATAATGGAATAATTAACAACAGTGGAATTGCCTACGCAGATGCTGTTTATAGAGTTGTTGCAGATATAGACTTCTCTGGACGATTCTGGGAGCCTATTGGAACAGAATCTAATCCGTTTAATGGAAAGATGTATCTTGAAACCTATGATTTCTTAGGAATTACATTATATAGAACATATCCAAGCCCAGAGCTTTCTTATGGTGGGTTGTTCTGGTATGTGACAGATGATGCTGAAATCCTACAAGATACAAAAACATTTGTTATTGTGCTAGTTGTTATTGGCTCAATAATTCTTCTACTTTTACTTCTACTTTTGCTACTTCTTCTTTTAAGAAAACGTAAGAGAAAGAAAATGGAAGAAATTGCAAATGCTTAAAGTATAAAATAAAAGACTCTATGTTCTTAAAAATTCAGAGCATAGAGTTTTTTGTTTTATAACATTTAAAATATATTTTAATTTTAAATAATTTAAAATAAAATTTTTTAATTTTTATATGATTTAAAGTTTTAATTTATCATGAAATAAAGTTATTAGTAATGTTTTAAAGTTAAAGAAAAAAGAGTTAATAGTGTAAAAAAACGAGAGTTATCTTTATAACTTATGTTTATTATGTAAAAATGAAAATTTTTCTTGACAATAATAAGGAATTTAGTTATAATTTCATAGTAACAATTATTCATGGCAGCATAGCTCAGCTGGCTAGAGCGCAAGATTCATACTCTTGAGGTCACTGGTTCGAGACCAGTTGCTGCTACCAAAACGAAGAGATTAGTTAGTTTAGAGAATTAATCTCTTTTTTAATTTAATATTAAATGGTCTCGAACCAGTGAAACTGGTGAGTTCGGGTTCCCACAAAATATTATTTTGTGGGTGAAGGGGACCAGTTGCTGCTACCAAAACGAAGAGATTAGTTAGTTTAGAGAATTAATCTCTTTTTTAATTTAATATTAAATGG
>CALVPQ010000013.1 GCA_944351415.1 uncultured Clostridia bacterium | reverse complement strand
CTCATAACCCGAAGGTCGTTGGTTCAAATCCAACTCCCGCAACCAAGTTAAAGGTTGGGCAGTAAGTCCAACCTTTTTTTATTTAGAATTTATCGACTTTTGGGTTATATCAAAAAAATGCAATTACACTTGACATAAGAACTATCATTATGTAAAGTATATTTAGGCTCCGATGAGGTCTTAATTAACAGTGTCGCATTGCAGTGGGCACCATGGCAGGAAATGCCTTGAAGCTATTAGTATCTTTTGATACCGGCTAGTTCCTGCTACTAACACTCCATTAATGGGGTGTTTTTTATTGTCATTTATTGAATATGCTTTATTTAAGTTTGTTTCTGAAATATTTATATCATAATTTGACAAGAAATATTAAATATGTTAAAATTTCCAAAAGGAAAAGTATGGATTTTAAATTAGTTAATAAAGAAAATTATAAACTTGATATTCAATTGCAGGGTATATTATTTCCTGTCGAAAAATCGCCAAAACAGGTGTATGAAGGTTTGGAAACAGGCAATCCTGTAAATTATATAGTCTATGAAGGTGATACACCTGTTGGTATAACAGGTTATTATTTTGATAAAAATCTACCAGACCATGTTTTTATAAATTGGTTTGGTGTTTTAAGTGAATATAGATGCAAAGGATTTGGCTATAAAATAATAGAATGGCTAATAAATCAGTGCAAAAAACTACCTGTCAAATACTTAACAACCTACACAGATAAAATTGTTAATGCTGAGTCTGTAAAACTATATAAAAGGCTTGGTTTTGATGTCCGTGATTACGATAATCAAGAAGACATAAAAAAATTCACAGACTTAGGTATAGAAAATAATTATGTAGCTTGTTGTTTAAAACTTAAAGATTGCGAGGATATTGAATTTCAAAAACTTTATTTAAAAATATCTGATGATTTGCTTGAAATGGAAGATTAAACAAAACTAAAAAAAACTTCTATAATTTACTATAGAAGTTTTTCTTTAATTATTGCAGATTTTCAGCATAGAACATATTTTTAAATTTAACATTATTTTCAAAGAGTTCATCAAATGTTCCAACATCTTCAATTTTACCATCGTCAAGGAAGAATATTTTGTCAACATTTCGTATAGTTGAAAGTCTATGTGCAACAATAACAATTGTGCTTTTTCCTTTCATCTGGTCAATGCTATGCTTAATGTCCTCTTGTGCGAAGTTATCAAGCGAGCTTGTTGATTCATCAAATATGATGATAGGGGAGTTTCTAAGAAATGCTCTAGCAATTGCAAGACGTTGTTTTTGACCGCCGGAAAGTTTAATGCCACTTTCACCAACTTTTGTATCAATTTTTTTAGGCAAAGAGTCAATAAATTCTTTTAAAGAAGCCTTTTCAATTGCTTGATATATTTCTTCATCAGTAGCATCATTTTTTGCAAGAAGTAAATTTTCCTTGATTGTCATATCAAATATGTATGGAAATTGATTAACAAGAGATATATTACTTCTTAAGGATTCTTTATCAAGTTCGTTGATGTTTATTCCATCGATAAGCACTTCGCCATCATCAACAACATACATCTTGCTCATCAAATTTAAAATTGTAGATTTCCCAGAGCCTGATTTTCCAACAAAAGCAACAGTTGTGTTAGGTTGGATTTTAAAAGAGAGCTTATCAAAAATTTTATTAACAGAAAGCACTTTTTTCTTTAATTTCAGCCTGTCTTTTTTCTTAAGTTTTAGGTTATTTTCATCATTATAAGGGTTATCATATTCAACATAGCAGTAGCTGACATTTTTAAATTCAATTTCACCCTTAACATTTTCTAATTTAACATTTCCAAACTTTTCACATTCAAAAATTTCATCATTAAAAATAGAGAACATACGTTCAGAACAGACTCTAATCTCAACAAAGGTAGAAGAAATCTCACCAAAACTCCAAATAAGTGAATATAGGTTGCCGTTATTAGAATAGATAATCATAAATGTTGCAAGAGTGATAGTTCCAATATCTATAAAATGTATACCTAAGATAAGAATAAGCACACCACACACTTCAATAATAAAGTTACGTGAAGAATAAAAATTCATGTTCACAATATCTTTTTTTGCATTAGCCTTTTTGTAGTCAACATAATATTCTTTAGAAACTTTGCTTAATGATTTTTCAAGTCCAAGTGCCTTAATATCTTTTTCACTTCGCACAATTTCAGTTGTAAGAGAGTGTATTTTATCTCCCTTTTTTCTTGTAATTCTTTGATTTTTTCTTAGAGTTTTAGTTCTAAAGAACTCAATAACAGAGCATACAAGAACAATTCCTAAGAGGGCAAGCCCAATATAAAAATTAAGGGTTGCAATATAGATAACCATAATAAGTGAGGACACAATATCCGTTAAAAGGTCAACAACGTCAGACATGGTTGACACGATTCTTTCAGGGTCATTCACAATTCTTTGGACAAAAGTGCCGGTATCATTATCTGAATATGTCTTTGAATTAAGTTTAAATGCTTGTTTGGCAAGGTCAACATTAAGGTCTGCCATGATTTGATTTGCATACTTATTATAAATAATACCAGATAAATACCATGATATTCTACGAGTTATATAAAGACCAGCAACAACTGCAAGGGTGATTATAGCATTTTGATAAAAACCAAGTGTGATTTGCTCAACAGCCCTTGCAAGAAAAATAGTCATAAGTATATTGGCAGTTGAAGCCACAATATAGACAAGGATATACATTGAAATGCCAAATTTGTAGTTCTTCAAATAATGCCAGATGTTAATTTTAATTTTATTTTCAACTTTATTCTTTTTCATAAAAAAACCTCCGTATTTATTTTGCATACGAAGGCTTTTTCACACTACATAAAAACTTCGTGATACTGCGTTGTGTCAAAAGCTACGTTCATGCAAGTTTTGCTAGTGCAAAACATTGCGGAAATGCTCGCTTTTTCCTTTCCCCAAAAATCTTACGATTTTCGTGGACCCCATAAAAGTGGCTAAGCCACTCCAAGCACAAGCCTTGCTCGTTTTTATGCAGCGTGAAGTTTTTAATGCAATATGATATTTGTTTGCTTTTTTATATTATTTTGCAAAACAAGAACCATTCGCATGGCTAATATTTTTATTAAGTTTATTTTTTCTTTCGGTAATTAAAACCATTTTGAATGCTTCTCCTTTTGTTAAAATTATTTTATTTCAATCGACGTGATTATAATAAACCATTTTTATTTTGATGTCAATACCTTTTTAAAAAAATGTTTATTAAAATTTTTAAAAAATATATTTATTTGAGTTCAATTTAAATTAAAAATTAAAATTTTTATAAACTTTTATAAAAAAGAAAAGATAATCAATTCTTATCTTTTCTTTTATTTGTTAATCTTCCATATTTTTCTTTGCCAGTTCATCAAGTTGGCTTTGATGACGTTTAAAGAAATCTTCTCTAGGCTTTAATGTTTTGATTTTTCTAGCTCTCTTTTTATCAAGCACAGTTTCAAAACTTCCAAAGATGTAATTCCAATCAAAGCATTTATCTTTGTCAAAACCAATATAGTCAGCCACATTTTCAGTTCCACTAGGTGCAATAGGGTGAAGAAGGGTGTTTGCAACAAATATCATCTGCAAAGTATTAGCAGTAAGATGTGCAAGTTTTTCTTCAGTCACACAATTATTTATATCCTTAACCCAATATTTATTGATGTTTCTAATAAACACATCAAGAGCATTATAAACTTGATGGAATTTTTTATCATACATAAACTTTTCAACGTTAAGAATAACTTTCTTGCATTCTTCCATAGTGTTTGCATCAATCACTGATTGTGGAAGAACTCCTTCAAAATGGCTTTGTGTTGAATAAAATACCGTTCTTAGAATTCTATTATAAACATTCGTAAGAAGATTGCCTTCTTTAACAACTGGGTCCATCTCATCGTCGTTTGCATCAGGGTCAAATGCCTTAGGCGAAAGTGAAACATTGTTGTTAACAAGATTCATAGCAAGGAAGTGCATACGTATTTGTTCGGCGGTGTAGTGTTCTAGAAATTCACTTGCCATAGGCGGTTTTATTGCACCAGAGGAGCTTGCCTTTTTATTCATATAAAGAATGGATTTGATAGGGTTAATTTTAGTAAGACGAAGCTGTCCATTTTCAGGGTCAAGCACAGGTTCTTTGCCTTGCATATAAAGCCACATTGCTTGCTGTGCAGGTCCGTAGAAGTATATATTATCTTCACCTAAAAATTGATAAACTTGTCCTTCACGGTCACACCAATATTTTTTCCATTCATTTTCATCTTTACCTATACTTTCAAGATATGTTTTTGTGAAAGTTATAGGCGCCCAAAGACTTTCCGGCCAAACATAGAAGGTTTGGTCTTTCACCCCATCAATTTCAGGGCAAGGCACACCCCAAGAGATGTTGCCAGTAAGGCGGAAAGGTGTAAGAGTTTTTCCTGTTCTATATCTAATATTGTTTTGAGCAAGAATTTCACAGGCTTTTTCACGTTCTTCAAGTTTGTCAAAAACAATAGTCATCGAAGGTGCCTTTTCATTTCTATCAAGTTCAACAAAGTGTGGAAGACTATCTTTTATTTTATTAAATTCATCAAAGAATTCACGTTTTATATATACTTCTGGCTTTTTAAAGAACTCTCTTATTTCTTTAACCATAAATGGAGCTGTATCACTTTTTCTATCAATAGAATCAATCCATTGCGACAAAATATCTGTGCATTTTTCAAGGTCGAAATATAGGTTTTCAATTTTAACAAGTTTAGGTTTTTTGCCGCTAAGAGTGCTAACAGGGTCAATTAAATCTTGTGGAAGATATTGATGCCCAAGGTCACATTCATCAGCATACCCTTTTTCACTTTGGCAGTTTTCAATAGGGCATTTACCAATAACTTGGCGACCATTAAGCAGGCATTTATTTTCCTCATCATAAAATTGAAGAGAAGAATGTTTAGATACCATTCCATTTTCATAAAGTTTTCTAATAAACCATTCACTTGTTTCTTTATGAATTTCACCAGCCCTTCCAAGAGCAGATGCAGCATATAGATTGAAACCAATCTCAAATTTTTTTAAAATTTCTTTTTGTTTTTCATGATTTTCAGTGATAAAGTCAACAAGAGTTTTATCCTTCCATTCTCCGTTTTCCTGTAGCTTGCGGAAGGCTTCTACGGCAGGTGAGCCATAACAATCTGTTCCTGAAACAAAAATCACATTGTCTTTACCAATTCTATCACGCATAAAACGCGCAAAAACATCAGCACGAAGAATCATACCAAGATGTCCAAAATGAATAAGTTTATTTCCATAAGGCATACCTGAAGTTATAATAGCATGCTTAGGAAATTCTGGTCGTGGTCTTACAAAATCATTCATAATTTTCTCCTACAAATAATTATAATTTATTTTTTTAATATATTTTTTATTTATTATTAAAATATTCTGTTTTTAGAAAGGATAATTTATTTTTAATTCTTGTCAAAGCATTATCTATACTTTTTTTTGATAAGTTTCCAATTTTTGATATTTCATCATAGCTATAACCCTTAAGGTATAGATTAAGCACTTTAAGTTCTAATGAAGAAAGAGTTTTTTTAATTTTTAAAATAATTTCAGAAATATTTTCCTTTTCTATAACCGTATCATCGGGAGATGGTAGGGCGGAGGGGAAAACAATTTCTGCATTATCTTCATCATCATCATTATTAAGTTGTTCAATAATAGGTAATGCAGAAGATAAAACTCTATTTTTTTCTGAGCTTGCAACCCTCACTGCACTTTGAATTTGGTGTTTAATACACGTGCTTGCAAAAGTTTTAAAAGAAGCTGCTTTATCATCTTTGTAATGCATAATAGCTTTATATAAACCAATCATACCTTCTTGAATAATATCTTCAATATCTCCACCCGTAAGAAAATAACTTCTTGCAATTCGATTAACAAGAGATTTATATTTTGTCAGCAGGGTGTTAACTGCATTTTCATCACCTTGACGAGCTTTTGAAGATAGTTTTTCATCTGTCAAATATTCTTCCATAATCAACTCTCTAGCCTTTGTCTTAAAATTTCAAAAACCATCACACCACAAGCAACAGATGCATTAAGAGAATTTACCTTTCCCATCATAGGAAGAGAGATAACTCCATCAGTATAACTAAGTAGGGATTTTTTAATACCAAATCCCTCAGAACCAATTATGATTGCAACACCTTGATTTATTTTTTTATTATAAATAACTTCTCCGCCAGCTTCACAAGCATAAATCCAGATATTATTTTCTTTAAGAGTATTTATAGCATCTTTCAAATTAGTAACCTTTGCAATAAGCATATTTGAAATAGCTCCTGTGCTTGTCCTTATAACCGTTTCGTTTACCTGAACAGCTCTATTTTTAGGAATAATTAAGCCATGCACTCCGGCACACTCACAAGAACGAATTATTGCACCAAAATTATGTGGGTCCTCTAATCCATCAAGCATAACAATAAAAGGTTGTTCACCATGCTGTTTTGCTTTATTCAAAATATCTTCAACTTGGCAATATTCAAAATCAACAGCATCAGCAATATATCCTTGATGGTGACCGGTTTTTGATTTTTTATCTAAAAATACTTTTGGCACAAATTCAAATTTAATTTTGTGCTGCGAGGCAAGATTAATAATTTCATCTTTACGTCCCTGAAAATTTTTGTCTACAAAGATTTTGTTTATTGTAATTTTAGATTCAATTGCCTGCCGTAAAGCATTTTTCCCTTCTATAAACATAAACTACTCTCCATGGTTAAGATTTTACCACAAACTTAATAAAAAAACAAGATAATTTGAATTAATATAATTAAAATAATATAGATAAATTAAACAATTTATTAAGTTTTTTATTTATATAAAATATAACAAAAAAAACTTTAATTAAAAAATCAAAGTTTTTTAAGAATATAATTAAATAAAATTACTAAAAAATATAAAAAATAAATAAAAATTTTAAAGATTAAATAATAATTTTTTAAAATAATAATTTTATAAATATTTATTGCTAAGGATTATTTAATATTAACAGAATATTTAAGTATTTCTTGTAAACGAGTTTTATCATCTTTAAGATAAAGATAGCCAATTAAAACTTCAAAAGCAGTTGCATAAGAATAATCTGCCAAACTTGCATTTTTTGCACTATGTTTAGGCTTTGCATTCCTTCCACGCTTAACTATTTCGCTTTCTTTTTCATTTAAGTTTGGAAGCAATTCTTTTATAACTTTTGCCTGAGTTGAAGCCTTACAATATTTTGCAGCATCAGTATGATAATTCTCCATTTTGCCATCATACATATTAAGGCAATACTCTCGCACAAAAAGGGTATGCACACTATCTCCGATAAAAGCAAGTGGTAGTAGGTTAGTTTTAATTAATTTTTCAAGAAGTTCTTGATTTTTATTATTTTTAATTTCTTCCATAAATATCCTTTAAATATCAATAGGTTAAAATTTTATCAAATAAACTTAAATAAAAATTCTCTAAACCTTTATTTTGTATAGAAGAGTAGGGGGAAAAAAGCTCAGCCCAACATAAAGGTTTTATGGCTAATTAAGGCTTTAAAAAATAAATTCTAGTTTTAAAATTTTGGATTAGAAACAAATTTTAATTTTAAGAATAATTTTATAAGATAGTTATCAAGTATTTGGTTTGCTAAACATTAAACCTAAACAGCATAACATCACCATCTTGCACAATATAATCTTTACCTTCTATTCTAACTTTACCTTTTTCTTTAGCCTTTATAAAAGAGCCAGCATCAACTAAGTCATTATAAGACACAACTTCGGCCTTAATAAAACCCTTTTCAAAGTCTGTGTGAATTTTTCCGGCAGCCTGTGGTGCTTTTGTTCCTTTTTTAATAGTCCAAGCTCTCACTTCTTTTTCGCCAGCAGTTAAGAAAGACATAAGCCCGAGCAAGTCATAACTTGTTGCAACAAGCTTTTCAAGTCCACTTTCTTTAATACCAAGTTCATCTTTAAAGATTTCTCGTTCATCAGGTTCAAGCCCAGTAAGTTCTTCTTCAATTTTAGCAGAAAGCACAATTGCCTTAGCTCCTTCGTTTTTGGCATATTGTTTCACTTGCTTAACAAAATCGTTATCTTCTTTTCCAACATCATCTTCGCTAATATTTGCAACATAAATCACAGGTTTAGCTGTAAGAAGTTGCAGATTTTTCATAATTTTTTGTTCTTCTTCGCCTTCAATTTCAACACTTCTAGCAGGCTTATTATTTTCAAGGGCGGTATTGATTTTTTCAAGGAGCTTTACAGTTGTAATCAAACTTTTATCACCAGTTTTAACCAATTTTGCATCTTTTTCTAGAAGTTTACTTACTTGTTCTAGGTCAGCAAGGGCAAGTTCAAGATTAATGATTTCAATATCACGCAGTGGATTAATAGAACCATTTACATGGATAATTTTTTCATTTTCAAAGCATCTCACAACATGAACGATGGCATCAACTTCTCTTATATGGCTTAAAAATTTATTACCCAGACCTTCGCCTTTGCTTGCACCAGCCACTAATCCGGCAATATCAACAAATTCGATGGAAGCGGGTGTGATTTTTTGAGTATTATAAAGTTTTCCCAGAACTTCAAGACGTTTATCAGGCACATCAACAATGCCAATATTTGGCTCTATAGTGCAGAAAGGGTAGTTTGCACTTTCAGCTCCAGCATTTGTTATTGCATTAAACAATGTGCTTTTTCCAACATTAGGTAATCCTACAACACCAATTTTCATAAGTTTTTTCCTTTTAATCAAATTTTTCTCTTGCATATTATAGCATTTTATTGATTTTTAGTAAAGTTAAATATAGAAAAATATATAAAATCTATAGAGCATATTGTATATTATTTTTTAAAGTATTATTTTTAAGTTTAAAATAGAAGTTTAAAATTATAGATATTTTATTATCACGTTATTTTATTAATTTTATAAAATAAAAAGATAAAAAACAAAGAAATTTTTTATAATTAATAGGAATTAATAAAAAAAGAGTTTAACTTAATTGTTAAACTCTCTTTTGTCTGCAAAAGAACTATCTTCCTTCACGTTCCTCTTCGGTAATATCTAGAGCAGGTGATAATGATTTATCTACAGCTTTAACCTTTTCCTTTGCTTTAGCTTCGGCTTGAGTATATTGTGCTAAGTTTCTCTCACCTTTAAGTTTTGCAAGTAATTTAGAAATTCCACTAAAACCAGCTATAGCCTCTGTTCGATTAATCTTGCTAAGGTCAGTTTCAGTTTTAGTTGATTTATTGATAGCTTCGAAGTAAGAACTTCTAGCAGTCATCTCACGTGAAATAGACTTTGCTCTTATTTTTTCATTAAGTTTTTCTTTGTTCTTTCTGAATTTTTCAAGAAGTTTTTTGTTCTCCTTCATAGCTTTTTCACTAGCCACACGAGCATCTTTAGATGTAAGTCCAACAGTATTAACTTTTTTGTGTGCTTTTTGTTTAAGCTTGCTTATATCATTATCAATATCAAGTTTTTCAAATAAGTATAAGTCAAGATTACCAAATTCTAAGCCTTTAGGTTTAAATTCAGGGTGGTTTTCAAAGAATGTTTTATCACCATCAATGAAGGCATTTATAAGCTCGCTTGAGTATTGATAGTCAGGGTGCTCTTCGATATATTTTTCAATAGAATTTAATTTATCACTAAACTCTTGCTCAGCCTTTTGATAGCTTTCAAAGGCCTCTTTATCTCCGTGTGCAACACGTTCAGCATTAGAATTTCCTTCTCTAGATGCTTTATTATGGTTTAATTGGTCCTCTAGTCGTTTTTCTTGAATTTCAATACGGTCTTGCAGACCTTCAAAAATACTTAAACCTTCTTTAAGATTATTTTTCCTAATTTTTCTCACATCTTCTGGGGTAAACTTAGTAGCATCAATTGGTTTGTTCATTTCCTTGCTAAGTTTGTCAATGTCATCAGTGATACCCAGAAGTTCAAACATATAGAGATTAGCATTTTCAAATTTAATACCTTTAGGTCTTGCATCAGGGTAAGTTTCAAAGAATGAAGAATCACCTTTAATAAATGCATCAAGAATTTCATTACCATAAGGGTAGTTAGGATTTTTATCAAGATAATCTTCTATAGCACTTAAATTTGCATCAAATTTTGCTTTAGCTTTCTTAAATTGACTAAGGTTATACTCTTCTGCACTTGTTTTACGGGCATCTGCAGTTTCTCCATCTCTTGCAGCATCTGCATAGCCTTTTTTATTTTTAAGTCGAAGTTTTTGAATATCTAATTCTCTGTCAATATCCTTTTTAATTTTTGCTATTTCAATTCGTTTTTTATTTGCACTTAAAGAATCATCTTCTATATGTTTAACTAAGCTATCAATCAGATTTTCATCTATGCCAGTGGCAACAAGTTCTTTCATAATTTTATCAGAAGTTTGAGATAATTCGTCGCCTGTTGCTAAATTCCCAGTAAGCAGGGTATCTAAATTGCTTTCAAACTTAGCTCTATTTAGCTCAAATGTTCTATCTGCCTGACTTGCCTTAAAGTATTCAATGTTTTCTTTAGATGGAAGTTCATCTAGAACCATTTTCTTAGCATTTTTATATTCTTTTTTGTAATTATTTGGCAATAGAGAAAGAACAAGTTTTTCTCTAGCACTCTTAGATTTAGCACTATCAAGTTTAATAGCAAGTTCTTCTTTAAAAATTTCTTTACTATCAGTCTTTATAGAAGCAACAAGAGAAACACCAGCTTTATCATCATAAAGAATTTCGCTTAAAAGGTCAACCTCTGTTGCATATTTATTAGCACTATTTTCTATATTTTCCTTTCGTGTGTTATATTCTTTATCAACAAATTTACTTCCATTTCTTGCTCGGACTGCAGTAAGGTTCATAGATGTTCTTTTATCAATGGCAAGATTCTTATCTTTGCAGAATTGATTAAATTTCAAAGTATTTTCTGCTCGTGAAGCTTCATCTGAAGAAGGGTTGTTAATATCAGTATAATCAGCTAAAATATCATACATATTTTCGCCATCAACTTCTTCACGTTCCATAAAAGGTTTAACTTGTTCAACAAGCATTTTGCTAAAATCTAGATTATTATTTTCCTTATATGCACGGCTAAGTTCTTTTTCAATATTTTTCTTTTCTTCAACAGAAACAGGAAGTTTTTCAATTATTTTATTCAAATTATGATAGCTTTCAATGTTTTTAGTCAGTTCTTTTCCTGCAACTTGAGCAGCACTTAAATCTCTTCCAAGTTTGTGTTCAGGGTCTAGAACACTTTCATAAGCTCTCTCGTCATAAGCAACAGAGAAAGAGCCATCAAGCAAAGTTCCAACAAATTTTTCAACGTTATCATAAACTTTAAGTTTTGTTTCATGGTTTGCTTCATTAAAAGTTTTTCCAGTTGCAATACTTCTATTTTTAACAGCCTCAAGCCTTTCTTTTTGTTCAGCAACACCTAAATTAAGCATAATAATTTGTTGTTTTTGTTGGCTTGAAAGTGTTGCAAAATAAGGATATTTGCTAGAATACTCACTTGTCAAAGCCTCTTCATTATAAACCAAATAATTATCTTTGCCTTCATTTTCAGGTTTTGTATTATAGTTAGCAACAGAATAAGTTTTATTTTTTGCATCATATTGAACAAGAGGGGTTTTGCTAGACTGTGAAGTAACTTGTTCAGTTATTTTTGTTAAAGCATCAGAGATTCTTGCTTGTTTATCATTTTGATAAGCAATTCTGCTCTTGGAGTAGGCAGCGGCATAAACTGCCGTTTTATTTGAAGAAGAAATTGTTTGCCCTTCAATTGTAATTGAAACATTTTTATTATCAGCCACATTAACAGCATAATCACTAACAATATCGGTAATGGATTTTTTATTAAGAGTATCTCTAAGAGCTTCAGGCTCTACTCCTTTAACTTTTCCTGCTTGCCCAACAATGTAAGTTATAAGGTCATTTTTTGCAAGAGTATCGGCAATAGAGTATAAAGTATGATTTTTTTCAACCTTATTTTCAGTAGGCTCTGCAAGAAGTCCGCCACCACTTAATAAACTTTCACCATTTTCAGAAGAAGCTGCATAAAGATTAGCAATTTTATCAATATAGCCACCTTTATTAAGTGCTTTATCAACAGCTTCAACTTGGCTACTTGCATTAGCAGGTTTAATCATCTGCATAGCTTCATTCACACTTGAAAGAACTTTCCCTTCAGTTCCGCTAACTTGAGTAGGGGTGTCTTTCAAAACATTTTCTTCAAGTTTTTCAGCATAACCATTATAGTAGGCAAGGGTATATGTTTTTAGATAATTTTCATTTGCACTATAACAGCTATCTATTGTTGCAATTTTATCTTTATTTTCTGTAATGTCGTCAATAGAATTTTTAAATTCTTGAAGAAGAGAAACTTTGCTATGTTCTTCGATATTTTCTTTAACTTGACTATCAATTATTTCTATATCTTGATTAACTTGAGAAGCGGCATCACTTAGAATAGAAACAACTTGGTCACGGCTTTCTTCAGGCACATTTCCAATAATTTCATTTATAACTTCAGTTGTGCCATCGTGAGTAAGAACAGCATTTTGAACAATATCAGTGCCATATCTATCAAAGAAGGCAATTCGTTGTTCTTCTGTCAATTTTTCAGTGCTTGCAAGATAGTTAAGTCTATATAAGTCGGCACTCTTTATTGTTTCACGTTGACTTTCATAAAGTGCCCTTTCTTTAATTTGAGCAGAATTTGCTTCATTTAAGGAAACTATATATTGACGGAGATTTTCATCGTTATTAGAGTTAAATAATTCTTCAACACTTGCACGTTGATTAGCATTAAGATTTGAAAAATAATTTGTTGTGAAATCTTCAATAAGAGCTTGTCTTGTTTCTGGCTGATTAGTTTTAGAAATTTGGTCAAGGCTCATAGCCATAGCAATACGGGTGTCAAGATTTTCAAGATTATTTAATTCAAGAATATTATTTTTTCCTTCGCTTGTAGTTGCAATTCCAACACCATTTGTATTATAAAGGCTTGCAAAATCTCTAGCAAATTTATTTTCAGATAAATCCTTGTCATACATTTTGTCAAGAACAGCTATCTTTTCAGCAGAAGCATTTTCAAGAACATCAAGTTCTCTTTCTCTTTCAAGGAATTGGTCACGAATTCCAAATTCATTAACTTGTTCTGCCTCATAATCTTCAAGTTTATGTTTAATTCTTCTATATGGACTAAACACAAGTTTGTCGGCAAATGTGGTTTGGAAAAGACCAACACCTGCAATAATTGCACCTGGAATCATAGCTAAAAGACCAACACCAGGTATAAGCGAGCATACCATAAGCCAAATACCAACCGAAGAAAGGGTTTCACCCATAACATTATTAAAAGTTTTCATATTATCTTTGAAAGCTTTATTTTTTGCAGCAAGAATTTTTTTATCCTCTTCAAGTCGCTTTTCTCGAAGTTGTTTAGCAGTTTCAGCATTACTTTTTTTATTGTCTTCAGGTTTAGCATTTTTGCTATCACCACCGTCACTATCTTCTGTATTTTCGCCACCTTCATCATAAAGTTCATTTTCTTCAGCTTGTTTGGCATCAGGTTGTTCTGCTTGAGTATTACTTTCAGTAGTCACACCATCAGCACTTGTTTGGGTATTATTTGTGCTATCACTGTCATCTGTATTGTCATCGCCACTAGAATTGTCTGATAAATTAGAAATGTTATTAGCATTTTCCCTATAAACCACACCCACATTATCAGAGGAAACAGAACTTTCACTGTCATCACTTGTATATAATTTATCAAGGGGAACAGTTTCTTGGATAGCTAATCTTCTATCATTAATTGTAAATGAAACAGCATTAGATTTTCTAGTATCCATTCTAGTTGAGTTTATATTTTCATTTTTCCCATCAACAAAAAGTGTAAGTTGTTTTGAATCCTGTTCATTTTCAGTATTTTTTGTATTAAATGCTAAAGCACTGCTTGTTAAAATATCATAAGCTTGATTAAATTGATTAACAGCTTTTGCGCTTCTTGTTCTTGAGTCAACAGGCACAGGAACATAATAATAATATTCAGGTTTTGTTGAAGTTTGTAAGTGCATTGAATAGTGTGTCTTGCCGTCATCACCATTTTCATAAAGGAACTCTACCTGTCCGCTACAAGGCACCATTTGACCTTCTGTGTAGAAATAACGAACATCATTACCTTTAGAGTTCTTTTGTTTAACAAAACAACAATCAGGTGTTTCTGCACCAAAATTAAGTTTAGATAAAACTGTATCGTTATATTCAATAGTTGTATTTGGTTCCATTCCAGCAAAATATTCACCAACAATATTGGCGGGTAGTGTAGTTATGCTTGAAATTGTATTGAACACACTTTCACCTTTTTTGCTTGAAAGAATGTCAGCAACAACTTGTCTATTAAGTGTTATATCAATACATTTTTCATTATTTGTTTTATATATATATCTTTTTGCGTCTTTGTCATCACCATATTCAAAAGATATTGAAGTAGGACTTGCAATAATAGTATAAGGTTTTTTATCTTCTGCATTAACAGTAATAATAATTTGTTCGTTACTTTTTTTCAAAGAAATTGCATTACTATCTGGAGCTATTTCAAGCCCATTTTCACTAAAGATGGCTTTCAAAGTTTCGTCATTTTCAATTGAGAACTCATCTTCATCATTAAATTTTTCAAGGCTGTCAAGTTTAACAAAATAGCTCTTTTTGTTTTTTGCTGTTTCGTCGTCTTTAGAATAGATAGACATAAGTTTGTCAGAGCCATTTTCAGACTTTGTTGTCAGTTCAAGCAAAGTTTGCTTGCCATCTTTAGCCTGGGTATTTACCATAGTAACATCTTGAGTAAGTTTTGCTTTTGTTTTTCCATTAACACCTTTAATTCTAACATATTGATTTGAAATCTTTGGGTAAATTTTAGTCATAAGAACCTCACTAAAATATTTTTATATTTATTATTAATAATATCATTATAATTGCTTTTTGTCAAGAACTTAGGTATTTATTATTGCCTTGTAAGATAAAAGTTTTATAGTAAATAGCTTTAAAATCAAAAAATAAAAGTTTTTTTAATAAAGTCAGAAAATAAAAAGAACTAATTTAATTTGCAATTTAAGAATATATGTATAAATAGTAAAAAAATAAGGGGAGAATAAATATAAAAAAGCATAAACTTTCATTTATGCTTTTTTGTTTATTCAACCTCTTGTTCTTCAACAGATTTAGCCTTTTCTGCAGCTTTGATTTTGGTCACAATATTTTCAATATCAACCATAAAGTTAAGCACTTTTTCATTATCGGCACTAGAGAAATAAAGTTCATAGTATTTAGCTCTAGCTTCAGGTGAATTATCTAAGCATGCAATATCCATCTGGTCCTCTTTGATTTGAATAGAAACCTTATTAGCTTCTTTTTCAATTCTTGAGATTTCGTCTGCATAAGTTTTAACTTTCTTTCCATCATCTTCCGAATTTTGTTCAATTTTAGATTTACCAATTCTTTGAGTATTGTCATCAATTGTAGAGGCATTCTCAGGCAAATCTTCTACTGCAAGAAGCATATCAATTCCTGTTACAATTTGACCGCGAACATTATCAGTTTCGCTTGCAGCAGAGCTATCACTATCAACTTCGCGAGGTTTTTCAACTTCACTCTTAATTTTGCGAAGATTAATAAGGCTTTCGTCGGCTTTTAAGTAGTTTTCATCTCTAACGGCAACATTTTCCTCTTTATTTTTATTTAATAATTCAATTTGTTCTTCAGCAGAAGCTATTGTGCTATCAATAGCTTCTCGTTGCATAGCATTCATAACAGCAGGAAGTTTCAAATCACGTTCATTTGCAACTGAAGGGTCAAGCATCTCAAGAAGAAGGCTATCAACTTCAAAATCACGAATATCTTTATCACTTTCAATGAAAGAACTAACAGCCTCATTACTTCTTATAAAGTCACACAATGTTTTCAGCTGAGAAACATTAAGCTTATTAAAAGTAACTTCAATAGTTGCATCTTTTCCAATATTGTTTCCAAAAATCACATCACTAACATTTTTAAGTTGTTTAGGGGTAGGGGCATGTTTAACATTTTTATATTTAAAGTTTTCAAGAAGATTATCTCCAACTTGATAATTGTTACCATTAACAACACTTTGAGCATATAACTTCATAATTTCAAAAATGTTTCTCATGATTTTTTCTTGTCGTGTTGTGTAAAGATAAGTTTTTCTTGAGCCATGCTTATCTACTTCAATTTTAGTTTTGAATATGTCATTAGAGTGGTCAGTGGTTTTATCTTTGTTATAAACTGCAATAGCATCAACAAGGGCATCATAAGGTGATAATGAATTTTTAAAGATAACTTGAAAATCATCAGTTTTAGCATTATCAAGGTCGTCACTAAGTGTATCTCTATCAATAATTAAAGAAAAACCTTTTGTTTTGCCTTCAACAACACCATCATCATAGTATGCAACAGGGAAGTCTCTTGCAACTTTAAGAAAAGCATTCATAAACTCATCTCTTCGTTCAGCTGCTGGTTTAACAATATCTGAGCCTTTAACCCAATTTAAGCTGATTGCATACTCGTCCTCGTTTTCATCATAAGCATCTTTAAGAGCAGCAAGTTTATCTAAAACTTTTTCACCTTGGGCAAGTTTTTCATCAATATCTTGTATAGTCTTATTGCGCTTTGCAATTTCATCTATACTTTTATCGTAAGTTTTAACATTTTTGCTAACATTTTGAATTGCAAGGGTATTATCTTGTGCCCTTGAAGCTTCAAAATCTACTCTTTCAAAAAGAAGGTCATCACAACGTCTTTGTGCATAAGTGGCACCTTTAACATAGATGTCGGCATTATAAACATCACTATTCACAACTTCAGGGTTAAATTGTGGCATTGTGTAGCCATTAATACTTGCATCAGCATAATTTTTAACAATCTTTTTAAGCTCTGCAAAGGCTTTATCGCCTTCTTCACCATAGATTGCCTTCATATTGCAAATTCCAACAAAATTGGCTTTAATATAAGCAAGCGCTCTAGCTCTTGATTGTGTTTGTTTTGCAATAAGAGAATAGGCTTTTTTGTCTTGTTCTGAAAGATTTTGCCCACCAGCTAAATATTGATAAAGTCCTTCAACTGTAAGCATAGTGGCATCTTCAAAGCCTTGTTTTCTTTGAGCATTCAAAGTTTTTATTTTTTCTTCATATTCAGAAGGATTGGCAAAGTTTTTAAGGTCTCCAACAAATTCAACCACGTCTTGCAAATTTTTATCAGCAAAATATTTAGCAAAGTGGTCAACAGCTTTACCTTCATAGAACCCAGATTTATGCTCAAAATTTGATAGCCCAGTTCTTATTTGAGGACCATCATTAGTCTTTGCAACTGTTTTATTAGCTTGTTTAATATCAGTAATTTTTAAAGCTTTTTTATTGTTTTTTAAAAACAATCCAGAAAATTTTGAAATAATGTTTTTAAATAATCCCATAATTTGCTCCTTTTACCTAATAAAATATACTTATTAAGGTCTTTTTTCATGAAATATTTTACAACAATTTGGCTTTATTGTCAATACTAATATCCAAATCTTTGAAAACAATCAATCAACAAATTTAGACATAATTTCAAAGATATTGCGCTTAAGGAAAATCTCCCTTGACTAAATATCTTATAAATAATTTGACATTTTGTAAAAAATCATTAAAATTGTATAAGTAGTGTTAATATTTTTTAAGGAGAATACATGGGACTTTTTGGTAATGAAAATAAATCACAAATAAAGAAACTAAGAAAAATAGCTGATAAAGTTGTTGCACTAGAAGATAAATACAAGGAATATACAAACGACCAACTTCGTGCTTGCACTGATGAATTTAAAAATAGATACAAAGCAGGTGAGAGTTTAAATGAACTTCTTCCAGAGGCTTATGCGGTAGTTCGAGAAGCAGCCTCAAGAGTGCTTAATATGAGACATTTTTATGTTCAAATTCTTGGTGGTATAGCACTTCATCAAGGAAGAATTGCGGAGATGGCAACAGGTGAAGGTAAAACTCTTGTTGCAACTTTGCCTGCATATCTTAATGCACTTACAGGCAAAGGTGTTCATGTTGTAACAGTTAACGAATATCTTGCTAAACGTGATGCTGAGTGGATGGGGAAGGTTTATAAATTCCTAGGGCTTTCAGTTGGTGTTTCACTAAATGGACAAAATAATGAAAAAAAGAAAAATGCTTATCTTGCAGACATCACATACACAACTAATAATGAACTTGGCTTTGACTATCTAAGGGATAACATGGCAAGGTCAAAAAATGAACGTGTTCAGAGGGGACTTAACTTTGCAATTGTCGATGAAGTTGATAGTATTTTAATTGATGAAGCAAGAACTCCACTCATAATAAGTGGGCATGGAAGTAAGTCAACTGATGGCTATACGGTTGCACAAAGGTTTGTTAGAACATTAAGAAAGGATAGTGATGTTGATATAGACATAAAAACAAAGCAAATCAACCTTACAGACAAAGGAATAAGGAAGGCTGAAAGTTTTTATCATATAGATAATTTGTCGGATATTGAAAATATTGAATTAAGCCACTATATAAATAATGCTTTAAGAGCAAACTTTATCATGCATAGAGATGAAAATTATATTGTGAAAGATGGTGAAGTTATTATCGTTGATGAGTTTACAGGGCGTTTGTCACCAGGCAGACGTTTCAGTTCTGGACTTCATCAAGCTATAGAAGCAAAAGAAGGGGTGGATATTCGTGATGAAAATAAAACCTTTGCAACAATAACCTTTCAAAACTTTTTCCGTTTGTATAAAAAACTTTCTGGTATGACAGGAACAGCAAAAACAGAAGAGGGTGAATTTAGAACAATCTACAGCCTAGATGTTGTCACAATTCCACCAAATAAACCAAAACAGAGAATAGACTATGCTGATAAGTTTTATGTCACAGAAAAAGGAAAGATAGCAGCAATTATTGAAGAAATAAAAGAATGTGTTGAAAGTGGGCAACCTGTGCTTGTCGGAACAATCAATATTGATAAGTCAGAGCAACTTTCAAATGCTCTCCGCCATGCAGGAATAAAACATCAAGTTTTAAATGCTAAAAACAATGAAAAGGAAAGCGAAATTGTTGCTCAAGCGGGCAGAAAAGGCTCTGTAACAATAGCAACTAACATGGCAGGTCGTGGAACTGATATTTTGCTAGGCGGAAACCCAGAATTTATGGCAACAAAAGAGATGAGAGATAATGGTTTCAGCGAAGAACAAATCTCTTATGCAACTGCTTTTAATTATGTCGATGATGAAGAGTTAAATAAAGCGAGAGAAGAATACAACAAATTCTATAATAAATATAAAGAGATAACCGATAAAGAAAAGCAAGAAGTAATAAAACTTGGTGGACTTAAGATTGTTGGCACCGAGCGTCATGAATCACGTCGTATAGATAATCAGCTTCGTGGTCGTGCTGGCCGTCAAGGCGACCCAGGCTCAAGTGTATTTTTCCTATCACTTGATGATGACCTATTCAAAAGGTTTGCAACAGATAAATTAAGAAAACTGCTTTCATTTTTTAAAATTGACGATTCAACCCCAATTCAATTTAAGGCATTATCAAAACAAATTGAAGCATCACAAAGAAAAATTGAACTTCAAAACTTCAGTATAAGAAAAACAGTTTTGCAGTTTGATGACGTAATGAATAAACAAAGAGAGATTATCTATAAAGAACGTAATGAAGTGCTAGATGGACAACCTGTTCATGACCAAATTATGAAGATGTTGCCAGAAGTTGTCACAAAGAGTGTAACTAAGATAATTTCAGACGACCGCCCATATTATGAATGGGATTTGGAAGCACTTAATAAAGAATTAGAAAATGGACTTCTTGAAAAAGATAGCAACACCATAACAGAAGAATTTGTTGAAGAATGTGATGTAAATGATGTAGTAGAGAAAGTGCTTGATATAATTTATAAGAAATATGAAGAGCGTCACAAAGAAGTAAAAGCGATAGGAGTAGATTTTGAAGATATTGAACGGAATGTTCTTTTAAGAATGGTTGATATAAACTGGATGAGTCAGATTGAAAATATGCAGATAATGAAAGATGAAATTCTTTCTAGACAATTTGGGCAACAAGACCCTGTGCTTGCCTATAAAAAAGAAGGGTTTGATATGTTTGACTCAATGATTGACAAAATTAAAGAAACAACATGCAAAGTTCTTTTAAATGCAAGAATACAACCTCGCTCTGTTGCCCCAGCACCAGAACCTGCAAAAATTATCTTCACAGGCAAGAAACTTACTCCAGAAGAGAGAGCTGCTCAAGAAGAGAAGAAGAAACAAAGGTTGCAAGTTCAAAAGACTGTATATAACGACAAACCTAAGGCTGGCAGAAACGACCCATGTCCGTGTGGTAGTGGAAAAAAATATAAAAATTGTTGTTGGGATAAAGACCACCAATAGCCGGTGAGCAACCAAAGCCATAATGCTGACATGCTTAAAAATTCAGCTAACAGCTATGGCACGCAATTTTAACGATTAAGCATTAAAATTGCTTTCGGCTAGGTCCACATAATTTTACAATTTTGTAGGTGCCTAGTTTCGCTTCAACGGGTCCCCGCATAATCTCTGATTTTGTGGGTGTTTTCAAGCCACTTTCACCCCTTTGAAAATTCTTCTAGAAATTTTTGCATAATAAGGACCCATGAAGGGGGAAAATTTAAGTGAAGAGTGAAACGTTAAAAGTTTATAAATAAGGCTTTCTGCTATCAAAAAATCGATTTTAAATCAAAAACTTAAAATCTCAAGGCAAAATCTTTAAGAATTTTTTAATTGTTCTTAATAAAAATTGTGTTTTTTGTTTTGAAAAACACTTTTTTTATGTTACTATTAAAGTAAGAATGTTTAATTTTTAAGAAAGAAAGACAACAAAAGGTTTAAAACGTTATTTATCGACATTCATTTTTAGTATTTAAGGAGCTTTCAAGGCATGAAAACTTATGTTTATCCAGCAGTATTTATAAAAGATGAAGAAGAAAATATCTATCGTGTGCTTTTTCCAGACCTAGAACTAACAACAGATGGGGCAATAGTTGAAGAAGCATATCTTTATGCAAGAGAATGTTTGAAAGCTTATTTTAAGTATATTGAAAAATATGATTTGGATTTTAATTTACCAACTGACTTTGAATGTGTAAAAAAATCTGCAAGAGCAGAAGATTATGTCATGCTTATAGATGCAGTTCTTCCTGATAATGAAAAACAGAAGAACTAAAGGGCGAATAGGCGACAAAAAAAGCTTATTTATACAAAATAAAATAAAAAAAATATTGATAAATTGTTGACAATAAAATCAAACTGTGATAATATAATGCTAACACTTCTTTGATGGGGGTGTTAGTTTTTTGTTAGGAGATAAGAAAAATGGCAACACCAAAACGTAAAAATATTATTCTTGCTTGCACAGAGTGTCAAGAACGTAACTATGCAACAAGCAAAAACACTTCTGCAAATCCTGAAAGAGTGGAAATAAAGAAGTTTTGTTCTCGTTGTGGAAAGAGAACAGTTCACAAGGAAACCAAATAAAACCACACTATAGCAGGGGGTATTATGCCAAAAAAGAAAAAGTCGCAGAAAAAAAATAATAATACAAATAAGAATGTAAAAGTTGTAGCACAAGATGATGCTACAATCCTTTCTGCTACCGAGCAAAGTGATGTTCAAAGCGAAGAGATAAAAACTGAAGTTAATACTGTTGAGAAGACAGCGGAGAAAGACCAAACAGCATCAAAAAACAGTGCAAAAGCAGATAAAAATGTGAAAACTGATAAAAAATCTGCAAAGAATATAAAAGATAACAAGAAAAAGAACGGTAAAAATGACAAGAAAGAAAAGGGAAAGGTGAAAAGAAAAGTTAAAGAAACCTTTTCAGAACTTAAAAAAGTAACTTGGCCATCTTTTGGTGATGTTTGTAAAAAAACAGGTGTAGTTCTCGTTGTTGTTCTCATTTTTGCTGTTGTAATCTTTGGTATAGACTATTGCTTAGGGTTGCTTATGGGATTATTGAGATAAGGGGTTTTTATGGAAGAAAAAGACATAAAATTAGAGCAGAATGAAACAATTGAACAAGAAAATTTAACACAATCACAATCTCCAGAGAATGAAGTTGATAAACAGATAAGCGAAGAGGAAACTTCGGAAGAAAAAGAAGTTTATGATGATGAAAAAACTTATAGAGAGTTTGTGGATAGTTTGCCAGCAAAATGGTATGCCTTACACACCTTTTCAGGGTATGAAAATGTTGCAAAAGAAAATCTTGAAACAGTTATTGAAAAATTTAACTTACAAGATAGAATTTTTGATATTGTTATACCAATGGAAGATGTTGTTGAAGAAAAGAATGGCAAGAAAAAACTTGTTCAACGTAAGTCAATGCCTTGTTATATCTTAGTAAAAATCAAATATGCAGACGATTTATGGCACAATATCACAAGAACACGTGGTATAACAGGTTTTGTAGGTCCAAATGGTAGACCTCTTCCTTTAACTGATGATGATATAAGAAGACTTCACCTTGAAAAAATTAAGGTTGATGTAGACCTTAAGGTTGGTGATAAGGTAGAGATAGTTGATGGACCATTTAATGCTCAGGTTGGTGATGTAACATCTATAGATACTGAATCTGGCAAGGTTTCTGTGAATATTGTATTCTTAAATCGTGAAACACCAGTAGAGCTAGAACTTTCTCAGGTTAGACGTATAAATCAATAAAAAATTTATCAAATAGCTTATAAAGATTTGAGTATAATCTTTATGACAAATATTTAAAATCAAGACAACTATTATAATTATTTTATTAAACTTGATATATTTAAAGCCACAAGCTTTTTAAATATATTGTCCTTGATAAGACAATAAACTGTCAAATATTTTATAAAGTGTGGGAGAGTGGAACTGCACCCGCTCAAAACAACCACAAAGGAGGAAAAAATGGCAGAAAAGAAGATTGCTGCAGTTGTAAAATTACAACTAGACGCAGGTAAAGCCACTCCGGGACCTCCAGTTGGTTCAACTCTTGGACCTCACGGAATAAACCTAGGTGCCTTTACAAAAGAATTTAACGAGAAGACAGCATCACAAGCAGGGCTTAAAATTCCCGTTGTTGTAACTATCTATGCAGATAGGAGCTTCTCATTCGTGCTCAAAACCCCACCAGCAGCTATTTTAATTATGAAAGCTATTGGAATTGAAAAGGGTTCTGCAGTGCCAAACAAAACAAAAGTCGGAAGTATTACAAAAGCACAAATCAGACAGATTGCTGAAACAAAGATGCCAGACCTTAACTGCACATCAATAGAATCTGCAATGTCAATGGTTGAGGGTGCTGCTCGTTCTATGGGCGTAACTGTAGTGGACTAAGGAGGCAGAAATGAAAGTAAGTAAGAAATATGCACAAGCTTCCCAGGCAATCACACAAAAAACTTATGACATCACAGATGGAATAGACACACTCTTGTCACTTCCAAAAGCAAAATTTGATGAAACAGTTGAACTTCATGTAAGGCTTGGTGTTGATGGAAGAAATGCTGACCAACAGGTTCGTGGTGTATGTATCCTTCCTCATGGAACAGGTAAGTCACTTAAAGTTCTTGTTATTGCAAAGGGTGATAAAGCTGATGAAGCAACTAAAGCAGGCGCTGATTATGTTGGTGCTGAAGAAATAGTAAGCAAAATACAAGGTGGCTGGCTTGATTTTGACGTTGCAATCACAACTCCAGATATGATGGGTGTTGTAGGGCGAGTTGCTAGAGTTCTTGGACCTAAGGGCTTAATGCCAAATCCAAAGAGCGGAACAGTAACTATGGACGTGGCTAAGGCTATTCACGATGCCAAAGCTGGTAAAGTTGAATATAGACTAGACAAAACAAACAATGTTCACGTTATTATTGGTAAAGTAAGCTTTGGTAAAGATAAACTTGTAGACAACTTCAACACAGTTATTGAAGCTTTAGCAAAAGCAAAACCAGCAGCTGCAAAGGGTCAATATTTTAAAAACGTTACAATCGCTTCTACAATGGGACCAGGATTAAAAATTAACGTAACAATGTAATAAACAACAAAAAAGATAAGTTAAAATAAACTTATCTTTTTTTATATAGTTATAACTTAATATTTTTAAAGAACCTAGCAGAATAATTTTTAAATTTAAATATAAATTTAATATTTTTAAAGAACCTAGCAGAATAATTTTTAAATTTAAATATAAATTTAATATTTTTAAAGAACCTAGCAGAATAATTTTTAAATTTAAATATAAATTTAATATTATCTAAAAACTTAGTAACTTATTTTTTAATATAATTTAACTTAATATTGTCAAAGAACTTAGCAGAATAATTTTTAATATAATTATAAATTTAATATTGTCAAAGAATTTAATAACAAAAAAAACTTTACAAAAATTGTAAAGTTTTTTTTGTTGTTATTTAACCTTTTGTTTCTTTCTAAGTGCAATAGTAATTCCAACAACAGCAGCAACAGCTATAACACCTATAATAATTGCAATAATTGCAAAGGTATTAAGTGGTTCAGACCTTATAACCTTGTATGAATATAGCAGGTTATTAGACATCGTGTAAACTTGTATAAAGTAAGTTCCTGTATTTTCAATATTAATGGTATAGGTTTCACCATAATTTGCAAGTCTATCTGCTGTGAAATAGTGATATTGAGAACCAATTCTTATATAGCAGTCACCCATCGCATTATAGAAGTTTTGAACATTAAAGGTTATCGTAATTGTTCCTGTTGTGCTTTCACCTTCATCAAGAGATATATTAAGTGGAGGATTTTGCATATTAAGCCAGAACTCAAAAGTATATTTACTGCTTGATGTGTTTGCATAAGCACTATCATTTGTATTAACTGTGATTTGGTATCTTCCGCTACCAGTCTTTTCATCTAAATAATTCATCAAAAGTTCAGAAAGATAGGTAACTCCGTTAATTCTTATTGTGTCATAATTTCCTATATCAATAAGGTCTTGCGTTATATCAATTCCATCTTTGATAACACGTTCAATATAATAGTTTTTGTATTGTATAAATTCATAAGCATATCTTGATTCATTTTCATTTATGATAGTGAAATTATACTCATCTTGTCTTATAGAAATACCAGTAGTGCTAGTTGATGTGAATACAATAGAATAATATCCTGGTTGTGTAAATGTGTAATTATAATTGTTCACAGTATAATCAGTATAGGTATTTCCATTAAGTCTAACTGATATTGAAGGGTATCCAGAGGCTTGATAGTAAGAAGATAGGTTGTAAAGCGAGAGTATAACATCACTGTTGTAAACCGCATTATCAACTCTTTCAGAAGTCACTTCTTCACCGCTTATTGTATCTAGATATGTAACTGTGAAAGGAACAGAATTTAAGAAAACAATATCAATATATGTGCTATTACCAAACAGGTGGACGTTAGCAGGTGAGCATGAGTCGTAAAGTCTAACTCTATAGGAGCCTGCTTTTTCAAGATAGATATAAGACATATCATTATTGGTTGAGTAAATTGTTGGTGTGATTGTAGTATAAGAACCATTAAAGAATTTTAAAACTTCAACATTAATTATGTTTTGTTCAATTCCGTAATATGAATTGAAATTAAGTTTAAGTCTATCAAACGAACTTTCAGTTTCATTATTTGCAACGATAACAACAGAAGGGCTAGACCTTATTGATTCAGTCGTTCCCGATGTTGTTTCATAAGTAAATTGAGTTAGAATATTATTCGTTTCATTTATATAGATTATAGTGAAATCACCTCTCGACTCATCACATTCATAATGATATATTTCAACGTAAACATTAGTTCCTGTAGTTTCAACTCTTGGCACACTAATTTCAACTCCAAGTTCTTCGTTAGAAACGATTTGTAATCTATTATTTCTATCAGCATAATCAACACTTACAATATAGTTAACATCATATTCATAACCATAAGTATCAGTATATTTCATACTGCCACGTTCAACAGGCATGCCATCAACAGTAATGTAGTAGTATGATGTTGAAGAATCAAGAATTGAAAGTGTGAAAATTCTACATAAATCAGTGAATAGGGTTTGGGAATCATATTTAATTAAGATAATATATTCACCTGTTCCAGAAATAGTATAACCACTAGATGCAGAATAATCATCATTAATATTAAGCCAAGTGTTACCATTATCTGATGAGAGATAAACACTGTAACCATAACCATCTTGATATGAATTAGCACCTTCATAATTCAAAGCTTGCCCATCTCTAAAACGTAATCTAACAGTTTGAGAGTAGGTAGTTGCGGCCTGAGCAATAGCGGTGTAAGGCACACCATCAAAAGTAACTGTGTAGTTAGGTATTGTTGCAAAATCACCACTTTCTAAAGGTATAAGATTCTTATCAACAAATACAATTGCACCATCATAAATTTCATTAGTAGAATATGCAAGGTAAGGAAGTTGATTATAGATTCTTATGTGAAGAGTTCTAATTTCCTCATTTGTTTCACTATCAGTCACAACTATTCTGTAATAATCATCATATATATTTGCTCTAGAAGGTGAAAGAGGATAAGAATGAATGTTGTTTCCAAGATTTGTATAAGTAAGATTGCCTGTTATATCAACATTATCTAAGTTATAGATATTGATTGTGTAAAGCAGGGTATTATAAGCGAAGTTAATGGTATCATCAGAGAGATAAGTTATATCACCGTTGCTCTCAGTAATTTCATAAATGTTTGATTCTCCGCTTATTTCATTGTATGCAACTTCATTAGCAAGTTGAATAATAGTTGTTTCATTTCCAAAGTTATCAAGTATTTCAAAGCGAACTTTTTGTGATGCATTAGCACCTAAACTAATAACAATTTGAAGTGTTGACCCGTTATTAATTGTTGTAAAACTAATATAGGAAAGGGCAGTTTCAAATTCTTCAGTAGGTGTCCAAGTTCCGTAAGGTGCTTGGTTTGCAAGCATAAGCATATCATATTCGCCAGTTGTTGAATTATACTGAGAAATTGAAATTTGTGTTGGGAACACAAAACTTGTTGTAGTGCTTTCATATTGTGCTTGAGTTGGAACTGAAATATTAAGGATAGCAGACGTTCTATTAGGGTCTTCCACTTTTTGGGTAGTAATAGTAGCGTCCATAATAGAAAGATATGCATTATAAGAAGAACCATTTATTCTATCAGTAAAGGTTATTGTGTGTTTATTTGAAGATGATTCAACATTATCAAATATTGAAGCAAGAGTAACTTGTTCAAAATTCACGCCTGTAGAATTAACGGTAATTCGGTAGATGTAACCATCTTCAAGCCAAGGAGAAGTCATATAACGGATAAAGCTTTGTCCTGAAATTTGAATATAAACTAAACTCCAAGGGTCAGACATATAACTTAAACTTTGAAGTTCAAATCCACTATTAGAGTAAATATTAAAACCATCTGTAATATCTTCTGAGAGAACATTGATTTCCTCTGAATGTTGAGCATTTGTATATGTTAAAGCATTTTCATTAACATTTTCATCATCTTCAAAGAATGAATCAATAAGGTAAACAAGATAAACAACCATATTTCCAGCATAATCCATTTCAACAATTTCATAATAGCCACAACCCAAATCATTAACACCATCAGTTGTGAGCTGGTAATAGTTGTTAGCAGAGAATGAATTCCTATCAACTTGAGTATAAGAGTCAAGAGAAGGAACTTCTTCATAATAGATATATTGAGTGTCATATCTAAAATTAGGAGCATTTCTCAAAGTTTCAACAAGGGTAGTATTAAAGAAATCAGTTGTAACATTATAGCTATAGTATTGGAAATATCCAGTAGATGCAGAGAAAGAATAACTCATATTTTGAATTTGGTTATAATTTTCTGCGGTAATATTAACGTCTTGCCCTTGATAATCTTGATAACTTCTCATATTTAATTCTTGGTAATTTCTAGTAAACATATTTGATGTAGCATACTCAGTATTTGTCATCAAGTTTTGTAAATTTTGAAGTGGAGCAGACCTATCAAAATAAATAGTTTTTGTTGTTCGAGAATAATAACTATCACTATGACCTTCGAACTCCATAGTAATTGTAAGAGAGGAGTTAACACTAGCAATTAAATTTGAACAATCTATTGTGAAATATCTTGTATTTCCATTCGCGGTAATTTCAGAGTGAGTAACGGCTTGTGAACCATTTATAGTAATGTGAGAAAAATCTTCATTAATTCTTGCTTCAAATTCACTTGTTGGAACTTCCCATTGAATTGTAAGTGAATTTGAATTTGTATAGTATGTGTTTGTTGAAACTGATGATAATTCATATCCATCAGCATTAACAATACTAAACGTTGGCTGTTGAGAAATTATTTCAAATCCAAATTTGTAATAAGAATAGAAGGTGCTTTGAGGGTCGTTATTAGATTGATAGATAGTCACAACATAACTACCTTGTTCAAAGAAGAAATCAACAGGAGTGCTATTTGTAATAATTCCATTAGAAGTGCCTTCATAGAGGTTAAGGAATCCGCCAGTAGTTGTTCCATTAGAATAATAATATTTTGTAACATTTCTACCATTTTCTAATACTTCAGCAACCACTTTAGCAAATATTTCATATTCTGCAATAGATGCAAGGCTATTCACATAATCACTTGCCTCAGATTCGGAATCAAAAGGTTCAGTAACCTCAATACCCTCTGAGTATACGTGCCACAAGTTATCTTCTTCTAGTTGATAATAGGTATTTCCATAATAAGAAAGGTTGTTATTATAGTTAACACTATAAGAATTTGAAGTTTCATCATAACTTGTTGTTAAAGTAAATTTATACTTAGGAATATATAGTGTCATTGGAAGCTTATTTCCTTCAACAGAGAAGGTAGGTATTTCGTCTTCGCTAGAGAAAGATTCTTTTGTATAGAATGAACCATTGTTTAGCCCTGTTTCATCGCTATAACTTGGGAAAGAAACCTGAATACTTGAATTTCCTTCACTGCTATACATACTAAGAATAATATCTCCACCAACGATACTTTCAAGAGCAGAGTTTCCACCACCGCTTACAGCTTCAAGTCCAGAAATAAGCCCAAAATCATCAACATCAAAGGTAATAGTTCGTTTAAAGTAGTCATATTGGTCTGTTTCATTACCTTCAACATATTGTCTTTCAATAATATATCTTCCAGCACCAGGCAGATTGCCACTTCCAAGTGCAACCGTATATGTTAAAATTTCACCAGGCTGATAAGAAACACTTGTGTCATATTCATAAATAACAACTCGTTGTTCTTCATCAGAAATGTCATAGTAATAATAATATTTACCATCAATAAGCTGATAAGTTTTTTCATAAGGGTAGTAGCGTAATACAACTGAACCAAGAGTTGAGCCATTATCTGCAAGTGGAATAAATGAAATTGTAAGTTCCTCATCAGCATTAACAGGAATGTAGTAAGCAAATCTAAATGTAAGGTCACTTTGAGTAAGGTCAACACCTTGCATTTCAGTTAGGTGAGTATAAATATTTTCACCATACTCATCTTCATAATAGTAAAGGTTTCCAGTTAAATCATAACTAGCCCAATCAAGCATTGTTTGATTTTCACCACTTCCACGATAAACAGAAAGCTTCGAGTCATCACTTGTCACATTGAAAGTAAGTATAGCACTAGGGTTATTTAAGAAATCATTTTGTTCATTTCCAGTAACATAAGTGTTAGACATATCTCTAATAAGGATTCGATATGTTCCTTCTCTTGCCTGCCCATCATCATCAATAAAGTCAATTTCATAATTATTGATGCCTGTATATCTATTATAATTGCTTGTAATTTCACGTATATAACTAACATCATCAATATCAATAACAAGATAACTACCATTATAACTTGATATCCCTGTTGTAATTTGTCCTTCTTCTGAGCCAGAAGTTATAGCAGATATACTGATATTTGTAACACGTTTTATATCACTATTAGTAGAATTTGAGAAAAAGTTTGATAATAATTCGTTTAGGTTTGCACTCGCCTCATTATATCCTAAAGTAAAGGTGTAAGGGGTAATAGAGCTGTAAGAATCTATATTGTCAATATAGATTGACTTGCTATCAGACCATTCAACCCACATTCTAGTGCCAGTTTCAGGAACAGATATACTTTGTGAGTTTGTCATAACCTGTCTTGTTTCATCATTATAAGAAACTCTAAGAACAAAGATAGGGCTGGTATTATCAAGCATATAGATTTCAAAGGTAGAGTTTCCAGCTTGGTCATAGATTTCAAGGATATAGAACCCAGAATTTGATTTAACATAAGTCACATCAATTGTGGAATTAAAGGAAGCAGAATTTCTATATTCAGTCCAAGATGAAGCTTGGTTTAGGTCAAGTTTATAAGAAACTGGTAACGAACCCTGCGCAATCCAATAGTCAAGCAACTGGGAAACTGTTGCAGAATTGGTTTGAGATGAATAGTAATTAATTTCATTTAGAGGGATATATTTAACATAGCCATAAGTAGCAGCACCACTTGCTTTTTCATTCCAAGAAAAGATAAGAGGTCTGTTTGTGTTATAAGAAGAAATACTGTCATTTATTCTATAAGTTGTGCTTGATGAGTAGGTAACATTTCTTGCTGTAACACCACTAATTTCATTAGTATCTATTGTGAATGTTCTACTGCTTGGCACTGTGGAATTAGCAGATAGAATTTGAATAGTAAATTGGGCATTTGCATAAATGCTTGTGTTTTCAATCAAAATTCCATATTTACCAGCAATATTTTCATTATATTCTTCATAATTTTCCGTTTCTGCAGTTGCTTCTTCAAATTGCCTATAAGTAATACCATAGTTTGAAAGATTTGTTATATCTTGATTTTGGAAGAAGTAGCTATTATTAGCATAATTATAAGCTGATAATGTTATGCTTACTTGAGCATCATATATATTATTTTCAGTATCATTCAGAATGTAAACACTTTTATTTGTGTATCCAGATGCATAAACTTCGTCAAAATCACTATCAAGCACTGTAACGGAAGGGGTGGTGTTAGTAATTTCAAAGAAGAATATTTGATAGTGATAGTAAGAACTTTGCAAAGTTCCTGATGTAGACATATAGTTTTCAAATTGATATTGAATTACATAAAGATATAAACCAGGTTCATTTTGATTAAAACCTTCAAAATTTGCTGTGTTAACAATATCATATTGCAATTTCCCATCAATCTCAGTTGTAGAAAGGCTATAAATATAGCTATTATCTATAGAGTTAGTTGAGTTTGTTAAAAACTTAATAGGAGTTTGATTTGTTGAAACTGGTTCAATAAGCCCAGCTTGATTTCCATTATTAAGATAGGTTAAAGCTGCATTCCTAAGTTGATTATTGCTGAAAACTCTATAACTAGAAGGACTAGTTTCACTTGCATGAGCTCCTGGATTTTCAACATTTGTATCTGTTTCACTGCCAACACTTCCAGGATTAGAAATGATATAGTTATTCACAGCACTTGTTATGTCTGCACTTGCAAAGTAACTAAGTTGGTCAAAGTCGAATGTTTTAAGTTCAACTTCTTCAGGTTGGTTGGTGTCTATATTGATATTTGCATAATCTGAATAAACTGCTTGATAACCATAGATGTAAAGTCTTTGGCTTTCATTTTGAAGTGTAGTTGTGTCAAGACTATCAGCAAAAGGAAGTTCAAAAACAGATTCAATGCCATCAAAATTTGCTTTGTAAAGATATTGGAAAGATAAGTCATAATATCCAATATCCAAGAATATAAGATTGCATTGTCCGTCACTTATATATGGAAAAACGAAATAGTTAGCTTCGTTAATTTCAACGCCATTCTCATCAACTTGAGAAAGTATTCCGTTATTATAAACAACAGTTGCGGTGTAAGAAATTTGATTTATATCGGTGTAACTAACCGTTATTTGATATTTATCTGGGTCATAAGAGAAAGATGCAAGGCTGTTTGTAGAAATAACAGTATCACCAGCAAAAGAATAATTATAATAATAATATCTTGAGAATGTATCAGAAGAGGTAAGAGATGTTTGTTGTATATTTGAAGATGGTGTTATGTTAGGAAGCCCCGTAGTGTTATTAAAATATGTATTAGAACTAAAAACCATAAAGGAATAATATATAGTTTGAGTTCCAGGAGTAAAGGTAAGACCACCATTATTTGTATAGAAATAATTAACATTTATAACAAGAGTATATATACCTTCTTGATTTAAAGTAATCCTATTACCTGATAATCCAACTTCTTCAAGATTTGTATCAAGGGTAAAATTGACTTCAAGTTTTTGTGGAGTAATGCCAAGTCCAGGAATAGTAAAGGCCATTTCTCCATCATCAGTATTTGAAGATGCATAATTTGTTATATCTTGTCCATAGAGCAGGTTAGTTCCAACTTGTCCTGCTTGAACCTGAGAGTTTGAAAGGTTGTAGTATAAAGATAAACTGTTGGTAAATGTAAAGTAATAATACTCTTGAGTATCATTTTCTGTGTTAGCAGTTGAATCTGTTATGTAAGCATAGTTTAATTCATTAACATTTTCAGTAGCACTTGCTGTATTTTCAATCTTATCAAAAGCAGCAATTGCCACACTAACTCTGCTACCGCCATCACCACCTTGCATAAGATAGATTGTATCTCCAACTGAGCCAGCCATATCTTCTGAAGGAAGAGCTATAAAATATTCTGGATTATTATTAACAATTTGTTGATATGTAGGTGGCTCAGCTAAACTCACTTGTTTATCATTTTTGGGCAACAAAAGTCCAATACATAAAATCCCTATCACAGTAAATGATAGAATTAAAGAATTAAATAATCTTTTGATTTTAAACATACTACACCTCTTATTAGATTTATATATTATGATTTTATCATAGCTTGAGAAAAAATCAAAATATTTTGACGAAATATATAAGATAATATATAAATAAATATATATTTATTTAGTTATTTGCAATATAAAGAAAAATAACCTAATTAAAATTGAAAACACAAACTAAATATTTTATTAAATAGTTTTATAAAATATACCATTTTTAAATTTTTTTTATCAATTTTTTATAATTTTTCATAAAAAGTATATATGAAAAGTTTGTCTTTATGTATGATTGTAAAAAATGAAGAGGCTTGTTTAAAAAAGTGTTTATCATCTATTAAAGATGCCGTAGATGAGATAATCATTGTCGACACAGGTTCAACAGATAAAACAAAGGAGCTGGCAGGTGAATACACAGAAAAGCTATATGATTATAAATGGCAATTTGATTTTTCAAAGGCAAGAAATTTTTCCTTTGATAAAGCCTCAAGTGAGTATATAATATGGCTTGATGCAGATGATGTTGTGCCAACAGAGACAATTGAAAAAATAAAAGAATGGAAAGAAAAAGGTGAAGCTTGTGATTGTATGTTTTGCAAATATATCACATCTTTTGATGAAAACAATAAGCCCTTATTCGAATTTTTTAGAGAAAGAATTGTAAAAAATAGTCCATTGCTACGTTGGAGCGACCCAGTCCATGAAGTTATTATTCCAGCAGGTAAAATAGTCTATAATAATGAGATAGTGGTATATCATAACAAAAAAAATAAACCTTACACCGATAGAAATTTAAACATCTATCGAAAGATGCTTAAAGATGGTATAGTTTTTTCACCAAGGCAACAATTTTATTATGCAAGAGAGTTATATTTTAACAATTTAATAGACGATGCAATTCATGAGTTTTCAGTTTTCTTAGCAGACGGAAAAGGGTGGAAAGAAAATAATATTGAAGCTTGTTTAAATCTTTCAAAGTGTTATCAACTTAAAGGGGAAAGAAAAAATGCAATTACAGCACTTTTAGGCTCTTTTGTCTATGATGTGCCTCACGGCGAAATATTGTTTGAACTAGGGAAAGTATTTGAAGAACAAGGGAATTTTAAAGTGGCAATCTATTGGTATAAAAAAGCACTAGAAAGTGAACCAAACCCACAAGGTGGCGGTTTTGTAAACATTGATTGCTATGGTTTTTTGCCGGCAATTCAACTTTGTGTATGTTATTATAAAATAGGGGATATTGTAACTTCAAAATATTTTCACAATATAGCAAAAGCATTAAAACCTAACGATAAAAACGTTTTATTTAATGAAAATTTTTTTAATAATAAAAAAATATAATTTTTAATTTATAAAAATAATTTTTCACCTTTATTTATAAGGTGAATAAATAAAAAAAGAAAACATTTTTTTGTTTTCTTTTTATCTTTTTTCTAATATTTTTCCTATTTTTTTAACTTTATTTAGATAAAATTTTAAAAATTTTTTTCTTTTTATTTTAACTGTTAAAATAACATGACCATTTTTTTCAAATTTAACAAAAGTTTTGCCAGGCACATCAACTAAATCAACGTCAACTTCAACACGTTTGCAAGTAAATAGATGTGGGTATGCAAGATAAAGGTATGCACAGGTATCGTTAGTTGCAATTCTTTTATCGGGGAATTTAGGCTCCCAATATGTGCTATACATAAGATATAAAAAGTTCCCAAAATCATTTGTGTCACGAAGTTGATAAACAAAGTCTTCAGGCAAATATGCTTCACGTCTACCCATATCATAAGGAATCATAACAAGTGGTATTTTGCTATCAAGAACAATCTTAAAAGCCTCAGGGTCAGATGATATATTAAAAGATATATGGTCAGAGAACCCAGGAACACCATAAGGAGAGCCACCCATAAAAACTATGCGTGGGATTTTACTTATAATATCTGGGTGCTTTGTAAGAAGTCTAGCAACATTAGTTTGTGGGCCAAGGGCAATAATGGAAATATCTCCATTACCTTCTTTTAAAACTTTATACATAGCTTCAATTGCATCTTCCTTTATAGGTTTATGATGAACTTCTTTTGGTGGTGTATATCCACCCATACCAGATGCAGAATGTATGTATTCAGCACTTTTTCTCTCTCTTACAAGGGGCTTATCACTTCCCACAGCAACAGGGAAGTCAACGTTAAACCTGTCAAGGAGATGCAAAAGATTTCTAGTAACAAATTTAATATTCACGTTACCAGATACAGTTGTCAAAAGTTTTATATCAAGCCTTTTATCAAAAAATGCGAAAGCAAGGCAAGCGCTATCGTCCACGCCAGGGTCGGTATCAATTATAACTTTATGTTTTCTCATAGCATTTCCTTTTAAGTAAAGTTTTTTATAGCCTATTATAGCATAAATCTATAAAATATTATATTCTAAATTTAAAATAAAACAAAATGAATTTACCAATTTAGTTGATAAATGGGTATAAATATGATAAAATAAAGAAGCATTTTACTATAAAATCTCAAATTTACATATAAACCTATCAAATATATAAGCCTAATTGTGCTAAACACATATTGAATAATAGTAAATTTTATCTTGATAAGATTATATGTAGTCGCACTTTTATATTTTTATAACCTCAAAGTTTAGAAAAATTTTTCAAAATTATTAAGACTATTTTTTGAAAATTTTAAATGAGCTTTGCAAACAAGGTAAAATGCAAAGATATAAGGAGATGTACCAAAGTGGTCGCACTGGGACGCACTCGAAATGCGTTTGTCATGCAAATGGCACGTGGGTTCGAATCCCACCGTCTCCGCCAACAACTCTTTCAACGTTCCAAATTCTTTTGGCGCGTTTTTTTAGTGGACAAAAAGGCAATTTTATGGTATCATAATTTCAATTAAATAAAGGGTTTTTATGATGCATATTATAGAAATAAAAAACTTAAAGAAACACTTTGGTAGCACAAAGGCGGTTGATGGGATTTCATTTTCTGTGGAAGAGGGGGACCTTTTTGCTTTCTTGGGACTTAATGGGGCAGGGAAAAGCACAACAATAAATATACTTGTCGGTGTGCTTACAAAAGATAGCGGAGAATGTTTTGTAAATGGTTTTTCAATTGATGAAATTTCTAAAATTCTACCTAGCATCGGTATTGTTTTTCAGTCATCTGTGCTTGACAAAAACTTGTCTGTTTATGATAATCTAAAATACAGAGCAATGCTCTATGGAATGAGTAAAAAAGAGTTTGAAGAGAACCTTAAATTTTTTACCGAGAAGCTTGAACTTCAAGAGATTATAAAAAAGCAACTAAATAAATTAAGTGGCGGACAAAAGAGGAAGGTGGATATTGTAAGAGCACTTCTTCATAAGCCAAAAATTTTAATTCTTGATGAGCCAACAACTGGGCTTGACCCTAAAACACGAAAACTTGTTTGGGATATGATTAACAAATTAAGAAGAGAAACAAATTTAACCGTGCTTTTAACAACACACTATATGGAAGAAGCAAGTATTGCAGATAATGTGGTTATTATTGATAGCGGAAAAATTGTTGCTGAAGGTTCGCCTTTAACTTTAAAAAATAAATATGCTAGCGACTATATTAAAGCATACAAATATGATGAAAAGATTTTTGAAATTCTAGATAAAACCAATATTCCTTATAAAAAAGATAAAAAATCTTTAGAAATAAAATTTAAAAACACAGAAAAAGCAAAAAATTTTCTTGTTAAATATAACACACTTTTTAAAGATATTGAAATTGTGAAAGGCTCAATGGACGATGTGTTTTTGGCAGTAACAGGAAAAGAATTAAAGGAGCATGTATGAGTAAACAATCAGAGCTAAAAAAACTTGCTTATTTAACACTTCGAAACATAAAGCTATATTTTAAAGATAAAATGACCTTCTTAGTTTCTTTGATAACACCACTTATTCTACTCCTTCTTTTTATTGCCTTTCTTAAATCAACTTATCAAGACAGATTGCTTTCCATTACTGCTGGCTTTGAATTAGACCAAAGTCTTATTGATGCCTTTACAGGTGGTTGGTTGTTTTCTTCCGTTCTCGCAACCTCATGTATTACTGTTGCCTTCTGCTCTGGAATGATGGTAATTGATAAGATAAACAAGGCAAACGTTGATTTTATTGTATCACCTGTTAAGAAAAGCACTCTTCAATTAAGTTATGTGCTATCAAATTTATTCTCCACACTTATTATTGCACTTGTTTTGCTGGTAATTGGATTAATTTACCTTGCTTTTGTGGGGTTTTATATAACATTTGTTGATTTTCTCTTAATTTTGTTTAACATAATAATAACTTCTCTTTTTGGAACAATACTTGCAAATATTATTTGGACTTTCACACACTCACAGGGTGTAGTCAGTGGTGTTTGCACCCTTGTATCTGCTTTGTATGGCTTTATTTGTGGGGCGTATATGCCAATTAGTATGATGGGGCAAGGTATGCAAAATTTTGTGTCGCTTCTTCCAGGAACTTATGCAACAGTTCTATTTAGATATGGTTTTTTAAATGGCATATTAAATGAAATGGGAAAAACTTTACCACAAGGAATGATTGAAGGAATTGCCAGCAGTTTTGATGTAAAATTATCCTTTTTTGGAAGCGAGGTTTCAATGCCTGGTTTGGTTTTGGTGATAACAATTTCAACAATAGTCTTACTCGGAATTTTTTTGCTTATAAATGGTTTAAAGAAAAGAAAGAAACATAAAAAGTTTGCAAATAAGTAAACTTAATAAAACTTTGCAGAGTATGTATTTTAAAATATTAGAATTATTCTAAAAATATATGGTATATCAAGAGGGAGAGTTATGAAACTAGTTTTTCAAAAGGCCACTATTGAAGATTTATCGTCAATCTTAGAGCTTTATAAAAAGGTTATAGAAACAACATTTACCACTTGGGACGAAAATTATCCAAGCAAAGAACTTATTATAAGTGATATAAAAAATTCAGAACTTTATCTTTTAAAAAATTCAAAAGGCGAATGTGTTGCAGTCAGTTTTTTGGGAATAAATGATGATAGCAAAGAAAATTGGGTAATTCAATTAAAAAGTCCACTAGGTGTTGCAAGAATTTGTGTGAGTCCTGATTATCAAGGGAAGGGGATAGGAAGTTATTTCATGAACAGACTTATTGACGAAGCAAAGAATAGAGGTGCTGATGGCATGCAGTTTCATGTTTGCACAAAAAATATTTCTGCAATGAAAATGTATGAAAAAGTTGGTTTTAAAAATTATGGCTTAGGCAAATCAAACTATGGCTTTGATTACTATAAATACGAATTAGCTTTTTAAGGATTTTGCAAAGCTTTACATTATTTATCAGTAAGTTGCAAATAGGTGGCAAAACTGATTTATTTTAATTATATCATTTTGCAATATAGAATAAATATGTTAAAATAAAAATAAGGAGATAAAATTATGGACTCATGGGAAAAATTGTATGAAGCAGCTAAGAAGGAATATTATCCTACTCAAGTTTCACCATTTATTGATGCTCATCATGTTGTGTGTGCAATAGAGGCTGAAGATGGAAGGATATACACTGGATTTTGTATAGAAGGGGCAAGCGGAGTTATTGCCTTATGTGCAGAAAGGGTTGCCGCTCTTAATATGTATATACAAAGTGGGCAGACAGTTGTAAAAAGGTTAATTGCATTTAGGGATAAACCACCAAAAGAAAATGGCGGAATGCCTTGTGGAGCATGTAGAGAATTTTTCTTGCAACTATCTGATAAGAACAAAGATATGGAAATTTTAATGGACTATGAAACAAGAAAAACTGTAAAACTTATTGATATAATGCCAGGCTGGTGGGGCTGGGAAAGATACAAAAAAGATTAAGTATGAAGTTATGGACAATCAAAAAAATAGTAACAAAGAAATTTTTATAGAGCCTTAAAATAGCTTTTTGGGGACTTTTGCCAGACAATATTTGTATTGACAAAATGTTCTAAAGGATATATAATAATTACATGAATAACACAATATTGAAGTTTTTAAAGAAGCATGACATTAATATGAATGTCTTAAAAAAGAAATGTGAACTAGGGGTAAAGTCATCGAGAGATGTTAACGATATAGTTCACAGTTATTTTATTGGTAAAGATGAAGAGAAAAAGAAAGTTTATATTGCCAATATTGTTGGTTATAACTACAATACAATGAGATTGGATAACACCAATATTATCGACAATATGTCATATTTCTATGACGAAGATGGAACTAGTTATTCCACAAGGTCGCTTAATCTGCTAAATCTTTCTACAGATGAGGTTGTCTATAGACTTTCAGATAGTTTCACAAGAGACCCTATATATCTACTAGAAGCTGATAAAGGTAAATTTGTTATTGATAGCAATGGTCTACATCGTTTGCACGTTTTAAAAGCCCACTATCTAAAAGAGCTGTCTGAGCTTGACAAGAAAGATACAATGGGTTATAAAATATTAAAAGATAAATATACCATAGAAACAGTGGTTCGCCAGATTGATTTCACAAAAACTTATGCTTGGTTTTTACTACAAAGACTAGCAATGTATTATGATAGTGATATTGATATAAGACAGCAATATAACAATGAAGGCAAGAATACAGGCAATGTTTTTGTTGAATTAAATGGAGAGAAGTCAGTTCTATTAAGTGAAAAACAACTTGTAAATCTATTAAGAAACGAAATGTCAAAATTTTTAAAGGGTAATTCTTTTTCTAAATTAGATAAAACACAATTTATTGATTATGTAAATAAAAATTTAGGTAAATATGCAAGTTTTAAAGAATTTTTTAAGCAAAATTTACAAGAAATATATAATGAATATTTCTATGATGGCGAAGTAGAAGTCAACTAAAAGGAGTAGATAATGGAGTTGTTAAAATGCCAAAAAAGTGATAAGGAAAATGCAGAAAAATATATTCTAAAAGATGGAGAGAAAGAACTTGGTTATGGCTATATATATAATACAAATGTAAATCCAGTAGAAATATTTGTCTATGAGGCTTTGAGGTCAAATGGATATGGTAAAATTCTATTTTCAAAACTAATTCAAATCTTAAAAGAAAAGGGCATCAAAATAATTGAATTTGAAATTCCTGAAGAAAATTATAGAATGACAAATATTATATCTTCCTTTGGTGGCCATTATAGTTCAATAAAAAATGGAATCCGAAGATATGTTTTTCCGATAAAGTAAGCAAAAATGTCGTTTAAAAAACTTGTATTTATTAACAACAAATAAAATAAATTACGAGTATAGTGCTTAGTTAAGAAATAAGGATTTTATAATGTTTATTTATATTAAACTAACAAAGAAAAGTATATTTTAAAATATACTTTTTTTTATTTAGATTGATATATTTTAGAGTGAATTTGTAAGAGCATTCCAAGTATTAGTTCCAACTACACCATCAATTGAAAGCCCTTTAGCTGATTGAAAAGCTCGAACAGCACTTTCTGTGCGAGAGCCAAATATTCCATCAATACTGCCAACAGGATATAAATTACTTTCAAGTAGTTGTTGCAAAAATTTCACATAAGCACCGCGAGAATTTAGCCTCAGCAGTGGTTGTGGCGGAAGAGTAAGAAGTGTTCTCCAAGTGTTATTACCAACAAGTCCATCATCAGTAAGTGAGTTTACTCGTTGGAAATCTCTTACCGCATTAAGTGTGTTGTTTCCAAAGATGCCATCTATATTTAGATTATAATCATAGTCATTACTTAAAATAAATTGTAAAAGATAAACAAAATTATTATTACTTCCATTTCTCAAAAGCGGATAATTATTCAAATTGTCACGTGGAATGTATTCAACATTAAGATAATCACAAACACCATGGCAAGCCTCTTCACCAACCTCGGTAACAAAAAGGGGGTTTATCATAAGTTGGGCTTCACGTAGATTTGTCATAAACCCAGCTTCAATCAGGGCAGAAACACAATTAACAGAAGAAAGAACTCCAACATCTAAAGTTTTAACACCACGACCATTTTGTTCTGTTCCTTCAATAAGACGATTGTATAAATCTTCTGCAAGCATTCTACTTTCTTCAGGTTTAGGATTTGATAATGAATAGTATGTTTCAAGCCCTGAAACTGAGCTAAATTCCTCTCCAAAAGCATTATAAGCAAAAGTAACAAGTAAGGTAAGATTCTGAGAATTAATTCGCCTTACTCTCTCAGATATAGAAATATCTTGAAATTCACTTTTAACATCGTAAACAGAAAAATCCTGTCTCATGCAAGCCTCGATAAACTTATTTTTAGCAGCTCTATTAAATTCATTTTCATATATTTGCCTGCCAAGTTGTGGTAAAAAAGGTGTGCGTTTCCCAAGGGTGGGTGGATTAACACCATGCTCATCATTTGCCCCTATGTAATAATCTTCGTTTGCCATAAGAACTCCTTTATATATTATTTTAATTTAAAATATGGTTGTAAAATTAAAATTTGATTTATTTGTAACTCCCACATATTTATTTATGCACATTAAGGTGCTAATGCTCACACTTTAGTGAAGTTTTAACAAAAAACTCCTTTAGATAAGTTATTTAATTTGACAGTAATAGTTTCTGTATGATAAACTTTTAAAAGGAGAAGTTATGAATATTTGGACAGATATAGACCCTAAAAGAATAACTCCAGAAGATTTTGTTGCATGTATTGAAATTCAGCAGGGTGATAAAACAAAATATGAACTTGACAAAGAAACAGGTATGCTTATTATGGATAGAGTGCTTTATACTAGCACAAACTATCCAATGAATTATGGATTTATTCCACTTACCATCAGTGAAGATGACGACCCGCTTGATGTTTTTGTGCTATGTTCTCAACCTCTTGCAAGACTTTCTTTGGTTCGATGTTATCCGATTGGAGTTGTTGCCATGACAGATAGAAATGAACATGATGAAAAAATTATAGCAATACCATTTTCAGACCCACAATATAATGAGTATAAAGATATTTCTGAACTTCCAAAACATCTAGCCGACGAACTTAAGCATTTTTTAACGGTATATAAACAACTTGAAAACAAAAAAGTGAATGTTGAAGCATTAAGGGGGCATAAAGAAGCAATCAAAGTTATTAAAGATAATATTGAAAAATATGCAGAAAAATTAAAAAAGAAAGGGGAAAAA
>CALVPQ010000012.1 GCA_944351415.1 uncultured Clostridia bacterium | reverse complement strand
AGTTTTTCTCAAGGCTACATAAATGAAAATTTTAACTTAGATTTAACATCTTTGTCACAGGCAGAGCCAAATAAACATGGCTCATTCACATTATACTTTGATATAATAAATGCAACAAATATGCAATGGGCAATAGAGAGTGTAACCTTATCAGAAACATTAATAAGCGAAGGTGTCACCGAAAGCCATAGTGGAATAATAGAAGTAAACGAATTAACTGAAACTGATAGTGAAGGCTTTAAGGTATTTGATGTGGCAACCGCTCCTTACGACACACTATCTTTAACAATCATAGCCCCACAAGCCAGCACAACCAACCCACTAAATTTATCAGATATAACTATAACAATAAAAGAATACATACCACCGGAAATTACCGATTTCACTTTTGCAAGAACATCAGAAAATACAGGAGTTGCTGTTCGTTACACCGGTGCTGAGACTGAAGTTGAAATTCCAGAAACTTTTTCAGTTATAACAGAACAATTAGAAGAGCCAGGTTATACTATAGAAATTAAAACACAGGAAGATTATATGGCTTTATTTGGAGATGAATATTTCCCATTGGTATTAATGTCTGGATACTATTATATAACAACACCACTATTAGGAAGAGTTTATGTTACAGATTATGAATTATTTTCACAAACACTAACAGAAGCGGCAGGTGGAACTATAGATGTCACCGATATAATTCCAATGACAATAGAAGTTACTGACTATGAAATAATTTATCAAGATTTCATCTCTTCAGAGTATACTCAATATGCAATAATAAAACCATTTATGGAAATTTCTATGGGAGAAGTAGAAAATGTAACTATAGAATTTAATAGTGGTGAAAAATATGAAATTAATGCAATAAACTATATAGAGTTATTATATGTAATTCAGTATAATTCATTATATTTGTATGAAGAAGTTAATTTTCCAGTAAAAATTAGTTATCCAAGCACGAAAGTTACTTATGTTGAAGGAGACGACTACTTTGTGACAAGTTTAGGGGGTATGGCTTTTAGTGATAATGTTAATATAACAAGTATAACAATCCCTGATGGCATAACAAGTATAGGCTCTCAAGCCTTTTCAGGCTGTAGCAACTTGTATAGTGTATCATTACCATCAAGTTTAACAAGTGTGGGTGAAGATGCTTTCACAGGCTGCACTAGTTTGAATTATTATAAAGAAGATGGAGCAAGTTATCTAGGAAACGTAAATAATCCTTATGTATATCTTGCTAATGTAACAACAACAGTAACAGAATACACTATAAACAGCAATACTAAGTTTATAGGCGATAATGCTTTCTCTGGCAATAGCACTTTAACAAGTGTAACAATTCCAGAGGAAGTGACTAGCATAGGTAGCTCAGCTTTCCAAAGTTGTAGCGGATTAATTAACATAACAATACCCACTGGAGTAGTTTATATAGGAAGTAATGCTTTTGAAAATTGCAGTAATTTAAAAAATATAACAATTCCAACTGGTGTGACTATTATAAATGAAGGAACTTTTTCAGATTGTAGTGGATTGACAAACGTTTTCTTTGAGAATAATAGTCAGTTAACGAGTATTGGAGCTAGTGCTTTCTCTGGCTGTAGTAGTTTAACAGATATAACAATTCCATCAGGCGTGACGATTATAGGAAATTCTGCTTTTGCTCGCAGTGGTTTAACAAGTATAACTATTCCAGATGGTGTAAATGATATAGGTTTAATGACTTTCCTTAGTTGCGAAAGTTTAAAAAATGTAACATTGTCAGAAACACTAATAATTGTAGGTGGATGGGCTTTTAGTAGTTGTAGTAGTTTAGAGAGTATTATAATTCCAGAAGGTGTAATAAGTATAGGACAAGCAGCTTTCTCTGGTTGTAGCAATTTAACAAATGTATCAATTCCATCAAGTGTGACGAGTATAGGAAATTCTGCTTTTAATGGTTGCACGCTTTTAAATTGTTATATAGATGAATTTGGGGTAAGTTATTTAGGAAATGAAAATGAACATTATATATATCTTGCTGATGCTCCAACCACGCTAACAGAGTATACGATTAATAATAATTGTGTAACTATAGGGGATAATGCTTTTTCTGGTTGTAGTAACTTAGCTAGCATAACAATTCCAGAAAATGTAACAGGTATAAATGAATCTGCTTTTGAAGATTGTAGTAGTTTAACAAATATAACAATTCCATCAGGTGTAACAAGTATAGAAGACTATACTTTCCGTAATTGCAGTGGACTTACAAGTATAACTTTGCCAAGTTCATTAACAAGTATCGGTTGGTATGCTTTTGATGGGTGCAGTAGTCTTACAAATGTGAATTTGCCAAACACCTTAACAAGTATCGGTTATCGTGCTTTTTATAATTGCAGCGGACTTTCAAATATAACAATCCCAGAAGGTGTGACAAGTATTGAATCTTATGCTTTTGAAGATTGCATCAGTCTTACAAGTATAACTTTGCCAAGCACCTTAACAAATATAGGTTGGAGTGCTTTTGAAAATTGTAGTAGTCTTACAAGTATAACAATCCCAGAGAGTGTAACAAGCATCGATTTATGGGCTTTTCGTTATTGCGATAATCTGACAACAGTAACTATAAATGAATATATTTACACCAATGCATCATCAAGTTCTTCTTGCGGGTATATTCTTGAAAATGCGCAGACGGTTTATGTGCCTGAAGAATTGGTGAATAATTCGGCTCTGACTATGGGTAGTTATCTTCAAAATTACTTTACTCAAGAGGAACTTGTTAATGGACTTTATACCTACACAAGAAATTAATAGAATTTGTTAAACACTTTGAATCATTTTTAAAAGCTTAAATGTTTAAACATTTAGGCTTTTTTCTTTCTTTATGCTTGACAAAAGCTTGGAGAATGGGTATAATCTATCACAGCAGTAAAAAATACTGTCCTTGTCTTTCATGTAAATAAATAAAGGCGATGTGCTTGAAAAGTCTATAAGTTCAAGAAAAAATAGGTTTTTAGTATTAAATTTTTGTAAAATAAGATTAATAACTTATTTATTTAGCCTTGATGAAAACTGAAAGACCATTTAGTCCAAAAGGAGGTAGAAATAGTATGAATAAGTATGAACTTCTTTATATCATTTCATCAGACGTAGCTGAAGAACAACGTGAAGAACTTATTAAAAAGTTTTCATCTTACGTTGAAGCCAAAGGTGGCAGTGTTGATGGAATGGATAAATGGGGAATGAGAAAACTTGCTTATCCAATCAACTTCAAAACAGAAGGTTTTTATGTTCTTATGAATATAACTATGGAGCCAAAAGAAGTTGATGCTATGAGCAAACTCATGAACATTACAGAAGGTATTGTTCGTCATTTATTTGTTAGAAAATAATTCCTAAAAAGGAGAGAGATATGAATAGAGTTATTTTAGTTGGAAATTTAACAAGAGACCCTGAACTTACAACAACAAATAGTGGTGTTTCTGTTTGCAGATTTTCACTTGCAGTTCAAAGAAGGTTCGGCAGTGGAGATAATGGTCCACAAGCAGACTTTTTTAATATTGTTGTATGGCGTGGGGCAGCAGAAAACTGTCATAAATTTTTAAAGAAAGGTTCAAAATGTGGTGTTGTTGGAAGATTGCAGAATTCTTCTTACGAAGCTAGCGATGGCACAAAACGTTATAACACAGACATTATCGCAGATGAAGTTGAATTTTTAAGTTCTAGAACAGGTGGGGACGGAAGTGAAAGTCCTGCTAAACCTACATCTGACGAAACTGCAGAACTTGAACCTATTGATGATGACAGTTTACCATTTTAATTAAAAGGAGAAATAATTATGGCTGAAACAGTTAAAACTGAAGAGAAGGTTGAAAAAGCTGAAAAACAAGACAAAGTTGAAAAAGTTGTTGTTACAAAGAAATATCGTAAACCTTCAAAGAAAAAAGTTTGTGCTTTCTGTGTGGCTGGTGAAAAGACTATTGATTATAAAGATGTTGCAAAAATCAGAAAATATATAACTGAAAAAGGTAAAATCTTACCAAGACGTCAAACAGGTGTTTGTGCATATCACCAAAGAGAACTTTGCACAGCAATTAAGAGAGCAAGAAATATTGCACTTCTTCCATACGTTGGAGATTAATTTTATAAAAGGAGAGTTGTTATGAAAAAGGAATTACACCCAGATTATCATGAAATCACTGTTACATGTGCTTGTGGAAATACTTTTAAAACAAAGTCAACTTGCAAAGGCGACACATTAAGCATTGATATTTGCAATAAGTGTCACCCATTCTTCACAGGAAAGAAGAAGGTTGTTGATACAAGCGGTAATGTTGAAAAATTCAACAGAAAATATGGTTTAACACAAAAATAATCTGAAAAAATATTATAATTATAAAAAAAGGCTGAAATATCAGTCTTTTTTTTATAAAATAAAAATTTATCTATTTATTTTTTAAAAATAAATAAAAAATTAATTTAAAATTAAAATATTTTTTATTAAAAAAAGTGGTTTTATGAAAATAAATAATAAAAGGTTATAAAAAATAGACTTTTATTATTAAAAAAAATAATCTAGGCAATAATATCATTATGGATAAAATTGTATTTCCGTTAAGTAATGGTGTGGGATTATATCAAAATAATAAACTTTGTGTTAGCATGATTGATTCTGATGGCAACAAAAAGGTTTATGGGAAAAATATAAAACCGCATAAAAAATTTTTTAATTTACCAGTAATTCGAGGTTTTACGTATTTTTTTAAGGGGATATATCTCTACACACAGTCTTATATTTTTCAATATCAATTTGATGAGAAGGAAGATAAAAACAAAACTGCAAAAGATGCAAATAAACTTAATTTTGCATCAGGTTACATTCTTCTTATCACTTCTTTTATTATTGCATTTCTTTTTGGTTCAATAGTATTAGGTTTTTTGCCATCATACCTATTTAATTATGCCTTTCCTTCTTATACTAACTATTATTTTAGAAGTTTTATAATCGCTCTAATACGGGTTGCAATCTTTTATATTATTTTATTAATTCTGCGTTTTTTGCCTTTTATGAGTGGGCTTTATTCATTTAATGGAGCAGGTAATGGTTTTATGAGTGGAAAAGCAGACACAATAAAAAGCCGAACATATCCACTTAATTTTCTAAACTTTTTAACAAATATTTTTATTTTCTCACTTTTTATGGTATCATTAATAGCAGTGAATATCAATTTTGTTGCCAACTTCTTTATTAATTTAGCTATATTTTTGGTATGTGTGCCAGTTATTTATGAAATTCTAAGGTTTATAACATATTCCAGATATATGTGGTTCAAAGATATTTCACTTATCACCAATTTTTTAATTTGCATTAAACCCAATATTACACACGAAGAGGTGCTTATGACGGCAAAGATAGAATCTGAAAATTTTGAAAACTTTGAAAAAACTGATAAGGATAGAATTTCTATGTCTGCCCTTTATGCCGAAGTGCAAACAAAGCTTAAAACAAGCGAAAGGTTTGAACAAAGTGATATTGATTGGCTTATTGCGACAGTTCTCAATAAAAACAGGGCAGAAGTAAAACTTATAAGGTCAGTCAGTGGTAAGGAATATAGGGATATTATGAGGGCTTGTGAACGTCGAGCAAAAGGCGAACCACTTTCAAATATTTTTGGTTTTGTGGAATTTTATGGATTGCATTTTGATGTTAATAAGAAAGTGCTTTCACCACGTATGGAAACTGAAATTTTAGTAGAAGAGGCTATAAAAAAGATAAAAGAAAACGACATTAGAACAGTGTTAGACCTTTGCACAGGAAGTGGAGCAATAGCTGTGACTATTGCAAAATATACTGATTGCAAAGTGTATGGAAGTGATATTTCCAAGCCAGCTCTTGCAGTGGCTCAAGGGAATGCTGAAAAAAACAACGTTAAGGTGGATTTTATTCTTTCAGACCTGTTTAAAGGATTGAAAAAAAATAAAAAATATGATATAATCATCTCAAATCCGCCTTATATAAAAAGTGGCGATATAGAAAAACTTGATATTGAAGTCAAAAAATATGACCCTCGTATTGCTTTAGATGGTGGAGAAGATGGGCTTGACTTTTATCGACAAATTGTGGAAGAAGCACCACGTCATCTTTCTAAGAAAGGGTGGCTTTTCTTTGAAGTTGGTCAGGGTCAGGCTACAGCTGTGCAAGAGCTTATGCAAGAGAATAATTTTGACAATATTCAAATTATAAAAGATTATAATAAAATAGAAAGGATTGTTTATGGAAGAACTTGTAAATGAAATATTAACTAAAACAAAGCAAACAAAAGATAGATATGAAGAACTGACAAAACTAGTGTCAGACCCTGATGTGATAGCTGATAACAGACAATGGAAAAAATTAGTCAAGGAACGTTCTTCTATTGAAGAAATAGCAGAAGCGCATGATGAACTGGAAAAGATGCATAATGAATATCAAAGTGCTCAGGAAGAATATAAAAAAGAAAGTGACCACGAATTAAAGCAGATGTTCTTTGAAGAAATTGAAAGGCTTAAAAGTGAAATAGAAAAAAAAGTTGAAGATATAAAAGTTTTACTTTTGCCAAAAGATGCAAACGATGATAGCAACGTTATTATTGAAATACGTCAGGCAGCAGGTGGAGAAGAATCAGCTCTCTTTTGCAGCGAACTTTATAGAATGTATGTGATGTATTCTGAGAAAAAACATTGGAAGGTTGAAGTTTTAAATCTTAATGAAACCGAACTTGGCGGAATAAAGGAAATAACTTTTATGGTGAAGGGAAAAGGTGCATATAGCAGATTTAAGTATGAAAGTGGTGTTCACCGCGTTCAACGTGTGCCTGAAACTGAAAGCCAAGGAAGGATACATACTTCAACTTCCACTGTTGCCGTATTGCCAGAAATCGAAGAAGTGGAATTTGAAATTGAAGATAAGGATTTAAAAATAGACACCTATCGCTCTTCAGGTGCAGGTGGTCAGCACGTTAATAAAACAGAAAGTGCAATCAGAATTACACACCTGCCAACTGGTATAATCGTGGCTTGTCAAGATGAACGCTCTCAAACTAAGAATAAAGAAAGGGCTATGTCTATCTTAAGGTCAAAACTTTATGATTATTATCAAGGGCAGATTGAAAGTGAATATAAACAAGAACGTAAAAGCCAAGTTGGAACAGGTGACCGCTCTGAACGTGTTAGAACTTATAACTACCCACAGGGCAGAGTGACAGACCACCGTGTTAACCTTACATCTTATAATCTTGAAGGTGTGCTAAATGGTGAACTTGATATGTTTATAGATGCACTTACCCTTAAAGACCGTGCCGATAAACTTGCACAAGCATAAAAAATAACTTGTTTTATAAGGATTGCCTTGCTTAGGCAGTCTTTTTTTTGTGTATTTTAAACGTTTATTGATTTTTAATAATTTTAAGGAATTAAAATCATTATTTTTTTAAATTGCTTGACTAATAAAAATAAATAATATAGATATAATTATATTAAGAAAGAGTTTTTTATTTGAATCGCTAAAGATTTAAGTGAAAACGAAGCCGAGAATGCCCCCAAAATGCTTTGCATTTTGGGAAAAAAGGCAAAACTTGTTTTGCCTTTAAAAAACTCTAGCGAGTTTTTTGCATTCTCGGCACGTAATCAAAGAAAATCAAAAGAAGGTGGAAAAGATGAGTTTAAAATTGAAATTAACATCAGTGGTTGCATTATTCACACTTATGCTAGGTATTCTTATAATGGGTGTGTTTGCTGCCACACAATCAATAAACCTTACAGGCAGTCTAAACTTTAATATACCAGATAGAAGCTTGTATGTGAAGGATATAAGAATAAAACAAGACTTGAATGAAGAACCTGTTTCTTTGGAAGGCTTTATGCCAGGATATTTAAACTCAAACTACACCTTAGATTTAACAAACGTAACAGAAACCAACACCTATAGCTCATTCACATTATATTTTGATGTTATAAACACAACAGAATCGATGTGGGAGATAAAAAACGTAACCCTGCCAACCATTTTAGAAGAACAAGGAGTTTTTGTAAGTGGCTATAGCGGACGAGTTGAGGTGAACAGCACATTAACTGATTCCGACGGGGATAGCTATAAAGAAATCACAGACGTTGCAAACACCACCTACAGCACCTTAACCATTTCAATTTCAAACCCTAATGCCAGTGCAGAAAATCCACTTTCATTAGATGGAATAGTTATAACAATAGATGAGTATGTTCCACCAACAGTCACAACAACAGCAATAGGAGAAGATGCAACAGAAACAAATTTAGGACTAGCAACAAGCGAAGGCTATGCAATTGTTGGCGAAGAGATAACATTAAATGTTGAATTTGCAGGTGAAGATGCAGATTTCTTAGGGTGGAAAGAAAGTGAAGATGCAACGGAATATATCTCAACACTTCCAAACTACACATTCACTTTTGAAGAAACATCTCCAACAGAATACTATGCAGTGTTCACAGAGCCAAACTCGTATTTAACTTATAATTACAACACTCAAGTCACAGGCGAGGCACAACTTGCTAGTTGCTCGTCAGGTGCTACTAATATAACAGTTCCATCGGCAATTTATAGAACGGGCTCAGCCTACACAGTCACATCTATGTATGATTCAAACTCTTATAGAAATGGAGTATTTTATCAAACACGTTCAACTCTTCAAAGTGTTTCACTTCCAGAAACTTTAACAAATATAGGTGATTATGCTTTCTATTATAGCAACCTTACAAGTATAACAATTCCAGAAGGAGTCGAAAGTATTGGTAATTATTCATTCAATTATTCTAACGACCTTGTAAGCATAACTTTACCAAACACTTTGACAAATATTGATAGTTATGCTTTCGCTGCTTGCGATGGTCTTACAAATATAACAATTCCAGAACAAGTCGAAAGTATTGGAGATTGTGTATTCAATTATTCTAGCAATCTTACAAGTGTCATTTTGCCAAGCACTTTGACAAGTATAAGCTCTTCTGCTTTTAATTATTGTAGCGGATTAGAAAGCATAACAGTGGAAGCAGGGAATAGTGTATATCATAGTGCAGGAAATTGTATAATAGAAACAGATAGTAAAACTCTTATTGCAGGTTGCAATAACTCAACAATACCAACAGATGGAAGTGTAACAAGTATCAGTTCTTATGCTTTCCGTGGTTGCAGCGGACTTGCAAGTATAACTTTACCAAGCACCTTAACAAGTATCGGTTCTTATGCTTTTAGTGATTGCAGTGGACTAACAAATATATCCTTGCCAAGCACTTTAATAAGTATCGGTTCTTATGCTTTTAGTGGCTGCAATAAACTCACAGGTAATTTAGTAATTCCATCAAGTGTAACAAGTATAGGTCAATATGCTTTTCAATTTTTTAGCGAATTTACAGATATAGGTGGATTTACAAATATAGTAGTGGAAGCAGGGAATAATGTATATCATAGTTCTGGGAATTGTTTAATAGAAACAGATAGTAAAACGCTTATTTTGGGTTGCAATAATTCAACAATACCAACAGATGGAAGTGTAACAAGTATTGAGGATTATGCCTTTGATGGTTGCAGTGGTCTTAAAAATATAAGTTTACCAAGCACATTAACAAGTATAGGTGATTATGCTTTCCGTAATTGCAGTAGCATTACAGGCGATTTAGTAGTTCCATCGGGAGTAACATATATTGGTGATTATGCTTTTTATAATTGCAGCAGCCTTGAAAGTTTAACTTTACCGGACTCTTTGACATGGATTACTAATAGCACTTTTAGTAATTGTAGTGGACTTACAAGTGTGAGTTTACCAAATACTTTAACAATGATTGCATCTAGTGCTTTTTATAATTGTAGTAACCTTACAAGCATAACCTTGCCAAGCACTTTCGTATATATTGAAGATAATGTATTTTCTGGCTGTTATGGATTAGCAGAAGTATATAACTATTCAAGTAGCATTACGATTGGTTTTGACTCATCAAATGGAGCTGTAGGTAGTTATGCATACGTTATATACAATGCAAGCGATTTAGCAGGTGGAAAACCAGCAAGTAAAATACAGACTATAGGAAATGTTCAATACTACGTAGATGGAGCGGATTTTATAGCACTAGCACCGGCAGTAGTAAGGGATTCTTTAACAACTTTAACACTCGATAGTAGAACAACCTCCATTAATAGATATGCTTTCTATGGTTGTAGCAATCTTACAAGTCTAACAATTCCAGAAGGGGTAACAAGTATTGGTAATTATGCTTTTGAATATTGTAGCAGCCTTACAAGTATAACAATTAATGCAACTGAACCGCCAACACTTGGAAGCAATGCACTTCGTAATACAAATATATCTGCAATATATGTTCCAGCAGGAACAGTTGAAACTTATCAAACTTACAGTGGTTGGTCAAGCTATGCAGATATAATTTCTGCTATTGCATAAAAATACAAAAAAACTCTTATGAAATTTCATAAGAGTTTTTTTATTTAATAAATATAAATTATATTTTATTAATTTGTTTTTATTTTTAAAATAATTAAATATTTTTATTTGATTTTAATATAATTTTTATTTAATATATTTTTTATATATTTTTTAAATAATTAATTATTTTTTTTATAAAATAATTATTTTTTAAATATTTTTTTATTTTAATAATTCGCGGATAAATTCTTCAGCTTTCACTGCATTGGCTTTGCCACGTGTTTCTTTCATAACTTGTCCGGTAAACCAACGGAATACCTTTTCAGGTGTGTCTGATGTGCGATAGTCCTCAACCGCTTTAGGATTTGATGAAACAATCTTTTCAACAAGCAATCTAAGGGTTTCTCCATCAACACTTCCGCCATATTCCTTTTCAAGAGCATCAATTTTTTCATCATTCTCCCAAATACGTGTAAGCATTTCTTTAGCATTTGTTCTTGTAACCTTCTTTTCTTCAACAAGGGTTAAAAGTTTTCCAAGGTCGCAAGGGGAGATTTTAATATCAAAACTTTCTTCATCTTTAACTCTATTAAGTATTTCAGTCAGAATCCAGTTTGTCACTTCCTTTGGATTTTTAAAGTGCTTAAGGGTTTCTAAGAAATAGTCTGAAAGAGTTTTATCTTTTGTTAAGATGTCGCTTTCATATTCGCTTAAGCCATACTCACCCATAAATTTATCTTTAAGCTGGTCAGGCATAAGTGGAAGTGTTTTTCTTATTCTTTCAACGTCATCACGAGAAATCTCAACGGCAAGCATATCTGGGTCAGGGAAGTAGCGGTAGTCCGAAGACGTTTCCTTCTTTCTCATAGTCACACTCTTGCCGTGGTTATCGTCCCACTTTCGAGTTTCTTGCACAATCTGTCCGCCATTTTCCAAAACTTCAATTTGTCGCTTTGCCTCATAGTTGATGGCACGATAAACACTCTTAAAAGAGTTAAGGTTTTTCATTTCAGTTCTTTGCCCAAATTCGCTTGAACCTTTCTTTTTCACTGAAACATTAACATCACATCGCATTCCGCCTTGTTCCATCTTACATTCTGCAACACCTGCATATATAAGCTTTTGGCGAAGTTTTGTTAAAAATTCAACCGCTTCATCAGCACTAGAAATATCTGGCTCGGTAACAAGTTCCATAAGTGGAACGCCGCCACGGTTATAGTCAATCAAAGTGCCAATTGCCGCTGTGGAGTGAACAAGTTTTCCTGCATCTTCTTCAAGGTGTATGCGGTTAAGCCTAACTTTTTTATCTTTAAGGTCAATATGTCCACCAATACAAATAGGGCGAACAAGTTGGCTTATCTGATATGCTTTTGCAAGGTCAGGGTAGAAATAATTTTTTCTTTCAAACACTGCAAGCTCATTTATTTCGCAGTTCATTGTAAGACCTGCTTTGATAACAAGCTCAACAGCTTTTTTATTAAGAATTGGAAGTGCTCCAGGAAGTCCTACACATACAGGACAACAGTGAGTGTTTGGCTCTCCACCAAAAGAGTTTGCACAAGAGCAGAAAACCTTACTATTTGTTTTGAGTTCGCTATGAACCTCAAGCCCAATAACTATATCATAGTCTTGCATTATTTCACCTCCTGCTTTTCAATAAAGTCTGCAACATTGTATATAAGACCTTCTTTCAAACTATCCGCAACTATTTGGATTCCAAGTGGCATACCTTCATTGCCTTTTCCACAAGGCACAGAGATTGCAGGAACACCAAGCACGTTTGCCATGATTGTGAATAGGTCTTCCTTATACATACTCACAGGGTCGCCGTCTTTAGCCCCAATTTTAAAAGCTTCACCGGCAGTTGTAGGTAAAAGCAAAATATCACAAGCTTCAAAGGCTTCTTTTGCTTCCTTAATAAGTTTTTGTTGCAATTTTTTTGCCTTGTTATAGTATGCATCAAAATAGCCAGAACTTAGAACAAAGTTTCCAAGCATAATTCTTCGTTTAACTTCTCGTCCAAAGCCTTCACTTCTGCTTTTAACATAGATTTCATCAATATCTTTGGCATCTTTACTTCTGCGAGAGTATTTAACACCATCAAAACGTCCAAGATTGCTTGTTGCTTCAGCTGGTGCGATAATGTAGTAGCATGGAAGGGTAAGTTTAAAGTCTGGGATAGAAACTTCTTTTATTTCAGCTCCACCGTTCTTTAATAGTTCTATAGCTCTTCGATAAGAACTTTCACTCTCAAGTCCATGCACAGCTTCTTCAATTTCTTTAAGCACACCAACACGAAGTCCTTTAACACTGCCTGTTATTTCACTTAAATAATCAGGAACATCAATTTTTAACGATGTTTCATCATGTTCACTTCCGCCTGCAAGCACTTCAAGCATATATGCATTATCACGGACATTTCTTGTGATAGGGCCAACCTGTTCAATAGAACTTGCAAAAGCAACAACACCATATCGTGAAACTCTACCATAAGTTGGTTTTATTCCAACAACACCATTATACGATGCAGGCTGTCTAATAGAGCCACCTGTGTCAGTTCCAAGTGCAACAGGGGCTAGTCCAGCCGCAACTGCACAAGCAGAGCCACCGCTAGAGCCACCAGGAACACGGGTAGGGTCGAGTGCATTTTTTGTTACTCCAAAAGCAGAATTTTCAGTTGAAGAACCCATAGCAAATTCGTCCATATTGGCGCTGCCAATTATAACTGCACCTTGCTCAAGCATCTTTGTCACAACATCAGCATTATATTGAGCAACATAATTTTCAAGAAACTTTGAACTGCAAGATGCAATTTTACCTTTATAAAGAATGTTATCTTTTATAATAACAGGCACACCAGCAAGTTTGCCTTTAAAACCCGCATCAATTTTTTCGTCCATTTCTTTTGCTTTATCAAGTGCATCATCAAAAATTTCAAGCAAAGCATTAAGCTCGGCTTTTTCATGACATCTATCAATATAATATTTTGTAACCTCATAAGAACTTAGCTTTCTCTCTGCAATTGCCTTGCTAAGTTCTATCAAAGATAATTTTTCTATATCCATTTTTCTCTCCTTAATCTAACATTTTAGGCACGCAGAAAGAGCCTTTCTTTGTTTTTGGGCTGTTTGATAATATTTCTTCTTGTGGCAGACTTTCTTTTGCCTCATCTTCACGGCAATCATTTAATTTATGACTTGTGTATGCAAGTTGTGCATCACCAATATCACAGTTTTTAACCTCGTCCACAAGTTCAACTATCTGTTCAAATTCAGGTATAAAGGCAGAAAGCTCATCTTCTGTAAATTCAAGAGCAGAAAGTCCTGCCAGTCTTTTAACCTCTTCAATAGTGATTTTTGTTTTACTCATAATTTAATTCCTTTCATAATAAATTTTTTATTTATTTGATTAAATAATTAAATTTTTATTAAAAAACGTTTTTAAATTAATATTTTAATTATTTTTTATTTTTTTTAATATTTATTGAATATTTTTTAAATATTATTTTAAATATTATTTTAAATATTATTTTTTATTATTTTAAATTTCATCAAGGGTTAAGTCTGTCTGGACCACGGAATACATTTGGGGCGACACCAAATCCATAACGCTGACACGTCTTACAAGTAAGACTAACAGCTATGGACCGCAATTTTAACGATTAAACATTAAAATTGCTTTTGGTTTCTCTCCCAGTCTTCTTCCACCCCCTAGAAATTTACTCTGTAAATTTCGTCGTAATTTGGACCCGCAAGGGGTAAATATTTGTCTTTTACCATTTATAAGTCTTCATCAAGGGTTAAGTCTATCTGGACCACGGAATACGAACATAGCCTCTTTAATGGTTGGAATGTCAAGCATAATCATTGTAAGTCTGTCAAGACCAAGTCCAAATCCGCCGTGTGGTGGGCAACCATATTTAAAGAAGTTAATATAGTTCTCTTCCATTGTTTTAGGGTCTATTCCCTTGTCTGCTATTTGTTTTGCTAAGATGTCTGGTCTATGTTCTCTCATAGCTCCGCTTGTGATTTCTATATCCTTATAATAAAGGTCATAGGTTTCGCTGTATGCAGGGTCATCTGCCTTGTGCATTGAATAGAATGGGCGAACATCGCTTGGATAGTCTTTAACAAAGAAGAATTGGTGGTTATTTTTCTTCATCATATATGCAGAAAGAAGGTTTTCAGCTTCTGTGTCAAGGTCAGCACCTTCGTCGAGAGGGTAGTCACACTCGTCCTCAAGAATTTTGTAAACTTCCTTCATTGTAACTCTTGGGAAAGGAAGTGTTGGAACGATAACATCAACACCAAGCATTTCTTTGATTTTTTCGCCATACTTTTCACTGACTTCCTTAAGCCCTGCATGAATAAGTTCTTCTTCCACTTTCATAACATCTTCAACAGAAGAAACATTTGCAAATTCAAGGTCAAAACCAGAAAACTCTGTTGTGTGTTTTCTTGTGTAAGATTTTTCAGCACGATATATTGGTGTTGCAATAAACACTTTTTCAAAGCCTGCAGCTATTGCCATCTGTTTATAGAATTGTGGGCTTTGAATAAGATAAGCTTTTTTGTCAAAATATTTAACTTCAAAAACACCTGAGCCTGATTCACTTTCATTTTTAATAGTTGTTGGGCAGTGAACTTCAATAAATCCATTTTCAATACAATAGTTTCTCATGCCTTGAGTAAGTGCTGTTTGTGCTTCAAAGATAAGACGTTTTTTAGGGTCCCTAAGGTCAATCCAGCGATAGTCGAGGCGTTGGTCAATTGAACTTTCTCCGTCAATAGGTGATACTTCTGCCTTTGAAAGCACTTCTAAGGTGTCTGGGATAAGCTCTTTTTTGCCAAGTTTAACATATTCATTTGGCACAACTGTTCCGCGAACTTTAACATAATAATCTTGAATGAAGTGTGAAACAACTTCAGCCATTTCAGGTTGTTTTGCCTTCTCGATTGTCATCTGAAGCATTCCGCTTCTATCTCGCAAGATTACAAATTGCATGCTCTTTTGGTCACGGACTTTCTCTATCCATGCCCATACTTCAACCTTGCCTTGAGCAGAAGCAAGGTCTGTTCTAACGTAGTTTTCCATTTTTACCTCCTGTTTTATAATTTGTTTAGAGCAGGGGCGAGAGCTTGGCAAATTCAAGCATACTTGAATTTGCAATAAAAGGGTGCAACCCTTTTATCAAACTTGGCTAGTGTCGTAGCCAAGTTGCAAGCTCTCGCCTTTAAGCCTAGATAAACAAAAAAGTCATTCGCCTAAACGCATAAGACTTTTTGTCTATGTGTTAGGACGAATGACTCGCGGTGCCACCTAACTTGCAAACCTTTTAAAAGGCTCGCCTCTTAAAAACAAGCTATCACGGGCTTTCCCGATTTCCCTTACTGATAAAGAATTTGCTATACTTTACGTTCAAAGAAATTGCTCCGAAGTGTTCTTTCGCATGTATTATTTAGCAAACTTTCAGCCACGATTTGCCTCTCTGACAAATAACTTATCATGTTACTTTTCTTCATCAATGCTTTGTAAAGATTATAAAACTAAAAAAAAACTTTGTCAATAAATTTTTAAATAAAATTAAAATTAAATGTAACTTTATCTTTTAAAAGAAAATTTTGATAATTTTAAATTATTTTTTAGTTTTTTATATCAATATTCTTATAAAAATTTGGGATATTTATAAATTCTTTTTCATTTAAGTAATTTAGATTTCCGTTCAGTCCGTCAAATTTAAGATAATAGCAGTGAAGCTGTTGAAATTTTTTCTTAAATTTTTTATTATCCTCATTTTTGCCATATTTGCCATCACCAATGATAGGGTGCCCTAAAAATGCAAGGTGAGCTCTCAGCTGATGAGTTTTTCCGCTCACAAGAGTGCATTCAACAATGCTAGACGTTGGCGATGACTTAAGTGTTTTAAAAATAGATGTAATTTCACTAGAGCCTGCAACCTTTTTATTGTATATTTTAACTAAACTTTTGCTTGCATCTTTCACTAGATAGGCTTTATAGTTCCCACCATTAAAATTTGTGCTTCCAACAACTTCCGCAAGATATTTTTTAATAAGACTGCGATTTTTAAATGCTTTATCAAGTTCAGCTTTAGCTTGGAGATTTTTTGCAAGCACCATAAGTCCAGTTGTATTACGGTCAAGCCTATGAACAGCATAAGCATTTAACTTCTTTGCAACTCCATTTTCGCCTTCCACTTCAATACCTTGAGGTTTATTGATAATAACGACGTTATCGTCTTGATAAATTACTTCTATTTTTTGTTCTGTTCGTTTCATGTTCTCATCATAGAACACAGTTATTATGCTTCCGCTTTCAACAGGTATATTAGTTGAAATTTTAGCACCATCAACTCTAATATCTTTATTTTTCAAAAGACGGCAAACATTATTGTATGAAAAACCTTTATCAGACAGTAGGTTTGACAATCTTGAATCTCTTTCACTTATAAACTCTAATTTTTTCATAACTCTATTTTACATAAATTTTTGTGTTTTGCCTATCATTTTTAAAATGTTAATAGAATATATATATTTTAATAGTTTTTTAGGAGAAAATATGGAAGTTTTGCATTTAGAAGGTAATTCACTTTTTATTAAAGGTATAACTAAGGTTATTTCTTCATCACAAACACAGGCTGTTATAGAAAAGGGCGAGAATGTGATGGTGATAAGTGGAAATAATATAGAGGTCAAAAAACTTAATCTTGACGAGGGGGAAGTGTATTTAAGTGGCAATTTTAACCTTATAAAATTAAATGAGCATGGTGGGAAAAAACAACCACTTATTAAAAGGATTTTTAAATAATTGTTATATTCAACTTTATCACAGCCACTTGTATTCTTCGTGGTTTTCTTGTCGGGTATTGCAGGCGGGATTATTTTTGACATACTCAAAACTTTGGCTTTTTTAAGTGGAAATGATAAATACTCAAAAATTTTATTTGATTTTCTTGCCACTGTGTTTGCTTTTGCTATATTATATATTGTCAACTTAAATGTAAATTATGGGCAATTTAGAGTTTATGTGGTATTAACTTTTTTGCTTTCAATATATATAGAAAGAGTTTTATCAAAATTTTTATGGACAAAGTGTGTAAAAAAATGGTATAATCGTGTAAAAGAGAAGAAAAATGGAAAAAAGAAAAAAGTGGAGTAAATGGGCATGTATAATTGGGCTGATAGTTTTAATAGCTTTTGTTATTATAACATCAATCGTGGTGTATCAACAAAGACAGAGGCTTCAAGACCTACAAGAAGCCAACGACCAAATTTCTGATAGTTTAGAAGATATGGAAAATAACACACAAGAAGATGCCCAGAATGCTGCTAAGCAGGAGTTTATATTTTATTTTCAAAATGATATTATTTGATTTTATTTTTAAAATGGTATTATAAAAAATATTGGCTTTAAACACCAATATTTTTTATTAAAATTTTTTCTTATTTTTTTTATTTTTTTTGTTTTTCTGTTCTCTTTTAACAATATATCTTAAATATTTTACCTCTGTTTTTAAATAGGCGGTATTGTTTAAAACAACTTTTTGTTCTTGTGTTTCACAAGTCATAATAAATGATTTATTTGACTTTGAATATAAAACAACTGGAAGTTGTTTAATGGATTTTTTGCCTGCTATTTTATTTGCTGTTTTTATAATAAAATCTTCAATTTGTGGTTGAAATTTAATGCTAAGATAAAATACAATTATTCCAATAATAACGAGAGCAATCCAAACGGGTATTCCCCAGCCACTGAATGGTATGATGCTTCCGCTTCCAAAGAAGCAAAGGCAACCGATTGAAATAGGGCGAGATATAAGGTTTGAAATCATAAAGAATTTCCAACTCATTCCAATGCACCCAGCCACAATGCAAAGTATGTCATCAGGGAAGATAGGAAAAAGCATCATAAGAAAAAAGACAAATTTTCCACGTTTTAATTTTTCTTCCCATTTAGCAGCATCTTTTTCACCAGCAACCCAAACAACCAATTTTCTTCCAACCTTTCGTCCAAGGAAGAATGCAAAGGCGCTTCCGCATAGCACAGCTGAAAGACTAAGGGCAAAGGTAAGCCAAATATTTTCAAAAACAAGTGTTCCTGCAATAGTTGTAACTGCGGCAGGAAGGGGAAGAAAGGTCACTTGCAAGAATTGCAAAACAAAAAATATAATATAGCTATAAACTCCACCTTTTCGAATAAAATCTCCCAGTTCTTCAGCACTATCTATTTTATCGATAGCCCCTGTAAGCTCAAGTGGCAAATATATTGCAAGCACAAGCAGAACAAGAACCACAGCTATAATTAAAATTTTAATAAGTTTAGTTTTTGTTTCTTTTTTCATCTTCGACATAATTAGATTATACCATACTTAAATTAAAATTAAAAATGGTTATAAGTTTTTATTATGTCTTTTCTTTATTATTTGTTTATTTTAGCAAAGAGTTTGCACAAAAAATTTTTATATGATATACTGAGAGGGTAAAATTTTTTATTAGGAGAATTTATGAGCACCGAACATATTTTATACATAATTATTTCATTATTGGTTATATCACTTATTCTTTTTGGGGCACACTTTATAAAAAAGCAATTATTTAAAGACCTATTTTTACTATTTTGGTCGGTTGCTTGCCTATTCTTTCATGTTTCAACAATGTATACCACACTTTTTGCAAATGGTGGAATAGGAAATTCTTACGACAATCAACTTTTTCCAATATATTTTTGCAACTACATGATGTATCTTTTATTATTTGCAAGTTTGTGGTGGAATAAAAAATCAAAGCTCTTCAAATGCATATCAACCTTTGTGGCTTATGGCGGAGTGATAGGTTCACTTGTAACTTTATTTGTCACCCCACCTGGATTTAACAACTGGGCAACACTTCAATCAGCTTTTTCTCATTCATGTATGCTTGTTGGTTGTCTATGGCTATTTGTTGGTGGCTATGTAAAAATCAATGTTTATAATCTTGTTCCTTATTCAATTGGTTTATTGTCTTGTGGCGTAGTAGACGGTTTAGTTGAACTTATATTTTATCTAGGTGGACTTCCAAGCCCTAATGCAATGTATTTAGTTCATGGACCTGTTGAACTTCCAGCATTTAAGTGGTGGCTGTTTGTGATTTGTATGCCTGTTTTAATATTTGCTTTCACATCGCTATATGAATATTTCACAAGACCAAAGGGAAAGCGATGGTATAAAACATATAATGATTTATATTTGTATTTTCCTAAGAAAAAAATAAAATTAGCTAACGATATGAAAGATACAGAAGAGATAGCAGAAATTCCAATTACTAATCAAGAAGAATTAAGTGTAAACCCTAATAAGGATAAAAATTAGAACTTTAAAAAAATCATTTAAAAATAATAATTTAGTATTGGAGATATAGATGACTGAGGAGAAGAAAATTGTTGAAAGATTAGAAGAGTTTATACTTAATATAGATAAACTAACTCAAATTACAAAATTAAAAAATGAAGTAAATTTTTTTGAGATAACTGGCATGGTATATAAGGAGATAAAGCATAGCAATTTTCTAGCATGGCTTCTTAATGCTAATGCAAATCACGGTATTGGTGATAAGTTTATAAAAAGGTTCATGCAAAATGTTATAAAGCAAAATAAAGATAACAAGGACTTACCTTTAGATATTATAAAAATTTCTTTCTTGGACTTTTCTTCTTTTATAATAAGACGTGAGTGGAAAAATATTGATATATTTTTAGTTTCAGACAAAGAAAAGGTGACAATTACAATAGAAAATAAAATTTTTGCAAGCGAAAGAAGAAATCAAACACTTGATTATAGAAGTAAGATAGAACCAATCTATAGTGATTACAAAAATTTGTATATCTATCTAACTCCCGAGGGCGAAGAAGCACAAGATGGTGATTATTGGTGCTGTGCAGATTATTATATAGTCAAAGAAATAATTGAAGAGATTTTAAACGAAACCCCTTCACTTACCCCAGAAGTTAAACTGCTATTAAAAAATTATGTATCAATGTTAAGGAGAAATATTTTGAAAGACACAGATTTAGAGAAAATATGTATTGATATTTATAGAGAATATCAAGATGTTTTAGAATTAATTTATAAGTATAGGCCAGACGAAGTTGAATCAATCTCTGAATATATAAAAGATTTTTTAGAAAGCAATGCTGAGAAATATGGCATTATTATCAATAGAGATAATTGCTGTAAAACTTATATAAGGTTCACAACAAAATTTATGGATAAATTGATACCTATATCACAAGATAAAACGTTTGGCTGGAATAATGGTTATAATCTTATGTATGAAATCCTCTTAAGTGAAAATAAAGTTTATTGTGTGGCAACCATTTCAAATGCAAATAATGAAGATTGTATAAAATTATATAATATAACACAAAAAAGTCCAAAAGAGTTTAATATCACTCGCAGAAATGCAGAAAGACGACCAATTCTTTGGGCAAGAGTTTTCCGCTCTCAGCCTTTGCTTGAAAAAGAGCAAATACAAAATGGACTAGGTGAGTGTAAGGAAGCTCTTGAAAAGCAGCTGATAAAATTATTAGAACAAGAAATACCAAATTATGAAAAGAAAATAAGTGAAAGATGGTAATTAATAAAAATAAGAGAGTGTCTTAACCATACCGGTTATTTTACACTCTATTATTTTTGCTCGTTTGAATTTAACAATTTTTCAGATTTGTTTTGCAATTTTTCTTAACTCACAAATTTTCTTCTTAGGTGATAATTTGTGATGATTGTCTTGTATATTTAAAATATATAATTCTTCGCCGTTAAGCAAATTGTGTTCTATTTTATGAATTTCATCTTTTGCCTCTTGTGATTTTATAGGATAATCAGATAAATAATATTCTATCAACAATTTATCAATAAAATCATTTGTGGCTTTTGTGTCAAGCATATTTTTTCCAACAAGACTTGATATAGTTTGTCTTAATGTTGACAGGGTTCCATGCTTTACATTTGTTGGATTGTTGATTTGATTGATGTGCCAATTTAGACGTGCTTTCAGTGATTCTTTTATAGCCACTCCAACATAAATGCAAAAATATCCATTTTTTTCTTCTAAATAATTTTCAATATCTTTAAATTTAATATTCAGTTTGCCTAAAATTATATCTAGACTTTCTCTAGTTGCCCACCATTTATAATAGCCAGGTTTGTTATTAGAGATTTTGCTGAGTTGGGTTTTATCTCTTAGTTTATATGCTTGTATAAAGAAGGCGTCCGTCATATTTTATCTCCATTTTTTAAATGTTCCTTTATTTCAAAAGTTATAATTCTGCCTTTAAATTTTAAAGTTATACAGTTAAGGTAATTTTTTATATATTTTGAATAGCTATCTCCTGCAAAAATCACAAACTCAGTATCCTTTAAATCAAATCTTTGTTTTAGTTGAGAAACAACCATATCAGCCCACTTTTTCTTTTCTTTAACAGAAAAATTACCAAGATAGGTGTTATAATAAGATATTTTATCATCTTCATCAAGAAGACCATATTTACCTGATAAAATAAAAAATTTATCTTCGCAGTTGAAATACTTTATCCCTATTTCTCTGGATTTTTTGTAATTCCTTCCAAGATAAATATCTTTTGCGGGAAATTTTGCTTTAGGGAAGTCTTTTCCAAGTTTACTTTGTGAACAACCAATTAAAGCAATTCTACGCATATCCAAACTCCTTGATTGTATTATAGCATACTTCTATACAAAAAGAGAAAAAATAACTCTAAGATTCTATATAGTTTTTTATTAAAACACATCATGGATATTTAAAACTTATTTTTCATACACTTATACTCATTTTTGTTGAATTATAAGTAAACATATAATACACTAAAAATTTTATTTTTTAAAACCCTTGTTCAGTGGTAAAATTACCCCTGGCGGTTTATTTTTATAGATAGCCACTTAGTATTTGGGGTAGGGAAAAGCTTATACTTTTACTTCACTTTATTAGATAGTGATACAAACTAAGTTTGTCGCCCAGCGCTTGGGCTGGAAGTTGAAGAGCGGTAGTAAGGGTTATTTTTTTTAGATTATTTTGCCGGACAGTCGCCCAGCGCTTGGGCTGGAGGTTGAAGAGCGGTAGTAAGAGTTACTTTTTAGATTATTTTGCCGGACAGTCGCCCAGCGCTTGGGCTGGTGGTGCGGAAGATGGGAGTCGAACCCACATGGTATTGCTACCACAAGCACCTGAAACTTGCGCGTCTGCCATTTCGCCACTTCCGCATAATTTTTAGTAGATTTTAGCTAAAATTACTCAAGTTTGTTTGCATTATAATAAATTTTGTAAATAAAAATATTATTTGCATTTTTTCAAATTGAACAAAACTATTATAATATTAAAAGTAGGAATAGTCAATTTTATTTTTCTTTTTGTTTGTTTATTTAATTAAATATTGACTAATTTTATTAAATATTATATAATACTCATTAAATCAAGCATATATCAACTAAAAAATATTCTAATATGGAACTACTAAAAACAAATAATTCAAAAAAATATAATAGGTGGCAAGTTTTGCCTTTTATTTTATCTTTGCCAGAAAGACAATGTTTTTATCAAAAGTTTAAAGAGCAAAAAAAGAAAAGCAAAAGCCGTATTGTTTTTAGTGTATTTTACTGGGTTGGCATTATATTTCTGCTAGTTTGCGGTTTTCTTAATATGTCTTATTTTGCCTACGATGCTGTAGATAATCTCGGCATGACGATAGCTATTTTTGTGGTTATGGTGGCACTACTTATCACATGTCTTGTTGATGACCTTTTAAAATACAAAAAGGGTTTTAAAAGGTGGCAGGCATTTATTACTTATTTAGGAACTAGTATTTTAATAGTAACAAGATTATTTCTAAGTTTTAAAGTGTGGTATATGGTAGCTTTTATATTGTATTTAGCACAGCTTTTGGTGGTGGTTTCGTTATGGGTAAAGAATGCTTCTATAAGAAAAACAGTCAAAATAGATGGAAAAATATATGGTGTGCTTGCACTAACAGCAGTTATGTTTATTCTTAATATTGCATCACAAAATTATCTTGATTATATGATAGGTGCATGGTCACTTATTCCAACAGCAGTGATAAGCATAGCGGTGATTGCACTTCTTTTCACGGTTTTAAAGAAGTTATTTTTTAAACTTTCGCCTAAAATTTCTGCTCGTGTAGTTTTCATATTTTTGGTTGTAATGTCTAGTTTTGTTGTCGGTTGGTGCGGGCTTGACGTTATAAATACAACTTTTTCACCTGCACCTGTATATAATAATTATGAAATAGTGGATAAACATATTGATGGCGGTGCTAGGGATACAACAGACTTCATTCTTACTGTAGTGATAGATGATAAGGAAGTGAATATGGACGTTTCATCATCGACTTACTATGAAAAAGAGATTGGCGACACTTTGCGCGTAGGCTTTTATGAAGGGGGTTTGGGTTTTGGCTTTTATGAAGAGTATATAGAATAGCTTTATTTGTAATTTTTCAATTTTTGTATATAAAAATCAACTGATTATTAAAAATATAATGCATAAACAAAAACTGAAAACTTTTAATATAATGTTGTATGTAGAAATACATACAATTTTTTTTAAAGGGTTTTTATGGATTTTGTTATCACTCAAATTTTAGGTTTTATCGCATTAATACTTGTTTGTGTTTCTTATGCACATAACAATAAAAGGCTATTTTTGGCTTATCAAATAATTGCAAACACCTTCTATGCGGCATCTTTTTTAAGCTTAGGGGTTCTTGTTGGTGGTCTTAATACAATTATTTCTATTGTTAGAGTAACAGTTTTATATTTCTTTGAGAAAAAAGATATAAAGCCTCCAACATGGTTATATGTGGTTTTTTCTCTCCTTTATCTTCTTTCTGGAAATATTTGTTTTCAAAACCAGCTTGATATTTTAGCTGTGGTGGCTTATGAAATTTTTAATATGGCGATGTTTATCAGAGATATTCAATTAACAAGACTTATGATGATTTTTCCTAATGTGTTGATAGTGATATATAATATTTTAAGCCAAACCTATACAAATGCTGCTCTTGATATGGTTGAAATTATTGTTTTAATATCAATGGCAATAAAATTTTCTTGGTTGAAAAAAAATAAAAAATATAAATATTTATTATAAAATTAAGAAAAATAAATAAAAATATATAAATTTTTAATAAATAAAGTATTTTTTTAATTTTTTGTCGATGCTAAATATTTTTTTATTTATTGGCTATCCTAAATTTAGAAAAGGAGAGTTTATGAAAAGACTTTTAGCTTATGTAATGTTTGTTTTGTTTTTAGTAGGGGGAATATATAGTTCGGTGCAACTTGCCATTCCTAAAACAATAAAAAGGGCAACAGCAGAAGAGGTGGTGGAGTATCAAACAGAGGACAATTTTCCAGAGGAGTTAGAGCTTTGTGTTATTGGAAATGCCACAAAATGTTTTTCACCTGATAGCGCAAAAATTACAGCGGTTATTGAAACTTTAGATATGGATATTTCAATATCTAAGAATAAAAATTTTGAGATTTTTGAAAAAGTTCTTGAAGCCTTAAAAGATGCACAAATTGATGAAACACAGATAGTGCTAGATAGTTTTTCGTCTTATCCAAGTTATGATTATAATGCAGGGAGAACACTTATAGGCTATTATTCAACCACGGTATTTACATTTAATGTTGATAATCTAGATGGCATTAAAACCTGCATAGACACAATACTTGAAGAAGGGGTAACAAGTATAAGAAATATAAACTATCAACTTTCAAATATTGACGAGGTATATCAAGACGTTCTTCTTATGGCAATTGATAATGCAAAGACAAAAGCAGAAAAAGTTACAGGTGGGCAAGAATTTTCTATTAAAGGGATAAAAGAAGAATATGTGTATTCTTGTTCTTCTCTTTACAAAACTTACTCAGAAACACTAGAAAACAGTGATACTTTAATAGGAGACATCGAAGTTTCAGCGAAAGTTATAGTTGAATTTGGTATATAATAAAAAATCTGCAAGTTGATTGCAGATTTTTAAATTTTATAAAAAAATATTTTTTAAAAGGACTGTCTACTGTTGTGAATTGTTGCTCTAAATAAAACTTTTTTTAAAAGAACTTAAGTTTATATAGAAAATTTACCATAAAAATTTTTGTAAATAAAGCACAAAATTTAAGCTTAAATGGTTGATTAAATTTTATTGTCATCAATACTGTTAGGAGCTTTTTGAAGTAGTTCTTCTTCACCTGTATCAATTTCTTTTTTCTGATTTTTCCCATTTTCTTTAGTATTATCTATTGCAGAAATACTTTGTTCTTCTGTTATATTTTCAATAGGCAAAATTTCTTCGCTTTTGTTAATTTTATTTTTTTTATTTTTTCTCTTTTTATCTTTTTTTAAGTTTGAGTTTTTATTCTTATTCTTTGCTAAATGAAAGAATGAAAGAATTTTTCCTATAAAAAGAATTATGTTATCTGCATGATTCATGGAATATCGCTTCATAAAGGCTTTACCTGAAATTAGCAGTGCGGCAATAACAGCAGAAACAAGAGATGCAAGCACAATGCCAGTAAAGTCAGACATACTTTGCATAATAAGGGCACTTGATACAGCGGCACCAGCTGCACCACTTAAAATACTGCATATATCACCAAGAATATCGGCAACAACAGAAGAAACACGGTCGGCATTTTTTTGTAAGATTATTGCCTCTTTTGCTCCGCGGACTTTTCTTGCAGCCATGGCTCTAAAATTTTTTTCATCACAGGCAGTTACCGCAACACCAATCATATCAGTTAAAATTGCAATAAAAAGGAAAACAATAATAACAACAATTGCCACCGCAATATTTGCACCTTCAAGAGCAACTTCACTCAGCACACCAAAGGTCATAGAGAGTGCAAAAGAAAGCACTAGAACAATAAGGGGCCATCTAAAATATTTTGCAAATTTAGTCTGCTCTTTCTTATCTTTTTTATTGGGGTTATCCATAATAATTTTTTATTTTAAAAACTCCTTTATAATATTATTTTATCATAATTTAATAAATAAATCAAAATATAACTAAAAAATAAAAAAAACGGCAACACTTTATATAAATTTTTATCATTTTCTTTGATTTTTAATTGTATATTTTTTATATTAAAAGATAAAACTATTTGTTAAAACAAAATAGAGCCTTATGGCTCTATCCGAGAAGACAACAAAAACAGTAAACCTTGTGTCATAGGTTCGGTCGGATTTCCCATTCTTGCACTTGATGTCACCATACAAGCAGTTTCCTTTTAAGCAAGACATAACACCGAATCGCCACTCAGAACACACTATAATCCTATTTTTGCCTGCTCATCACAACAGTCTAGAAGTTTTCCTTGACAATCACCATTATTATTCTCTTATTTTGCAAATATAGTTTCATAAGCAGATATAGTTTTTTGTTGGCCGACAAAAAGTATATGATACCTTAATCCCCATATATTCACTCAAAGTAGGCTACACTGCACACGACTTTTACCGCAATGCAGGTTCTTATCCCAGAGAATGGAGCTATAAAAACTGCACCCTGTTGGGTCTCCACGATAATTGGGTCGACCAGCTGTATGCCATTACAACCTGCCCAAAAATCTTAACTTCCAGCACTCACCCCAGTTTGGGCAACCAAGGCGCGCACCAGAAACTTCATCGCTATGCCTTTCGACGCCATCTATTTCGTCTTCCTAATAACTATGATTGACTAGAATACTGCATCTTCCATAAGTATTATAACATATTTTAAATTAAAATGCAACTTGCAGAGAATTGTGTTAAGATAGCATGGCATTAAGTAGAAATAATAAAAAGGTTAACAAATGTTTAATGAGAAGGTATTTTTTTAAAAAAATTAAAGATTAATTATTCCATATTTTAAGAAACATTTAAAATTAACAAAAGCTTTACGTTTTTTGGTTGAAAATAGTAAATATAAAGTGTATTTCAATAATATGTAGACTTATTCTCTTTATTGTAGAGCAATTTTTTTGGAAAATCTTTTCTATGTAGGTATAATAATGAAAAGGAGAAGAAATGTCTAAAATTGGAGAAAAAATAAAAATATTACGAAAAGAGAAAAATATGACGCAAAAACAACTTGCTGATAACTTGCACCTATCTAATAAACTGGTCAGCAAGTGGGAACTTGGATATAGCGAGCCTGATTTAGATGCGGTTTTAGCCCTTGCAAAAATTTTTAATGTTTCTGTTTCTCAGCTTTTAGGAGAAAGTGAAGAGTCCGCCACTGCTATCCAGACTAAAAGGGATATAAACACACGTGTCAAGGGGTTTTTCAAAAGAAATTACATGACAATTATACAATTAAATTTAATTTATATCGGGCTTATTTTTTGTATGGCATCAATGGGTTACTATATGGGTTATGATTTAGTAAATGAGATTCTGCCAACAGGTATACAGGTAATTTTTCTTGTCACCACTTTTCTTTTTGGGTTATTACAGACCTTCTGCACACTCGTTGACCACGGACGTAAAACTCTTACTACATTAAAGATAATTTTACTTGCATTATGTGTGATTTTTATATTATGTTGTTTTTCATTCTACGGCAAACTTGATGGGCTTATCAAAAATGATAACCGCTTTTATGCAAGATATTTTGCTTTTAGTGGTGGCGGCTATCTTTTCTTTATGCTTGCACTTCTCTTAAACCTTCTTATTGATATACGGGTTATAAAGACAAATGCACCACTAAAGTTTGAAAAAGTGTTTTTTATAATTGTGATATGCTTTTTAAGTATTGAAAGTTGCTTGCTCGCAACAAATATTATCGCAAGTGGAGTTGCTTATGCTGAAGAATACTATAATCAAACAGTTGCAAGTGACGTCGATTTCGCAGAAGACAATATCACTATTTATAATATAGGGCAAACCTATCAACTTGAAGTTGTTTTTCCTAGACAAGAAAGACCTGAAAATGTTCTTTATCGCTCTTCAAATGAAGCTGTTGCAACGGTTGATGAAAATGGCTTAGTCACAGCAAAAGCAGCAGGTGAATGCAATATATTTGCAACACTTGAAAGTAACCCAGAAATTGAAACTTGGTGTTTTGTTGACGTGGCTATGCCTGAAATCGCGGTCGCAGATTATACAGGGTTTGATGGTTTATATGCGCCTATATATTTTCATTTAGGGGAGACAATAGAGATGACCTGCAAAATATTTAATTATAGCTATTTTGATAATTTGGACACAAGCAGATTTTCCTATAATTTTGAATCTGGCTCTTTAACTGACCAAGATGCTGCTGTTGATGGCGAAATAATCGAGGTATCCGACATAGAAAACAACGGTATGTTTACAATAAAATTTATTATAAATTCGTCTGAAACTAACCAGGTTATTATTTATATAACAGATGAATTATCTTATAATAAAACAACCATTTGTGAATATAGACTAATTTGTCATTAAGATGCAATATATTTTAAGGTGTAGAAGTGATAAATTTTATCTTTTAACATTTTTAAATATTTTTTTGTAAACTCTAAAAAACCCCCAAGCTCTTTTAATAAAATAAGAAAAGTCAATATCAGAGCTAGGGGAGTTTTTATTATAGTTGTATTTAAAATAAAATAATAATTTTAAATTATTTTAAAATTCAATTTTTCCTATATAATTTGCATTTAGTGTGCTGTTAAATATATTGTTATTTGCAAATTTTACCGAGTAGGTTGAGTTGCCATCTTCTATAGTGCTTAATCTTATAAAAACATCATAATTTTGTTTTTCAATGGCAGGGGCAAGGGCTAATTTTAACTTTGTTTCTCCATAGTATTTTCCGCCACCAATAGTAAAACTTTCTCCAATCTCATCAACAAATATGATTTCAATATCTTTTTCTCTATAAAAATTACCAAATCCAACATTTTCAATTGTCAATTCTATTTCAAAATTTTTTAAATTATTATTATATTTAAACACCGAATCTCTAAGAACAAGTCTATAGCCAAGTCGGTTTTGTATGTAGGTGTAAGCTGTTTTCCCATAATAATTGCTATCACTTCCACATTCCTCAGTGTAAAAACTATTCTGCCATTTATCTTGCACAATATTATAATTCCACTCATAGTTTAGATAGCTTAAATTTAGAGCATACATTTCTGGTAAACATTTATCAATGTCGTGCAAACTGCTTTCTGGGCTTGTCACTTCGCCACCAAATGGCAGGTGCTCTGTCTGCTTTGCAAGCCAAGTCACTTCGCGTTCACGTTCTTGATAAGTTCCAAGGTCGGAGTCAGAGCCAAGATACCCATCATTAAAAAGTCCAAGCCTATATGCAGGGCTATTTTTTTTAATTTCATAATTATCAATATCATCTATTGATATTCCAAGATAGTTATATATCATCTGTGGAGTGCGAACAAGTATAGGTAGCTCTATGGTGTTTGCTAGATAGGCATCAATTATTTGATTTATAGTTTCAGCATTTGCAATAGTGCTTGTATGCATTTCGCCCCAAGGTCCAATCATGCCGGCCTCTATTGCGGTGATTGTGCTTTGATATTCATTAAAAATAGGGCATAACTGCTTAATATGAGTAATTATCATCTGCACTTGTGGTTCAAGATTAGCATTACCCTCAAAAGCTATGTCGTAACTAAACCTTATAACAACATTTCTACCCATTTCTTTATAATAAGCTATGATATTTTCTACTTCTGCAAGAGCGGTGTCTGTAAGTTCAAGGTCACTTTCACCATTAACAGCCCCAGAAAATTCACTTATGTCCATTCTAAGATGATAAAGTTGAAAGTTGTCATCTAAGGATAGTGAAGTGTTTGCATGGTCAGGGTAGAGGGAAACATAGGAAGTTCTATAAAACCCTTGGTCTGGATTTAAAACCTGTTCAAGACTCTCTGTGTAGTCCAACTCTTGTTGATAAACACGGCTCTTTTTTGGTAGAAGCACAACCAAAAGGACAATTATAGTTATCAAAATTAATGCAAAACTTATTGAAATAAAAGCTTTTTTATTTTTCATCTAATTTCACCTTTTTATAATTATAACATAAAAATTCTTTAAAAAGAAGCCTATTTTTTAGCTAATTTTTTATTAACTATCTTGGGTATTTTTTTAAATTAAAATATAAAATTTGAAACTTACTATAGACAAATCGCATTTTATGGTGTAAAATAAGAATATTAAAGGGGAAATAAGATGGAAGACGAAAGAAAATATCATAGACTTTATAAGTTTCCAAATGGTGCAACACTTATCTATTACAGACAAAATTTAGACAGCACAACTAAACTTGCTGTAGGATTTTTAGGTGGTGCATCAAAAGATGGGAAAATAAAAGGAACAGCGCATTTTCTTGAACATATACTTATTCAAGAAACACCTAAATATTCAAAATCATATATTAATAGATTTATGAGAAATAATAATATCACAAGCAATGCCTTCACAAGCAGCAGTTATATAACACTATATGCAGACACACCAAATTCTCGTTTGGAAGAGCTTTGTAAACTTTATAGTGAACTTCTTTATAACAGAACTTTCAATAAACAAACAATTGATTTAGAGAGAAAGGCTATTGAACAAGAGATTTTAATGGACGCCGCAGAATATGACCCAAAAGAAGAAGAGTTTATGTCTGCCATTCAATTAAATTATAAAAAAGATACAATTCTCGGAACAAAAAACACAATAGAGAAGATAGACGATAAAGTTTTGCAAAATTATATAGATAATGATTTTGTTTCAGAAAATTTAGTTATCACAGTGGTAAGCAGTTTGGAATTTGAGCAAATTAAAACTTTAATGGAAAAATCTTTTGTAAATAAGGCAAAATCAAATCCAGAATTGAAGTTTAAACCAGAAACACCAGAATATTATCCGCCTACAAATATTCATATTTTAGACACGGCAAAAAATTTAAAAACTGCAGAAATCTCCATAAGCTATCTTGTAAAGCAAACAGAAAAAGAAGCAAGTCTTTTCAAACCTTTTGAAGAATTTGTATTTAATGGTTTCAGTGGCAGACTTATGCGACAATTAAGAACAAAAAGGGGACTTGTTTATGATGCTTCCTTTGATTCAACTCCACTAGCAGGAGATATGTCACTTAAATCAATAGTTGCAACAACAAGTAAAAATCATATAAAAGAAGTTATTGATACAATTGGAAATATTATCAAAGATTTATATACACGTGGCATCTCAGAAAGAGATTACCAAGATTTCCAAAATCTAGTTTATGCACTGGAAGAAAGAAAATCTGGCATTAAGATTATGGAACCGTTAGTGCTTTTATCAAGATATGTTCTTGATAGCGAAATATTCTATAATAACCAAACAAGAAACATCAAAAAACTTACAAGAGATGATGTTAATAACTATTTAAAACGAATACTTAAAAATTCAAATATTATTTTTAATATAGTTGGTGATTTTGATGAAAAATCATTATATAGTTTAAAAGAAGTTGAAAAACGTTTACATGCTAAAACATCAAAATTATTATTCAATAAAACCTTTAAAACCTTCCTTGAACCCGATACTTTAGATTTTGTAATGCCTTCTATTTCAACTGAACAATTTTTTGAACTAAATGATAGTGGAAAAGTGGGCTTTGTTTATGGCTCTTATATCGAACAAGCTTTAGTTAAAAAATATTTCAAAAAATTAGGATTGCAACCACGAAAGACTAAGGATAAAACAATAACAATAGATGATGGTAAAGAACTGGAAATTGTGATAACAACATCTAGTGCAAAACCAGCTGTAGAGCAAAATGATGAATATATTGAAAGATAATAAAAAACACTAGCTTGCTTGGCAATAGACCAAACTCGCTAGTGTTTTTTATTGTGGAACTTTATATGTTATGCGGTTAATTCTAACAACCCCTTCAAAATCTTCTTTTATTTGTTCATCACTTGGAAAGAATGGAAAACTTTGCTTATTTTTTATTCTTTTGTCAACTTCATCATCAACAAAAAGTTTAAGTTTAGCCAGGGCTTCATCTATATTTGAAGAAATCATATCATAAATTTTAAAGCCAGGAACAAAAGCATGATATAGGTTATCCTCTAAAGTAACAACATAAGGGATTTCAACTTTTCCGTCAACTACAGAGGTTACCGGCTCAACGAAATGTTCATTATTATTTTTTAACATAACAACTCCTTTATATAAGATTAGCACTTTTGTTATACTTTTACAACTTATTTTTTAAAAATAAGGAATTGAGCACTTATAAAAATAATTTTTTTATTTTTTTGTTTACATTAAAATATAAATTTTTATCAATATTAGTTTACTAAGTATGGTCAAAATCCTAAATAAAAATTATATTTTGTTCTAGAGTTTTATAAACTTGTGCTTTTAGCATTTTGAAAGAACATTTATCCTTGAAATGTTTGTTTGCTGATATTGATGAGTGTAGATAATATTTCTTAAATATATTTTTTGTTACTCATCTTCATAATCCAAATATTTAACCATAAAAGTTAAAGCTTTGGCACTATTTTGTTTTAAAAAATGCAAATCCGTATTGGGAGCAAGACAAGGTAAATTATGGTCATCATATAAATTGATGTCCAGTAAAAAGAAATCATTTTCATAAAAATCATATTTACTTACTGAAAAGTGGACCTTTTCATTTGCACTTTCATTTTCAAAAATCAAAATTTGGCTTGATGCGGTGGGAGCAAAAATTGTTCCATGTCCACCAGAATATGAAACGGATAAATTATACACCTTTTCATTATAAACTATCGTGGCAACCATATCTTCTACAACACCACTTTCTTCACTAACGGCGGTCAAATCTATTATCATTAAAAAATTATCATCAGTTGCAACCCATATATCCGAACGAGGGAAATCTTCAAAATTGCCCGGACTTTTTGAATTTACTTGCATTATTATGGAATAGACAATATAAGTAAGAAAAGAGCAAAATAATAGGGCAATAAAAATATCAGTCATAATTTTTAAAGAATTTTTCTTTTTTTCCATATTTATATATTATCATTTTTTTAACAAGGAGTCAAACAAACTAGATTTTTAGTAATAGCTATCAAGTTTTATGTATATATTATATTTATTTTAAAAATATTAAAAATTCTTTTAAGTAATATTATTATAATGTTCTCAACTATTTCTTGAAAACAGAAACATACTCATAAGTTAGTATCAAAAAGCTATATATTGCGCTATTAGTTTTCCAAAAGCCCGTTTTTTACTGTTGTGCTGCTTTTTGATGATGATTTTTTAACTTGAAACTGGCATTAATAAATCTTTACATAACTTCAAAGTCTAATAGTTAAACTATTTCATATAAATAGCATTACGACTATTTATCTTATATTCAATAAGTGTTGTTCCGTTTATTTATTTTAATACGTCCTTTAATATTCCATTTTCTAGCTCATTTAAATTATAAATTGTATCTAATGCATCAAAAGTTTCTTCTAAATTATGTCTTGCACTTTTCCATGCTGTTCCGTCGGTAATCCACACAAATTTAAATCCATCTATATCCTTTGCTTTTTGTGAAAGCATTTCATAACTTCTGGCAGTTTCATTTAGCTTTGAACCACCACCAAATCCACTATAAAAATTTGTTTCTATTGCATAAATACAATTATTTGTTTTTACCACAAAGTCAAATCGTTTAGATGCTTTTCCGTTGTTAGATAGCTTAGACAAGTCAATATTCCACTTTTTTTCAATATTATTAAGGTTCATTTCTTTAAAATATGTTTTATCTTTTATAAAACCTGCACTCACTAAATACTTTTCAACAACATCTTCCATTAAATGTCCTCCACGATTTTTTCTTCCATTTGAATCCAGACCAACTTCGATGCCTAGAACATAGTCAACCAAATTATTTATTATTTTTGTCGAAATTAGAGTAAAAAGCCCAGATTTTTCCATAAAAATTGATAATTCGTTTACATCTAGATTTTTATCAAAAATCAAGTTTTTAACCACATTATTATCATTTATAAAGATTTCTTTATATCTAATAGCAAGCAAAACAGGGATACACTTTATAGTTTCAGGATATTTAATTACTAATTTTTTAAATTCCTCTTTTATATTTTTTGAGCCAACTAATGTATTCAATATATTAAGTTCTACCTTTATATCTTCAACATTTTTATATATTTTTGTAAAGTCAACGTAATATGAATAATTTGCAATGCTTACTTTAAAATTTTTTATCCATGTATCAAAATCTCTTTTCATAATTATCTCCTTAATCTATCTTAATATCTACAAATATTTTGTCATTTTCTATTTTCCAATTTGACAACTCTATATTATTCATCGTGTTTTCTTCCTTTGTAATTCATAATAACTATTTCTGTGATATTTCCACGCTTACTTGCTTGACAATTTATCATTCTTTTTGCATAAACTCTTTCAATGTTAAAGCCTTTATATAAATCATCAAAAAAGTTATCATCTTCATTTGTGTTTTTAGGGTCAGAATTTGAAAGCATAAGCAGGCAGTTTTGTTTATCTAATTTTTTATAGTTTTGCGATAACTCAATTTGGTCGCTGTCATCAAATCCAGACTTATCATAATTGACAAACGAGTTGTTCTTTACAAGGGGTCTATAAGGTGGGTCGAAATATACAAAACTATTTTTATTAGCATTTGATAGTATTTGTCTATAATCACCGAAATTTATTTCAACTTTTTGCAGCAACTGTGAGCAAAGTTTCAAATTATCTTTGTCACAAATTAAAGGGTTTTTATATTTTCCGTGTGGAACATTAAATTTACCTTCTTTATTAACTCTATAAAGTCCATTAAAACAGGTATGATTTAAAAATATGAAATCTGCACATTTTTCATAGTCATAATAACCATTCAAGTGAATTTGATTATAACGATTTCTTACATTATAAAAATATTTGGTTCTATCTTTGCTAGATAAATATTCATTTTCTAAAATACTTAATAGCCTGACAACTTCTTCAACATCAGCTTTAATGCAACGATAACAATTTATAAGTTCTTTGTTTATGTCGTTGATGTATGCTTTTTCAATTTTGTAGTTTTGCAATATATGGAACAAAACAGCACCACCGCCAACAAATGGCTCGATATATATTTTGATCTTTCCTTCGATGAGTTCTTGAGGAAACATTTTATCAAAAGTATCAAGGAGTTGCCCTTTTCCGCCAGCCCATTTTAAAAATGGCTTTGCTACACCTTTACACACTTTCCACCTCTTTTACCTCAACAATATCAGATAAATCACAATTTAGTACTTTACAAATTTTAAGTAATACTTCCATACTTACTTGCTCGTTTTTACTAAGTTTAGCAAGTGTTGATGTTGCAATATCTGCTTTTAACCGCAAATCTGTCTTTGTCATATTTTTATCAATTAACAATTTCCAAAGTTTGTTATAAGATATACTCATAATATTCCTCATATTCGTAAAATCTTGAATTATTATAAATCATTTTATATTATTCCGCAACAAAATATTCGCTTTTACAAATAAAATATTGTAATATCCTTATATAGTGGTTATTTATGCGAGATATTAAAGTGACAGTCAGACTGAGCAAAATATAGAAGGACTAATGCGAGTTTGCAAGGAATATGCTGAAAAGAATGAATATGTTGTTGCCGGTGAATATGTCGACAGGGCTATGACTGGAACGAATGACAAGCAACTTGCTTTTTAATAAATTATTAGCAAAAGAGAAAAACATAAATGAAGTTTTTTTTCTTGTTTACAAATTTGATAGGTTTGCAAGGTTGAGATAAGATAGTGCGATTAATAAATTTATTCTAAAGAAAAACGGTGTTAAAATTGTTTAGGCAACCGTGCAAGTTTCAAATACTCTAGAAGGCATAATAATTAAAGCCATGCTTAAAAGTTTTGCCGAGTATTATTCTGCCGAGTTATCACAAAAAGTCAAGCATAGACTTAAAGAAAGCAGAATTAAAGGATTGTTTATCTGGGCTACTCCTTATGGAAATGGTTCAAAATGTCAATTCGAAAATGGGCGTAGAGCATCTGCCTTCGAACCTTTTGAAAAAATAACAAATGCGAACTCTGAAAAAGGGAAGGCTGAAACTGAAGTTGGCGAAACTGGAACTGCAAATGAGAAGGTTGAAACCAAAAATAAGAAAAGGGGAAGACCCAAAGCAAAAAACAAAAAGCTGACACTTACCATTCATAAATTTTCAAACCACATCAAATTCATCGACTACATCCCCACCCACGAATTGATAACATATAGGCATTTGTTTGCCTACGGCTTTTATGTGGAATAAATAAAATGCAATTACATCAAAAAATACTTAAATACTTGCAAAAACAAAATTTTTATGTTATATTAAATTTGGCCAAAGAGATTTGGTTGTAAAATTTAAGTATAATAATATTTGAAGGCCGTATATTCAACTCTCTATAGAGTATATGACGAGGATATACTCCGAAGAAAGAAGTGCATAAGAGACGGGGATATACATCGTATTATTAGAAAAGGAATTTTACGTAATTTTTAGAAACTAATATTGCCTTTGAAAATACTCGTTAAGCAATAAACAGATTGTGGTCAGCTGGACCTAGGTGTCCCCCAATTTGTTTCTAAACTTTACACCATATAAAAATAGCAACTTTGTTGTTATTTTTGCTATGAGTGTAAAGTTGATTGAATTTGACCTATAAATCCTTTCACTCATAGAGTGGAGGATTTTTATTTTAGGTCAAAAGGAGGTGATAATATGAGGAATAAAGTGTCTGGTTACACACATACAAAAAAACAATTGGACAATTATTCAAACCAAAACAATAAAAACAATAAGGCTTATACTGCAAATTTGAATAATCGTGCTAATCAATTGAACCCAAACAATGCTAGGTATTATTCATCAAGACTTAATAATAAATAATTTCTAATTACTTAGCTAAATAAAGGGAGGTTTTAATTAACTAAAAAAACCGAAGGCCAATTCACAGGTTTTCGGTTTTTATGTAATAAAATTCTATCGAAAAACTTGCTTTGACAATATATAAATTGCCGATAACGGCAATTTTATTTTGTAGATTTATTGACTTAATTGCCGATAATGGCTATAATTTATTTAGAGGTGAAACATGTATTATTCAGATAATCATCAAAGTGATAATGAAAAAATTTTTAAAGCATTAGAAAAAGTCCTAGAAATGAAAAGAATTATCAATGAATATGAACATAAAGTTAAATCAATAAATGAAGCAATGAGAAGTAACAATCATCAAAAAATGATTAAAGAGATTAATAATAAATGGAAAATATATAAGGATTTTACAAATAGTTTATCTCCGTTTACAAATTATTATGTTTATAGTGTTGAGGACTATTTTTATGATGATAAACCAATTGAATATTTGGTAAATCAATTAAATGATATAAAAATTGTTATTGCACTTAAAATTATTTTTGACAAAGCAGAAAAAGAATTAATAATTAAAGTTTTGAAACAATTTGGGATATTGCCAGAAGAAGAAATTAAAAAAAGGATCAAGGAGTTTTGTTAATGGGAGTTTCAACAGTTAGTGAAATCGCCAAAAAGTGGAATATAAGCGAGAGGTCAGTCCGTAACTACTGCAAACAAGGTAGGGTAAAAGGTGCAGTGCTTAAAGGCAAAACCTGGATAATCCCTGGTGATGCCGAAAAACCAGAAAGGATAAAGAGTAAAACTAATTAAAACCATCGAAGAAATGATATATTTATTTAAAAAATTTAAATTATTTATTCATATAAAGCAGACAATGGTAGCGTGGCAGTTAAATTATGATTAAATAGTGTCTAGCAAATAACATAGGTCATTCAAAGTGGAAGATGAATTCAAACTCTACCATTATCGCGGATTCAAATGGTTGTTTATTGAGTGTGTCTATCTAACTGATATTTATTTGGTAGCACAAGATAAATATAAAAAGTGAGTAGGACTTTTTATGTTAATAAGTTAATTAAAAAAGGTGAAACATGCATATAAGTGAAGTTCAAATTTACAATTATAAAAATTATCTAGATACGAAAGTTCAATTTTCAGAAGGTTTAAATGTGGTTGTTGGACCAAATAATTCAGGAAAGAGCAATTTATTGGAGTGTGTGGGTTATATTAACAAAAGACCGGAAAGTAACATAGATCATTTTAATAAATTTGTTTTATATTGTAATTTTAATGAATTTAAGAAAGCCCCTCCTGAAATAAAGATTTATTATACAATAGAACATGAATTTTCATATGATTCAGAAGATTCTGCATTATCTAAATTAAATATTTTTATAATTTATAATAAAGATGGTAATTTACAAGAATTAGATTCTGGAAATATAAAAATAAAAGCAGAAGTTAAATTAAAATATGAATTGGATAAAACTTATTTGAATGATTATCTTATAGAAATGAAGGATATAACCTGCTATGAAGAATTTTTTAATGTTTTAAAAAGATATGAGAAAAAATATTCATGGAACTATTATAAAGCTTCAACAGATGAAATTGTTCAGGATAAGGAAGTAAATGATATCTTTGAAGTTGATACTATTCCTGCAAATAGAATTATTGACGATATTGAGGAACGTTCAAAAAGTTATGTCAATAGCAAAATAAAAGAGAACGAAATACCTGAAGTACAAATACAGCAAGAAATTACTACATTATTAAGAGAAAAATTAATAAATGTTAGTAAAGATATTAATGATGATATCAATAAAGATCAGGATAAAATAGGGATAACTGATGGTAAGAATAATTTTAATTCTGATTTTGTGTTTGATAAAGAATTAGCATCATTTTTTAAATATAACTTGATAAATGAAAAACAATTATTTGATTTACCATTGCATAGCAATGGTTTGGGTTACAATAATTTAATTTATATAAGAAATTTAATTAAACAGAAAAAAGATAATGATTATAATATTCTTATGATAGAAGAACCAGAGGCTCATTTGCATCCAAATATGCAATATAAATTGTTAAAATATTTAAATTCTTTAGAAACAATTAAAACTGAGGATTCTGATAGAAGCATAAAAAATCAAATCTTAATTTCAACACACTCACCAAATATTTCCGCAAGTGTTGATATGAGTAAAATAATTATATTAAACTATGATACTGAATTAGGAAATGTAACGGCCTCTAGATTGTCGGATAATTTTGATATTAATAAAGTTAGCCAGATTTTGGATATAAAAGAAATTGCAAAAGATGAAGGACTTGAAGAAAATAAAATAAAAGAAGATTTAACAGCAATACTAGAAAGGTCTAAAAAGCATTTAAGAAAATTTTTAGATATAACTAGAAGTGATATTTTATTTTCTGATAAAATTATATTAGTAGAAGGGTTATCTGAGAAATTAGTTTTACCATATTTACATGAAGAGTTGGTGGATAGGCATGTGAAAGTTATAGAGGTCGCAGGAATAAATTTTAATCACTTTTTACCTTTGATATTTTTTACTAACAAAAAGATATTGTGTGTTACGGATAAAGATTATGACATATTTGATGAGACAAATGGAGTTCTGATAGATAAAAAAACTTATTTAGAACAGACAAAACATATCTCATATATATTTAAGTACTGCAATGATAGAGTTAGAGTTTCAGAACAAACCAAATATGGATCAACATTTGAAAAGGAATTGTTTATAGAAAATTATCAAGATGAAAACAGCTTTAAAATTTTAATGTCATTGGCTCTTCCTAAGGCTTGTGAAAAATTGTTAGATAAACAATCTATAGAAGTTTGGTTTAATAAATGCGAGACAGAAATTAGCGATAACAAAACAAGTCGTGTTATAAAGAAAGAGTTAGATAAATATTGGCTAAGTCACAAAGATGCGCAAGGCGATAATAAAAAAGTTGTAGAAATGTTATTTTTTACTAATTTGTTTTATAGATATGTAAAAAATAAAAAGGGTAATTTTTGCCTAGATATTCTTGATTTATTAAAAAATGGTATAATTAAAGAACCAGAATATTTAACTAAGGAAATTAAATGGATAATAGAATAGCATCAGATACAATAATTGAATTTTATAAAGATGATTTTAATTTTAAGGTTTTTGCTGGGCCAGGTGCAGGTAAAACATATTTTTTAATAAAAAATATAATAGAAACAATAAAAAACAGTTTAAAACTTAAAGGAAATAATAATAGAAAAATACTTTGTATAACATATACGAATGTAGCGGTTGATGAAATTAAACGAAGGTTGGGTGATTATAAAAAATATGTAGAAGTTTCCACTATACATTCATTTTTGTATGAGTATGTGATAAAACCATATCAAGCGCAATTAAAGGCAGTTATAAAGCAAGTTTATAACTGTGAAATTCCTCGTGAAATGAACATGTACCCAAGGCCAGAGGGGTTTGGACTACTTACAAAATTAAAAAAATCAGAGTTTATTGAATTGTTGAAAGAAAAATATCAGCTAGAGATTGCTGCGGATGTTACAAAGAAAAAATTAAGTGAATATGTTATTGATCTAAAGGAAATTAATACGTATCCTTTTCAAGCGCTAAACAATGAACCCCGAATTATAAATAGTTTAAATCTTTCTGATGAAGAAGCTTTAAAATTAAAAACTGCCATCTGGAAAGAAGAGGGAGTCCTAGATTTTGACGAAATATTATATTTTAGTTATGTACTATTAAAGAATTTTAAATTTATAAGTTACGATATCCAATATCATTTTCCTTATATTCTTATTGATGAATATCAAGATACAAACCCAATACAAAATGAAATGATAAAGATAATTTCATCCAATAAAAATGTCTCTATTGGAGTAGTTGGAGATGTCGCACAATCAATTTATGGCTTTCAAGGGGCTGTATATAAAGAATTCAAAGAGTTTGATACATCAATAAAACATTGTAAAAAATTTGTTATTGATGGGAATAGAAGATCAAATAAAAATATTGTTAATTTTTTAAATTATGTAAGAAAGACGGATGACGATTTAAATGAACAGCAATGTATTACAAATATTCACAACGAAAGTAAAGTAAAATTTGTAACAACAGAGAATGATGATATTGATGTGCTATCAACGATAGGTGAAGATACAATTGTCTTATGTAGAAGGTGGGCAGATGCATTTAAATATGTTTCTAGTATTTCTTTAATTCAAAACAGTTGTTTAAAAAAAATACATAACTATTATAGATACATACTTGACAGGGATTTAATTAAAGATTTTGAAAACGATAATATTAATTGGATCTCTCAAATTAGGTTAATAGTAAAAATAAAAGAGGCTGTGGAGAAAGGGGATTTTGCAAGAATTGTTTATGAGGCTAGCAAATTATTTAAAATCGAACTGTTTGACAAAACAGCAAAAAGACATAATACACAAGAATATCGTGAGTTAATAAAGTTCATAAATCTTGTAATATCATTTAAAGATGACGATAGTTACTATTACATAATTTCAAAATTAAAAGAAACTCTGGATTCTATTGAATTAAATAAAATAGTAGAATTAGAATTACCTAAATTAGGGGATGAGAACTACATTAATGGATTTACAGATAATTTATATAAACTTGAGCTATCCACATTAAAGATAATGGTAAATGAAATATTTACAAACGATAGCAAATATGTAACTATACACAGAACAAAAGGTAAGGAGTATAATAAAGTCTTTGTAAATTTAGAACCTTTAAGAGAAGAATCAGAACTGGGTGGAATAGTTAAAGTTCTTACAAATCCTAAGATTATTGATGACAATCAATATTTAGAAACCGAATTTACTCGTATAGCATATGTTGCATTCAGTAGGGCTATTAACGATCTCTATATACATATAGAATACATTCCAGATGAGATAAAAGAGATGATTAAGAGTTTTGATAATTATATTAAAGAAAAGAAAATAGAAAAATTTTATGAGATTTTGTATATAGATAAAAATGGGAAGCAAATAAAATTGAGATAAAAAAACTCAAATTTATGTTATATTATAAATATAGGAGAATATTATGAAAGCAGACGCAAAAAAACTGTTAAATGAGTTTATAGCAAGTACTCAAGGAGTGCAATACGTGATTCCTGTGTATCAAAGAAATTATACTTGGAGGAAGAAACACGTTAATAAGTTAATTCAGGATATTAATGATTTATTAACTGGTAAGACTCAAAGCCATTTTATTGGTAGTATAGTTTATATCATAACCAGCGAAGTATTTAATCAAAGAGAGTGGTCGATAGTAGACGGGCAACAAAGATTAACAACTATTTTCTTGTTACTATATGCAATTAGGGATATTTTAGAAAAAAGAGGAGATACTCAAAAAGCAAAAGCATTGAGGTCTCAGTATTTGGAAAATGTCAATGCCGAAGGGGATTATAAGCTAAGGTTAAAGCCATTGGTAAATAATGATTTTGAATTTAAAAAAATAGTGGATAAAGATGTTGATCATTTGGATAAATCGTCACTAATATTTCAAAATTATAATTTACTATTCAAACAAGTTGAGACGTGGTTAAAAGACTATTCAATTGAAGACATTATTAAAGCAGTTGATAAGTTATATGTCGTATATATTCAATTGGACAAAGATGATAACGCACAACAAATTTTTGAGAGTATCAATTCTACGGGAGAAACACTAAAGGCTTCTGATTTGATAAGAAATTATATTTTAATGAACAAGACAGATCAAGTCCAAACAAAATATTTTACAAATTATTGGAAAGTAATTGAAAATAATTTAGAAAATGATGCAAGTAAATTAGAGGAGTTTTTTAGATTTTATGTAACAATAAAGAACTATGACCTAGTGAACAAAAATGATTTGTATGAAAAATTTATAGAGCTTTGGAATAGAGAAGTAATAAACCAAACAGAAGAAATTGTTTTGAATGAAATAGTTGCTTATTCAAAATGTTTTAATCAATTATATTTAAAAGGAACTGTTTCAGGAGCTGAAAAAGCCATTTCAATATTAAAGAAAATAAAATCAAATATGCCAGCTCCTTTACTTATGGAATTATTGATGTGGTACAACAATGAATTAATATCTGTTGATCAGTTATCAGCTTGCATAAATTTAGTTAATTCTTATTTAATAAGAAGACATATGTGTAATTTGGACACAAGTTCTATTACTAGGTTATTTCCAACGATATTAAAATCTGTTGTTAACACTTGTAATGGAAAATTTAACAAATTAGAAGATGTGTTAAAATTCTATTTAGTAAACAATAATAAAAATAAATCTAGTTATATGCCAACAGATGCTGAGTTAAGTGATTATTTGTCTAAAAAGAATGCTTATATACTGTCTCACACCAGAACATTTTTTGAAGTTTTTGAAATGGAAAGTCCAATTGAAACCAACTTTAAAAATTTAACTGTTGAACATGTAATGCCTCAAACGCCTACAAATTATTGGTTAAATTGTTGTGGTGTTAAGCCTGATCAATATGAAAACCTGGTCAATTTAATAGGTAATTTAACGCTTGCAGACAAAGGTACTAATTCAAAAATAGGCAATCAAGATTTTAATACAAAGAAAAAAGAACTTGAAAGAGTTGGGAAAATCAATCTTTCCAAAGACATTCTTGATAAAAAGGAATGGACGAAAAAGGAAATAAATGATAGAACTAGAGATCTAATTAATAAATTTATAAAAATATTTCCATATTTTACAAGTTCCAACAACTATGAAGAGGCCAATTCTTTTACTATATATTTTCAGAAAGGAGATATAGTAGCCAAGGCACTAATATATCAAAGCAAAGAAGTTGAGTTGCTCGCAGGTAGTAAATTGAGAATCTGCAATAATAGAGATGCCTCATCAGAAGAAAAGATAAATGAATTAATTGAAGAAGGAACAGTCGTAGAAGAAAGTGGAGTATATATACTTAATCAAAATATAATGTTCAATTCTATATCGTCGACAAGTAATTTCGTATATGGTGGAAGTAATAATGGATGGATACAATGGAAGGATGATGAAGGCAACACATTGGATCAGACTATAAGACCATTGTTAAATGATAAAGATTAATTATAAAATAAAATGTCTTGACAATTGTCAAGACAATTTTATATAATTTATATAATTTAGAATGTGTTGTGAGGTCTTTTATGACATATGATTATAACGATTTATCAAAAACATATAGCATTAGAGAATTAAGCCGAGGGAAGATCTCTGAAGCTGTGCTTTGTTCAGCAAATCAACCAGTGGTAATAATAAAAAATAGCAAACCGGTAAGTATAGTTTTGGATTATAAAAAATACTTAAAAATAAAAAATCTTAAAAAATAAGATACAATACTAAACAAAATATGCTATAATAATCATGAAGGTAATATAATGGATAAGTTAAATTTTAAAAATGTTGATTACAAAATTTTAATAAGGGAATTGAAAAAAAATAAAGTAAAAGTTGATGCTGTTATAACAGATCCTCCATATGGTGTTAGTAGGAAAAATCAATTGGGATTTAGTAATATGGGGCGTTCAGGAATGGATTATGGTGAATGGGACTACAATTTCAATCAAAGAGAATGGATAAGATTATGCGCTCCACTTATTAAAGATGGCGGTTCAATGATAATTTTTAACGATTGGAAAAATTTTTCTTTTATTGTACAAGAATTAGATAAACAGGGATTTTCAATGAAAGATGTTATAAGGTGGGTAAAACCAAATCCTATGCCTAGAAATACAAATAGAAGATATGTTGGAGATTTTGAACTGGCGATATGGGCTGTCAAGGATGGAGGAAAGTGGACCTTTAATAAACCAGAAGGAGTTTCTTACTTAAAACCTTTGTATCAGTGTGCCAGTGTTGGCGGTGGCGAAAAAAGGATACATCCAACGCAAAAACCTCTAAAACTTATTGAAGATATAATTAAGGTTCATACAAATGAAGGGGACATCGTATTGGATTTATTTGCGGGTTCTGCGACGACAGCTGAAGCTTGTTTGAAAAATAATAGAATTTTTATTGGTTCTGAATTAGATGAAACTTATTATAAAAAGGCTATGGAGAGATTAAAATGCTATATTCACCAATAAATTACCAAGGTAATAAATCTAGGATATGTGAAAATATAGTAAAACTAATTCCACAGAATATTGATTGCATACATGAGATATTTTGTGGAAGTGCGATCGTTTCACTCGTTTCTAATATTAGTAAGGTTTATTTAAATGATAAGGATGTACATATCTTAGAGCTATTGAAATATTTTCAAGATAATAGTGCAGAGGATATTATTAAAAGAGCAGATAATATCATAAAAAATTATGGTCTAACAAATACCTTCTATGAGGGTAGGTCCGCCTATCCTGAAAAGAAACATGAAGGACTTTCTATATTTAATAGAGACCCCTATAATAAATTAAAGAATGATTATAACAAAGATAAAGATATTAATAAATTATTTGTTTTACTGATTTTCGGATTTAATCATTACCTAAGATTTAATTCAAAAGGTGAATTTAATGTTCCAGTAGGAAAAACAGATTTTGTAGAATTGCTTAGAAAGAGAACAAAAGAGTACTCTTTAGCTATTCAAAGCAAGTTAATAGAAATAACGAACCTCGATTTTCGAGATTCATCATTATATAAAGATATGGGGATCAACGATTTATATTATTTTGATCCTCCTTATCTTATTACTTCAGCACCGTATAATAATTTTTGGTCTGAAAAAGATGAATTAGATTTATTACATATACTCGACACATTAAATATGAATGGTCAAAAATTTATGCTATCGAATGTAATTGAATCTAATGGAAAAGAAAATAAAATATTAAAAGAATGGATGAAAAAATATAATGTACACTATATTAAAAGGCAATATTTAAATTCTAGTTATCATAAAAAAAATCTTAGTGATGCTATTGAAGTGGTTATTACTAATTATAAAGGAGAAACAATGAGCGATATAGATAATAAAATAGGTACAAGTGGAGATAGGGTAGGCTATAAAGTTTTTTCAATAAACACAACAGTTAGAAATCCAAAACGTAATGCTGATTTTTTAAATCACTTTCAAGAATTTGATGGTAAAGAATTTACACCGGAATTGTCTGAACAATACTTTTTCAAATTAATTAAGTATGGTGTTTATAGACTTTCAGACATTCCTGAAAGTGTAAAAAGAAAAATGGAAAACGGCGAGGAACTTACTTCGATAGAAGTACATGAAGCAATAAAAAATAATCCTCAAGCAACTGGTTTACACGGTCGGGTTATGACTCAACTAAGGGCAATGAAAGATCAGGGATTTTTAATGTTTCAGCCTGTTAAAAGAGGGTTAAATAAAATTTATATAACTCAGCTAGGGAGGGACTTGATTAGTGGTAATGAAGACCCCACAGTGGTTTATACGAAGGCAATGCTTGGAATGCATGCGTATAGTCCAATAAGAAAGAAAATATTAAATAAATCGAGGCCCTTTTTAAACGCATTATTTGTTATAGATGGTGTAAATAAAAAATGGAAAGAACTCGGGAATGAGCCTAAAGGACTTTTAAAACATGAGTTTGCTACTTTCGTTTTAAGTATGAAAGATTGCAATTATGAGAGTGCGATAGAGAATATTATAAAATATAGGCTAAAGTACAGATATGAACCAAATTATAATGTATTAAAAGAATTTTTAGTAGATAATGATATTTTACCTATAAAACCAGCAAGTTTATTAAATGATTATCCAGATGATGTGTTTAGAAAATTTGAAATGACCGGACTGATAGTTAAAAGAGGGGCTTTCAATTATATTTATTATGATTTTTCTAATTATAATATTGAGAAAATAAACACCATATTAGCTGTTTATAAGAATTATAAGTTTGTTAATTTTAACAATGTAAAAGAATATTATGAATACTTGGCATCTATAGAAATACCTTGGTGTAAAAATGAAAAGATTAGATCAAAAATAGTTGAATCCAAATCTGAAATACTAAAAATAAAACTAAATGATGAATTAACTTTAGAACAAAAAGAAGAAATCTTAGATAGAATGTTTTATAATCAAGCACTTGAAAATGTTATAAAAGAAACGAAAGTTGAGTTTATTATAAATGAATTAAAAATTTTATCAGGTGCATCTAAAGAATCTTCAAAGATAAATGATATATCAGAACCATTAAGACTAGAATATTTACTTGCATTATTATTAGGTAAAAAATATGGTGTGAAGGGGCTTGTATCAAATATTATTTATAACGAAGATGGAAAACCATTACATTATGCACCATCAAAAAAATGTGATATTTTATACCACCATGAAGATGGCTCTTATATACTTGAACCAACAATGCAACGAGGGAAAAACCAGGTTTTAAATAATGAAACAACAAATGTTGTAAGACATATGAAGGAGGAAGCTAAACAAGGAATTGTCTTTAGATTAGCAATGATTGCTCCATACGTGCATCCTGATGTAGTAGATTACTTTCAGTATAAATCTGACAAAGAGAAATGTTGTTTACTACCATTGAATATAGATTATATTACTAAATTAATATTGGATAACGATACAATAAGAAATTTAAATATAGAATTTGATAAAATTAAAGATATTTTACTCAGTCTTAAAGTTGATGAATTCGCAGATTTAATTAATAAATATTCTTTAAATTAAAGATGTTTAATGTTATTTATTATCCATAAAGTTATTAATTATAAAATTAATTACTTGCTCAATTTCAATAGAATGGAGTTCACCTATTGCTAGGTCAAGGTTAAAGTATTCACGCCATTTGGCTTTTGAAAAGTCTTTTGTAAATTCCTTTTCAAGTTCTATAATTTTTGTCAGTTGAAGTTCATATTCAGCTGACATTTCTTGTTCATAATATTTTTCTTTAATGAATTCTACAAGAGTTTCATTTTTCATAAGCCCTCCAAGTGTTGAATGTGTTTTAACTCTGTTTGAAAGTTATTGCAAGGCATTTGATGATGTTTTAAAAAAATACTTATTGCCTCTCTTTTTGAGATAAAAGAAAAAGGGAGTGGGAACTGGTTACACTGCGAGGTGTGGCCCTTTTTTGTGCAACAAAATGTGGGAAAGCAGGGTGGCGAGAATAAAAAGTTGAAATAATTTTATTGGGTGTTAAAAAGACTTATAAAATAAAGGATTGATAGGTTTTTGGTAGTTGAAAGCTGTGTTGAATAATGGTGGTGGGGATGTATAAAAGGGGTTGATTTTGCTTGATATTGGGAGATTTTTATGCAACAAGAGTGCCTTATATAGAGGAGCATTTTTTTATTTGAGTTAAAGAAGCGTATTGGTTTTGCCATTATTTGAATAACGAAACGGACAGTTTTGTTTTGAGAAAATGCGTGAAAAGTGAATAGAGGGTGAAGGGGGGGTATTAAAGGTTGTTGAGTAGAGCAAGGGCAAATATAAACGGAGGTGTTTTTCAAAAAATATAAATAATTAGCAGAGGAAAAAATAAGTTAGTGGTCTAAGATTTAAGTTTAATGTTGAGGCTGGTAATGGGATTAATGTAAGACGTTGATTAAGTCTTTGATAAAACAAATAAAAGAGGAGGTGACGGCGAAAATGGGCGGTGTTTGGCGAGTTGAATGAGTGGCGAAGAAAGTGTAAAGGAAAGGAGTGTTTTAAGAAATTGGGACGAGTAATGGGCATAGTGCAAATCAAGCAAGTTGCTGTTAATTTGAGTTGGAAATTGGAGAGAATAGGTAAATAAATTGTTAAAATTAATGGAAGCAGGAAAAGAGGTGGCTCAAAGTGCTGAAAATACGCAAAAAGCCAAGGAAATAAGGGCATATTTTGACGCACCACCTATTAGCGTTGACGCACTTTGCGCCACCTACATTTAGCCGAGAAGTGGGAACCCCACTTTCGCTTAAATTAGTTTAAAACAAGAAAAATTAAAATATTTAAATAAAAATTATTTAACTCATTGCCTCTC
>CALVPQ010000011.1 GCA_944351415.1 uncultured Clostridia bacterium | reverse complement strand
CAGCCGAGCGCTCCACCACTGAGCTACTGGGGAATATTGAAATATTAAATTGTTAGTGATTTTGTGTTTTTTAGATAAAACCTAACCTTGCTCACCAACATAATTTAATATATTTTGATGATGAAACATCAAATTAAATAATGAGGGAAATATGAGGCAAACACCCTTTTGGGGTGATTGCACTGATATAATATCAAAAAAAATTTTATTTGTCAACGAAATTTTATAATTTTTTATAATTTTTTTTAGAATATAGCTAAAAAAATGATTAGGGCGAAGAAAACATATCTTCATAGTTACATCTTAGCTTCTTATTGATATTTTATTGACAGGGTTATAAAAATCAACTATAATATTTCAAGAGGTTAGTTATGAAAAAAATTATCAATTTAAAAGCTGTTATACTAGCCTTAGTTTCTGCTTTATTGCTTTTTTTTTCAATTCTACTTGTTGGGTGCAATGAAGAGACTGGTGGAAGAATAAATTTTATTGTTGATGGAAAAGTATATGAAAGTATAGAAACAAATGGGTTTGAAAAAATTGAATTACCAGACGAGCCAACTAAAGATGGCTTTGATTTTGTTAGTTGGTATTATGATGATAGCTTTGAGTATGTTTTTACAGATACTGATTTTATCAAACAAGAACTAACCGTTGAGTTTTCTTTGTATGCAAAATTTATTCCAAGTGTGGCAAGGGTGATTAATTATGAACTTGATGGTGGAACAAACTCACCTAATAATGTAGAGATTTTATCAAGCGGAAAAGAGCTTTTACTTTCCGACCCAACAGCGCCAAATGAGTATTTAATGTTTGGTGGCTGGTATAGCGACAGTGAATTTGAAGAGCAAATCACAAGTATATCAAAAGGGTATGAAAGTCAGATTGACCTATATGCGAAGTGGGTGGTTAAAGATGAGTATGGGTTTTATAATATAAGGTCTGGTTCTATGGAGCCGGCTTTAGAATCAGGAAAAACCGTTATCATAACAGATGATTATCAAGAGTTGCAAGTTGGAGATATAATAGTGTTTTCTACTAGCAATAGCTCTTCATATATTTGCCACAGAATAATTGAAATAAACGAGGTTGATGGACAAAAAAGATATATAACAAAAGGCGATAGCAATTTAACAGCTGATTCAAGATATGTGCTAGATGAAGATATACAAGGCAAAGTTATTGCAGTGATAGATACACCAGCAAGCTATGCTTCAGATGGTCTTAGTGGCTCAATTACATTTCATGGCACTCCGGGATTAGGAATTCAAGTAATTGACGCGTATGCTTCTGTAACTGCACAGGTGCAAAACTCAAAAACAAACATAGAACCTTTTAGTGAAACTTATGATACTATAGGCTATAGTAGTGGTGCTTATAACTTGCCAATGGGGTTTAACGACAATAATGAGCCAATTGTTTTAACAATCACCATCACAAACAACGACCTTAGCAGGGATTTAACTGTCAGTATGAGTTCAAGACTTCAAGAACAAATAAATGTGGCTCTTGCGATGACTCAAAATAATAGCGCCTACAATGGCGAGGAACTTACGCTTTCTCCACAAGAAAGTTTAACCATCACTGTTACTTTTACATCAGAGGTAAGCTCTAGCATAGTTGATATTGATGGTATTTCTATTCAACTTACTTTGATAGGGGAATAAAATTGTTTTTATAGACTTATAATTGAAAAACCAATTCAAAACACATCATATAGTTTTTATGATGTGTTTTTTATAAAACATATAAATAAAAAAACTACAAAAGTTTGTGCTATCACTTAGGGAAAAGGTAACTTTAAATTTATAAAGATTTTGGCGAACAAGAAAACTAATAATTTTTATATAAAAATTTAGTTAAGTTTTTATAATATAAAAAATTATCTTTATTATACAAATTTTATAAATTTAAAAACTTAAGAATAATTGTATTGAAAATTTGATTTATATATGATATAATATGTTTTAGTTAAGGGGGCAAAATGTATATAATAGTTATTATAAAAAATATCTCTGAAGTGCTGGAACTACACCTAGATGGAGAAAAAAATTTAGTAGTATTTAATGGGAAAGTTGTTAAAAACTTTGATGCAAATAGATTGATAAACAGGGTTTTAAGAATTACCGCATCTTGGCAGGAAGAAATGCGTGGCGATGGGCTTGATGGTGAGGAGTATGATATTTATATCACCACCGGAAAAGAAAGTGCAAAAATACATGGCAAAAATGCCTTCCCAGAAAATTATTTTGAATTAATAGACTTAATTTTAGAGGTGCAAAATGGTTAATCTTAAAGTTGAGGGAGTTAATATTTTTGACCCTATAAAAGATAAAATTCCAAAAATTATAGAATATTTAGTTGATTTCTATGGTGAAAAATATAGAGAAAGCATCACAAATAAAATAGAAAATGCTCATTTTATGTTTCTGCCTAAGGAAGAAGTTTATCCTACTCGCACTACTGTGGCTGACTATTATAGTGAAAGACTTAAAGAAATAATGAAAAAATGTTGGGAAGAAACTCTAAAAAAGGCAAACCCTGACTATAGCAGAAGCTTGCTACAATTCTGTTCATCTACCAAAGCCAGCCAGATGGAGGAAATGAGAGAAGATTTTATTAACGGAAAATATTTTACATATAATAGCCGTGATATTTATAATCTTTTTGGACTATCTATTGATGCAGGAGCAAAAAAGGAAGAATTGGAAGCATTTTTTGCTGAAAAAGATAATTATCAGAAGTGTCTGAATGGCTTTGATGCTTTTATTGAAACTTGGAATACATATAAAGAAGAGTATAGCCGTGTGTCTACAGAAGGCGAAAAAAATGCTGAAATGTTAAAGGCTCTTGAAGGTAAAAAAATAAACTATAAGGCAATAAGACTTGAACTTGTTGAAAAACTTTTTAAAAAGCATCTTCAACTTAATAATATTAAGGGATTTAGTGAAAGAGTTTTTGAATCTAAAGAAGAACTTTATGAAACAGTTGATGATTATCTAAGTAATAATAATTTGAGAAATCCTATTGAAATACTTCAGTTTATAAAACTTTTTAGAGCCATGGGCTTTGAATATGGCAATGACATTAAAGATTATGAAAATGCCCCTGCTATTAAGGCTTTCTTTAAAAGTGAAGAGATTAAAAAAGATTATAAAAATGTTTTAAGTGAACTTGGAAAAGTTAAAGCAGAAAATAATGTTTTTTATAAAGAGGCAATAAAAGATTTGCAAAACTATGGTAAAGTCTATGAAATAAATAGATTTGTTGCTCCAATATATAGCTATATTTTCTTTGGACGTGTTAATGGTTATGTTAAAACTGCTATGAGTGAAAATGGTTATGAAACTTTTTGTATCTTGCCACAATATCTTATGCTTGATAATCGTGTGCCTGTTCATGAAATGGGGCATATTATTGATACAAATTTCATTAAAGTTAATGGGAAGGATTATATAAAAATGGGATTCACCCTTTCAAGAAATCACTTAAAACAAACAGATTCAGATTATGACCTAAATCAAGTTAAAGTGGATAAAAATGTGTTTAGTTTAGACTATGATGGCTACGAGCTTTTTAATGAAGTTGTTAATGACTACTTTTCAGTTAAAATTGCTAATCGCATGAGAGAAGATGGATTTTCTATAGGCAACCATAAAGATGGGCATTCTTACTATTCTAAGGCTTTTGTGCTGATGAAAGACTTTATAGAAGAAAATAAACAAGACCTTATTGATTGCAAAATGATTGGAAGTGAAAAAATAATTGATGAGCGATTTGGTGAAGAAAACATAGATATGCTGGCGGCAGCTGTTAATCAATTTTTAAAAAATAGGCCAATCGATGTTAAAGACATAATTTCAAGCATAATTGAAAAAACAGGGGTTGAAGATATTGACATTCATCAGGCCGTGAATATGCCTTGTGATTGGGATAGCACTGAAAAAGAGATAGTTGATATTTTTAAAACTGTTCAGCAGGCAAGCAAAAAGATTAGAGAACGTCATTCAAAACAAAAAACAATAACCACTGGCAAAAATAATGGACAAGATTACGAATTTTTGCAATAAATAAAAAATATAAAAACACTTAAAAGTGAATTAATACTAAAAAGTAAGCACTTAAAGGAATTTAATTCATTTCTGGGTGTTTTTTTATTTTTATATAAAAAAATAATTAAAATAAATTAAATTTTATTTTTTTATTTATTTTATGTGCATTTTCTAGCTATTTTTTTATTTTTTTTTAAATATTTTTTATTTTTTTATTTTAATAATTTATTTAATTTTATTTTAATGTATTATTTTGGCTGTTTTATTTATTATATAATATAATAAATATTTTTTAAATTTATTCAAAAATCGTCAAAACATTTGCCTATTAGAGTAAAAACGTGGTATTATGAAAATACTAAGGGAAGGGGTTTATGAAAAAAAATATTTTTGCAATGTTTGCACTTGTGTTTCTTTCTGCTATTTGCCTTACTGCATGCAACAGCACATCAAGTGTAAGTGGAAAATTTGAACAAGAAAGTTATGTTGTATCGCTTAATGATACAATAAATTTTTATGATGAACTTTCATCACTAAAAGGTGTGGAGAAGAGTGATATTACACTGGAAGTTTCTAATAGTGATGTTTTATATTTGCAAGAAAATGGGAATATTGAAGCAATATCATCAGGTGAAAGTATTATTTTTGCAAAGTATCAAGATATGGTTTTTGCTGAAACTGAAGTTATTGTTAAATATAAATTCACAACCCCAACAAACCTTTCCCTGCAGGAAGATGGAACTTTAACTTGGCAGGATTCTTTTGTTCGAACAAACGGTGAAAATGGCGAAATAATTTATGCTCAAGATTATTTAATTGAATATGCCGATGTTACAGGGCTTGATACCTTTGACGAAAATTCCCTTACCTTTTCATCTGCCACTGTTCAAGATAGTTTTGTTTTTGAAAACATCGGCTCTTATTATGTTAAACTTACAGCCCTGGGGCAAGAGGAGAATTATATTGACTCATCTGAATCAACAGAAGGGCAACTGATAAATTATAGGGTTATGGGTAACCTTGAAAATGTTTCACTTTCTGTTTCACAGGATTTTAATAATGCTCAAGCTATTCTTAGTTGGGACGAGAAGGCTGATGTTGTTTATCAGGCATACATAAATGGATTTAAAGTTCAAGAATGGGAAGACGTTAATTCATTCACTTATGATTATAGTTTAGTTGCTGATGGGCAAACTGTGAATGTTAGAATTGTTGCAAAGGATAAAAATGGAACAAGAATTGAGTCTTCAACCGCACTTGAAATAACAAAATTATCTTCACCAGTTTATCAATATGGCATAGATGGCGAAGAACAAACAAGCTATATATATTGGGAAGAGGTTGAAAATGCGAACAGCTATCAATTATTTCTTGAAAATATAGCTGATGCAAGCACTGAACTTAAAACTTACACAAATAGTGAAATATCAAAAATTAATTTAGAAGAGCTTAGAAGTGGAATTTATAGTGCTCAAATTATTTCAGTTGGTGGAAATGGAGAAAATGGATATTTTCTAAATAGCACTCCTTCACAAAACTTTAATCTAGCAAAACTTTCAGTGCCATCACCTACAATTACCTTTGAAGGAAGTGTGGCAAAGTTTGAATTTAATGAAGATGTTTATAATGATAGATACTTAATTCTCTATGCAGACCAACAACGTGTTGTTGAAGGTTCAACTTGCGAAATTGAACTTTCTGGACTCAAACCAGGGGAATATATTTTCACAGTTATTGCCCTTCCAAGGTTAAATGGAAATGAAATTCTGCCTTATGAATATAACGATATAACCACATCAGTTATTTTAAGTTCTGATGCATACACGTTTAGTTTTAGTATACTAGAACCAATAACAACATTATCACATAGTCTTTCTCTTGAACAAGATATATCCACTTTTACTTTTAATAAGGTCAATGGAAGCAATTATTATCAAATTTATATCAACAACAATTTAGTGCCAGATGCTGTTTTTGAAGAGAACGGAGAAACTATATCAACAAATATCACAAATCTTAATAATTATATTCCTAATGATGATAATCAATATATAATAAGAGTAGTTGCTGGATTGCGTGAAGGAGATGTGGAACATGCGGTTCTATCAACCAGAGAAAAAGTATTAACAATTCTTTCTCCGGTAACTGGAAGTGAAGAACAAACAAATGGTTTTTACTCTTGGAATGCACTCGATAATGAATATGCTTACTATGAATATCAAATATTTAAAACAGAAAGTGATTATATTGTTGGCTCCGATGCTCAACCAATTCAAGTGGGTGGAACAAGTGAAAATATCACAAATGAAGAACTAGGGTTTGGCTATTATGTTATAAAAATAAAATCTGTTTCTACAAATTATAACTACTATTTAGATTCAACTTTCTATGAGCAAGAAAAGTATTTTCAAACAAATTTCCTTGTTTACAAACAAATTGAAACACCTCGTGTGAGCTTCTTTAACGATAATGGAACTTATAAACTTCTTATAGATAGTGTTCAATATGCTGGCGGGTTTGATGTTTATGTTGATGGTGCTCTTGAAAAATCTATCACATTTACTCAAGAAAACGGACAGGCTGAATATGTGTTCTCAAATACCTTTGAACAGGCAGGTGAATATAATATTGAAGTAATTGCAAATTGTGGACAAAGCTATGATAGCAATCTTCACACTTCATCACAAGCATATACACTTTCTGTTACAAGACTTGCACAGCCACAATTTGAAGTGTCAGAAGAACTTGACTTTGCAGGACGTAAAACTGCAGAAAATTTGATTGTTTCATTAATTGAAAATGCTTCGTATGCTGTGATTGAAATAGATGGTGTTGTGGTAAATGGTAGCAATAATGGCAATGTTTATAATGTTATGGAGCAAGATAATGACTTTATAGTTGGGCTTCACTTTGTGGCAGAAGAAGCGGAAGGAGATAATTATTATCTTGATAGCCACACACGAGAAATAACATTTAATAGAGTTGCCTCTCCAACAGATATATATTTTTCAGACGGCACTCTCTCTTGGAATAATGTAGACACAAACGTTGAAAATTATTATATTGCAATAACACTTGAAAATAGTATAAATGGCAATTCTTACTATAGAAGACTTATTGAAGGAAATAACACATCTTTTGCACTGCAAAATCTAATAAATGAACTTTGCGAAGAAAACATCACTTTTGCAAGCAATTATCAGCAAGCAGAAAGTGTGATGATAGAACTTGTTGCACATAGAAATTCGTTTATTGGTGAAATATATTATCTGCCATCAAAAAATGGAACAACGATTGGCGGACAAAATGCACTTTCAATTTACAAACTAGGCTCAGCTGAGATAACCTTCAATGCCGATGATTTGATTGTAAGCTGGTCACAAGTTGCACAAGGTGCGGTTTATGATATTTATGTGAACAACAGTCTTGTTATAGAAGACTACACAAACGTTTCTATTAATTTATCGAACCTTGGCACTTTTGATTTCACAACCGCTAAAAGCATATATGTTAAAAGTAAACATGCAGAGTATTTAAGTTCAGCTGATTCTAACGTGATTTATGTTAAAGAACTTGCATCTATCAACAGTATAAATATTTCATCAAACAATGGCGAATACTTTGTTTCGTTTGCTCTAAGCCAAGACCTGTCAAATACTCTTGAAGTTCAAGTTAATGGTAGCAGTGAAAATGTTAACTTTACTGCTGGAAATAGCAGTGGAAACTTTAGCCTTAATGATTTTTCTGCCACTTCATTCACACTTCAAGTTATAGCTCAAAATGATAGCAATACTTATTTCTACTATAACTCAAAACAAACAACATATCAACTTATAGACCTTGAAACCTTAGTTTTCACTCCGTCTATTAGTGATGGCATGATTTCTTGGAATGCTATTGCAAATGATTTTGAAGGGGAAAATATAAACCCAATAACCTATACTCTTACGATAACTTGCAATGGTCAAACCTATTTTATTCAAACAACAGCTAATCAATATGACTTACAAGATATAGAATCACAAATAAATGTTCTTCTTTCTGAAGATGTTGAAATTGTGGTTACTGCAAGGGTGGAGAGAAGTTATAGTTTAACAGGAAATAATGCTCGTGGTTATTATGGAGAAAACACAGGAGCTGCACTTTCTACCGAAAAAATTACAGAAATTAGTGAAATAGCACTTCAAGTTGTTGATAGAAGCAGTGAAACAACTATGCTAGATAAGAAACTTAATGCTTATGTAACACTTACTTGGCAGGATTTATGGGCAGAAATTGAAAATATTAATTTTGAAGTAACAATTTCTTCAGGCAATTTATCTCAGCAAATAATTGTTGAAGAAGGAACTGTTCACTCAGACTATACTTTAACAAAATCACAAGGAAGCTATACTCTAACGATTTATAATACTTATTTAACTGGCAGTTCAACTACATTTAGTATAAGGGTTGCATCAACAAACTATATCACATCTGAAAGCACATCAGCTTCTGTTTCTAAAATAGATGATATAACACAAATTTCAGTTGACCAAGATGGAATACTTACTATTATTGACGAAGGAAATTATAGTTATCTTCTTCAAGTTACAGTAAATAACCGTGTGGCTGAAAGAACTTACTCATTCACAGAAACAAATAAGCAAATTGACCTTATGGTTGATGGACTTTTAAAAGACGGATATGGCAGTTATTCAATAGAAGTGCTTGCTTATGATGAAAATTCACAATATCTTCCATCGCAAGCAAAGCAAGTTTTAGGCAATAAACTTCAAGGCATACAAAACTATCAAGTAGAAGATGATGGGTATCTATATATCTATTTATATCCTGACAATTTCACAGATATGCAATTTATTTTGCAAACAACAGTTAACAGTCAAGTTCATAGAATTTTTATCACTCCTGATTCAACAGAAATGCAATCAAATGTTTATTCAATCTATCTATTGGATATTATGACGTATTTCCCAGATGTTTTAAGTGGCCAAGCGGGTGAATATATATTTGAGATTGCAACACTAAAACAAGGTTCTGTTCGTTCTGACTTTGTTTCTGTGACTATTGACTATCAAATTGACGAAGAGCCAACATTATCAAGAGGCTTAGACCTTACAAAAGATTATATTGTGTTTAATATACCTGAAAATGATAACACCGTTTCAGTAAATATCAAATTATATGTTTATAATGGCAACTCATACCAGCAAGTAAACAATATCATATCTTATTCAGCTGAAGATATACGTGGTTGGTGGGGTGTTGACAGTGAAACTGGAGACCAATTCTTTAGCTACACAAGAGATGATTTAAGAGATACCGTTTCATACACTGAATGTTATGCAATCAGTGTGAATGAATTGCTTTCAGTTTATAACTACGGACAATTCTATTTAGAAATTGCAAGACTTGGAAAAACTGGAGAACAATATGTATCTTACATGAGTCACTCTTTTGAACTATTTAAACTTAATCGAATACATGATGAAGTTGATGTTTCAGCAAGCAATATAATAAAGATTTCAAACAACTATCTCTCTTGGTCATGGGAAGCTGCAGATGGCTATGAGGGAATATCCCATTATAACCCAACCGCTTTCTATGTGATTTTTGAGTCGCAAGATGAAAGTGATGTTGAATCTTTCCAAGTTATGAGTTATTTATCAAGTCTTAACTTGCAGGAAGTAAATTTAATTCCTGGCAAAACCTATTATATATACGTAGTTGCAGCCTCATCAGAAAGTCAATTTATAGCTTCTAATAGGTCAATATCTCAAGTTGAAGTGATGAAATATACAACACCGCTTAGCCTTGATGTTAATAACGGTTTGATAACCTTTGAAGAACAAGGGTTTATGGCAAGCGAATTTATGCAAGAAATCACAAATTACTTCAGCACATCATCACATCAAGACTATTTGTATGACTTGATGGGTAACCGAAATTTCACAAATCCGTTCTATTTCTTCTCAGAGGAACTAGCTGGAACAAACCTTACCCTTCGTTTTACCTTGAAAGATAGCACAGGGGCAGATACAAACACACATTACAACCTTACTCTTCCAGCAAGCTACCTATTCCCTGATATTGAAATAAATAACAGTGATTTTAATGTTTCTGGTTCTCAATTAATTTCTTACTTTGAACTTTTGCAAGCTTATTCAACAAGAATTGAGAATATTTCAACAACTTCTGCAGAAAACTTTAAGGCTATGGTTGAGGCCCTTATGGAATCAAATAGAGGTTATGCTGGGAATGATGTTCTATTTGATGACCTTGGAAGGTCTATACCATCGGGCGAGTATTCACTTTATGTTTATCAGCAAGCTCTTAATGGCAGAACAATTGATTCAGATATGTCAAGTGCAACGACTATCTTTATCACAGCGTCACCATCAATATCTCTTGCACAAGAGCAAGATAGCGAAGGTGGAAACATCTATACAGCAACTTTTGGAACAACAGAAACCTATATTGCAGATGCTTTTGATGGCAGTGGAAATGCAACTCACTACACAATGCAAACCACAACTCAATATCGAATGCTCATAAGATATGATTATGCACAAAATAGTAATTCAGTATCCTTTAGCAACAAACTGGAATTAAACCTTGTTTACCTAGAGTCAGGGTGGCGAATCTATCTTGGTGAAACAGAACTTGTTGGTGTTATCTCTGATGTTGAGAGCAGTGGAACTATTCCTGGCTTTAAGATAAATATCACAACTCTACGTTCAGCAGTTGACGGAGTGGAAGGGCAGTCAATAATAACAAATACTGCTATGCGAATTGACGTTTATGCACTGTCTGGAAATGATGGGTATGTTGTTAATGGAAAGAGTGCTTTCTTCAATCTTAGATACCTTGACCTTCCAACTGATAGTATAACCTTCCAAAATGGAACAATGTATATAAGAACAAATATTGACGATAACAGCACCGTTCTTATGAGATATTTAGCTGTTGGTTCAGAGCAATCTCAAATTCTATTCCCAATGAGAAATGGTGAAGTTACTATTGACTTGCCAAGGGCAGGTGCATATAGATATATTGTTCTTTCACTTAATGGTTCAATATCATATAATACAATCAACGTTGAAAGTGAAACTTATGCAATAGAGAACCTATATAAGTTGAATACACCTTCAATGTCAACACAAAACAACAATCTTTATGTTACTTACAATCCAAATGATTTCACTTACACTCAAGACCAGTCATTACAATTCAATCTAGCAAACAATGTAAGCAGAAATTATTATTATCAAAGTATTCTTTATAACAGTGCAACAAGTGCAATCGTCTATGAGGTTGGTTCAAAAAATACCAATGGACAGCCAACATATAGTTCAGAACTTACTGCAACTCAATTCCAATCTTATCTCCTTGGCAATAGTGGAACTTTTGAGTCTACTCCTGCAGGAGAAGGCACATCTCATGGAGCTGATTATGTTTGGACGTTTATTACTTCAAGTGCAGATGGTGAACAAGTTACTAATGCAACAATGCTATTCTCATCAGAAGAGGCACTAGTAAATGCAAGAATGCTTAATGTTATAAATGGAAGTGTTTATATTGAAAATGGTAATGTTGTATGGAATATAATTAGTGATACCCCAGAAATAGAAGATGGACAGATTATTTATAATGTAACGGTAAATTATTTCAAGCAAGTTATAGGAGATAATGAACTTGACGTGACGTATGAATACCAAATAAGTGCTGAATACTATACATCGCAGCAAATTCTTGCTGCAGACAATATAAGTCAAGATTATGACTTCTATACAATCGACGTTACACCAATGGGCGCAAGAGTGCTTTCTGAACAAGAGGGGATTACAGACCCTCGTGCTATTCAAACTGTTGAAGGTGATTATTGCCTTATTTATGAAAGTGTGAATTATCAAGGAAGTGAAACTCAAGTTCTTAAAGGTAACACAGTAACTATTGGAAGTTCAACTGCTCCTATTTCTAGAACAAACACACCAGTTCTTTCACCTAGCAGTTCAATCATTAACAATGGTGTGGCTAACGGCAATATAATCTACTATATAACAACAGAAGATTATGGTGCAGATAGTGTTACAGAAGAACAAAATGATGAAGTTGCATCTAGAACAATCATAAGGGCAAGATATACTCAGGCAGGTCAGGAATATACAACTCAAATTGCAGGAACATTTACCTTTACAAGCAGTAGTAGTGCTGATACAAGTGGTTATATTATGGTTACATTCACACCTAGTGAAGGGCAACTTAACAACATAAGTCCTTTTGATATATTAGTTCAGATGTATGCAGGTGATAAGCTTGTATCAAAGGCACTTATTATAGAAAACGTATACAAGATGAGCGCATTCCAAGATGGATATTATGAAATCCGTTTAAGCGGTGATTCAACGATTATTGACTTTACAAACTACTTTAGGTATGTTTCAATTGCAAGTGACAACACATTCTATCAAATAGTTATTGAATTTACTACTCCAGAGGGAATTCAAAATAGTGTTATCACAAGTTCAAGCTCTGTTAAGACGTTTGAAATCACAAATAACATAACAAATATCTCAATTCAAGTTCGTGATAATCAAAATACAAGCACTGTTAATAGATTACTTCTGCTTTATAGCGACACATTAAGATATGCTATTGAAAGAACAGAAGTAATGGCAGGCGAAGAGAGTTTAATTAATATAACTTGGGATAGTCAAAACTATCGCTTTAATTGGAATTGGACTGATGAAAGAACTTCTAGTTATGAATACTATTATGAAATAGTAACAGATGGTGTTGGAAGAGCAACAGGAACAACTAGCCATAACTACTTTATGCCTCATGACCGCGGAACAATCACAAGCTTCTTAATTAAAGCTCGTCAAATTAGCGAGGAAGAAAGTTCAGCTCAAACAGTGCTATACATTTATAGTGATTCAATATACTATGAAGGCACAAATGTTCTGTTTGACTTGTTCTCAGGTGGAAATGGAAGCCAAACTTCTCCTTATCAAATATCATCTAGCGAAGATTTCTATAACATTTCAAAACGTAATGTTGCAGACGAGGTGTTCTACTTTAGATTTACAACAGATATTGATATAGATTTTGCTAGCATGGTTAATATTGAACAAACTGAAGAAGGCAGTGAAGTGAACTTCTTAATTAAAGAATTCTATGGCAGTCTTGATGGAAATGGTTATCGATTAACATTTACAGCAGAAGACTTATATAGCATGGAAACTCCATACTCAACAAATATAACCGGACTTGGAGAACTTAACTTCACAAGCTACTTTGCATTATTTGAAACTATTGCTTCAAGTGCAACAATAAGCAGTTTATACATCAGTATTGATATTGATATAACTGAGTTAAATAATACCGCTGCTCTTATTGCTCCTTTGGCACTTTATAACTATGGAACTGTAAGCGGTGTTATCGTAAGCAATCTTTCAATATCAAGATTAACAGGAGAGCGTAATGCAAACTACATCTTTATTGGTGGATTGGTTGCTTTGAACTACGGAACAATAACCAATAGCTCTAATAACTCTGATGTGTCTTTCACAATGCCACAGAGATTACCACTTTATTTAGGCTATGCAGGAATTGCTATCTTCAACATCAATGAAGGCGACTATGTGGGAACAATTTCTAATTCTTATAATCGTGGTGATGTTTCAATAACAGCAACAACAAGCAATGTTAATATCTACGGAAGTGGAATTGTTATGAACAATGAAGGTATTCTTGAAAGAGTTGGCAATAATGGTAACTTCACAATAGGCGGAACGGTATCAACTGCAACCTATTTCACAGGAATTGCACTTTATAGTGAAGGTGGAAATTTAAGCTATTGCTATAACAATGGTCAATTCACAGGTTCAACGAGTGCTTCACTCTATACAGCAGGTATTGCATATACTCTAAATAGTGGAACTATCAACTATTTAGTAGATACTCAAGGTTATGCACTTGTAGTTATAAGCAGAGTAAATCCAACTGATACTGGAACAAACTATGCGTCTGTAAGTTCAGGCACAAATATTATAGATGCTGTTGAACTTACTGTTGTAACTATTAACTGTGGAAATGGTTACTACCTAAGAATACAAAGCTTGGCAGGTGGTTATGTTGCTTCTATTGGAAGATAAAAAGCAAAAATAAACCAATAATACTAAGAACTATCTAAATAGCTTGTTTTAAAATTAAAATAAAGAGAATATTATATATCTATGAGAAAGTTGCTTTTGATTATGATATTGATATTCTCTTTATCTTTTTTAACAGGTTGTGGTGAGCAAAATATAAAAGAGTTCAATGCAAGCGATTTTATAATGCTTTCGTTAGATGTTTCTTCTAATGGAAGAATAGTTCAATCTCTTGATTTTTCGGTTAACAGCAAAAGGCTAGAAAATATTGGAAGCGAAGAAGAAAAACTTAATTTTATTTCAAATTTAACCACGACTATTGAAGGCTTAAGAACTGAATTTTTGCTTAACTACACAATTTTTTATATTCAAAACCCTAATGAGGATTATAAACTCAATAAAGGTGTTTTACTTACAAATGCGGTCTATAACCAAACTACAGACAGTGTTGGGTTCAATATTATTTTCACTTCACTTGGGGCTTGGAATTATTATCATGATAGCAAAGGGAGTGAAGAAAAAGATGAAAACAAAAATATTTTTATAAATAAAAATGAGTCTGTTGGCACATTTCCATTTTCAGGGAAAATAAAGATAAGTGAAGATGAAAGTATCTATGTTGGTGATAGATATAAATTGCAATATCTCAGTGCTTCGCAAGGTTTAAGTTTTGAAAGCGAACTTGCAAAGCTTTATCAGCCAATTTTAATATATAATTATTCAACTTATTATAATAGGCTACATTCAGATGCCGATTACCAGTTTGTTGGTTCAGATGGGCATAGTCATCACCTTTGGACGGTTGAAAGTAGTAAGCTTAGTGGTGAAAATAAAATCCTGATATATTCATATCAAATCAATGTTGGATATTGGTATCTTTTTATATTAATATTTGCATTAATATTTGCAATTATTTTGTATTGTATTTTAAATTATAAAAATTTTAAAAATTATTTTAAAAATAAAAAAAATAAAAAATAAAAAATATGAAATATAGTTTTTAAAAATAAAAACTGTCTTTTTAAAATTAAAATAAATTTTTAAATGGCAGTTTTTTTTATAAACTTTATAAAATTTTTTGATATTTTTCGAATAAAGATTTCAATTTCTAAAGTCTTTTATAGGTGTATAAAATTAATTTTCAAATAGCAACTTTTAAAAAATCATTAAATTTTAGCCTTTTGCCTTATAAAGCAGTTGAAATTTCTTGACTTATGTGGTATTATTATATGGTTAAAAAGGAAGTATAATTATGACAAATGAAAAGATTAGAAATATTGCGATTATAGCACACGTTGACCATGGCAAGACATCTCTTGTTAACGAACTTTTGAAACAAGGCAGTGTTTTTAGAGAAAATCAAGCAGTTGAAGATAGGGTTATGGACTCTAATGCTCTTGAAAGAGAAAGGGGAATAACTATTTTGTCAAAAAATTGCTCTTGCGTTTATAATGGAGTTAAGATAAATATTATAGACACACCAGGCCATGCAGACTTTGGTGGAGAAGTTGAACGTGTGCTTAAAATGGTTGATGGAGTTTTGCTTGTAGTTGATGCCTTTGAAGGACCTATGCCACAAACACGTTTCGTTCTTGAAAAGGCGCTAGCACTAAAGTTAAAGGTTATTGTTGTTGTAAATAAGATTGATAGACCTGATGCACGTGTGAGTGAAGTTATTGATGAGGTGCTTGAATTATTCTTAGAACTTGATGCAGATGAAGAACAACTTAATTCCCCATTCATCTTCGCATCTGCAAGACAAGGCATAGCAAGTGACAACAAAGATGTGACTGGAGTAGATATGAAACCACTTTTTGAAAAGATTATAGATTATATTCCAGCACCACAGGGCGATGAAAACGGACCACTTCAGATGCTTGTTTCTTCTGCCGAACATAATGATTATGTTGGAAAACTTGCTGTTGGAAAGATTAGCAGAGGAACTATAAGAGTTGGGCAAAGTGTAACTCTTTGCAATTATCACGAAGACAAGAAAACACGTTCAAAGGTTGTAAGTCTATATGTATTTGAAGGGCTTAAGAAAACTCCTGTTGAAAGTGCAAGTATTGGTGAAATTGTTTGTGTTGCTGGACTTGAAGGTATACAAATTGGGGATACTGTTTGCGATAGCGAAGTGGTTGAGCCTATTGAATTTGTTAAAATTGCCGAACCTAGTGTTGAAATGACATTTATGGTTAATGATAGCCCCTTTGCTGGCAAGGAAGGAAAGTTTGTAACATCACGCCATCTTAGAGATAGATTATATAAAGAAGCTGTTAAAGACCTTTCACTTAGAGTGTCTGATGGTGAAACTGCAGAACGTTTTAGAGTTTGTGGACGTGGCGAGATGCATCTTTCAATTCTTATTGAAAATATGCGAAGAGATGGCTATGAATTTCAAGTTTCTATGCCAAAAGTATTAATAAAAGAAATAGATGGTGTTAAGTGTGAGCCTATTGATAGACTTTATCTTGATGTTCCTGAAGATTGCACTGGCGTTGTTATGCAAAAGATGGGAATAAGAAAGGGTGAGCTTGTTCAGATGACACCACACGGAAACCGTATTAAAATGGAGTTTTTAATTCCATCTCGTGGGCTTTTTGGTTTTAAGAGTGAATTGCTTACAGATACTCGTGGCGAAGGGGTTATCAATTCAATTTTTTATGACTATGAACCATGGAAAGGAGAAATTAAACGTAAAGAATATGGTTCACTAATTGCTCATGAAAATGGAGAAGCTATTGTATATGGGTTATTTAATGCTCAAGAACGTGGTGATTTGTTTATCGGACCAGGAACACCAGTCTATGCTGGTATGGTTGTTGGACAGAATCCTAAAGGTGATGATATTGTGGTTAATGTGTGCAAAAGAAAACATCTTTCAAACTGCCGTGCCTCAGGTTCTGATGATGCTTTAAGACTTACACCACCAAAGAAGATGAGTCTTGAAGATGCAATTGAGTTTTTGGGTGATGATGAAATCCTTGAAGTTACACCAAAAAGTTTTAGGATAAGAAAGATAATTCTTGACCATAATCTTAGATTGCGTGAACGTGGGAAAATCTTAAGGGGAGAGATATAAAAAACCTTATATTTTTATAATGTTTAAGCTAAGATTGCACTGTAATTTTTTGCCATACCCTATAGGTAATCGCATAGCACAAAAAACTTATTAGCAGTGAAATTTTAATGAAAAAATTAAAATTGCCACAAAGTCTAGTTATTTTTCAAAATATGTGCTAAAATAATTCTGGAGAAAGATTTATGTTAATGCCAAAAGAAAGCAGAAATTTAAAAAAGACGTTAAAACGATTGGGCATATTTTTACTAATTGTCTTTCTTTTTGATGTTTTTATCGGCTTTCTTTTTTTTAAATACACAAATATGAGTGGAGTGCTTGTGGGTTTTATCATTATATGTATTACTACAGTTTTATACTTGCTCTTTTTACTTATTTGTGCTAAAATTGATAAAAAGAAAAAAGAACGTCTTGAAAATAGTGGAAAGAAAGACCCTTTTACTAAAGATTAGTTAGCTAAAATTTTATTTATGGAGGAAATATGGCCGATTATAAAATTATGCCACACAATATTGAAGCAGAACAAGCATTGCTCGGCTGTATTTTGATTGATTCACAGTCTCAGGGCGATATTCTTGGCATGGTTAAAGAAGATGATTTCTACACAGAGTCACATAGGAGTATCTATAGTTCTATGCTGAAAATTTATCAAAGGTCTGTGCCAATAGACTTTGTAACACTTTCAGACCAACTTGACAGAGATAAGTTGCTTGATAAAGTTGGTGGACTTGAATATATCACTTCACTTACAAATGTTGTGCCATCTGCAGCTAACTTTCAATATTACCTTGATATTGTTAAGTCAGATTCAATAAGGAGAAAACTTATCTCAGCAGGGCAACAAATAATTGAAGATGCCTATGAAAATGAAAATAAAGATAAAAGCTTACAATTTGCTGAAAAAGAAATCTTTGATATTTCTGAAAGAGAAGGCAGGTCTACACTAGAACACGTTGGCAAGCCAAACGGAGCTATAAAAAAAGTGCTTGATAAGTTTGATGCTATTGCAAAAGACCCAAGCTCTCTTAAAGGCATTCCAACAGGTTTTAAAGAGTTCGACCAAATTACAAACGGATTGCAAAATAGCGACCTTATCTTACTTGCTGCTAGACCTGGTGTTGGTAAAACTTCATTTTCTATGAATATAATTGTGAATGCTGCGGTTGAAAGTGGAAAAACTTGCGCGGTTTTCTCGCTTGAAATGAGTCCTGAACAGATTATGCAGAGGGCTATTTGCTCGCTTGCAAAAGTCAGTATGGCAAAAGCGCTTAATGGAAGCATGAGTGAAGAAGAATGGAAGCGTGTATGGGCGGCAACAAAAAAACTTGAACAAAGCAATATATACATAGACGAGTCGCCATCTTCACCAACGGATATTTTAACTAAGTGCCGTAGACTTAAAACTAAACAGGGGCTTGACCTTGTGATGATTGACTATATTCAACTTATGTCAAACGACATAAATAAAAAAGGTGATAGCAGACAAAATGAAGTAGCAGCAATTTCAAGAAATTTAAAACTTGCAGCAAAAGAATTAAATATTCCCTTTATTGTTCTTTCACAGCTGTCGCGTAGTGTTGAAAGTCGAACTGAAAATGGGCATAGACCTATGCTTGCTGACCTTCGTGACTCTGGAGCTATTGAGCAAGATGCTGATATTGTTCTATTTCTATATAATCCTGAAAAATATAACGATGTTCCGCAGGAAGATGAACCTGGAACGGTTGAACTTATCATTGCTAAACATAGAAATGGAAGAACAGGAACAGTTAAACTACGTTGGATAGGCGAGTATACAACATTTGTCAACTTGGGGGAAAAATTTATTTCACCAAAAACACAACCAGTGGACTATAATAAAATTGAAGAAACCCCACTTGGAAATGTTGATGTTGATGTTTTTGACGACTAGAAAGATAAAATTAAAAAAACACAATAAGGTTTTATAAAAATAATTTTAAAAAGAAGATTTATAAAAGGAGAAACTTATGGCAAAAGCAAAGACAAACAAAGACTATAAGGCAAGTAGCTCTAAAAAGTTACTTTCTATAGTTGCTATTTTGGTTCTTATAGCAATTATTGCTGTTGTGATAGTGTTATGCATTCCTGCAAACACTTATAGTGCTGTTGAAAGACTGAAACAATTTAGCCAATCATCATTTCTAGAAAGCCCATCTGAACAAAGAGAATATAGCCAAGTTGAAGAAAAAATTGCGGCTAGCACATTAGATTATTATATAACAGAGATTGATGACATCAGAGTTTTGTGTGATGGAATAAATGATATTTTAGATTATTATGATGAATTTTTGGCACTAGCAACTGATAATGATATTTTAAGTGATAATTATAAAACAATAAAAAATAACCTAGAAGATGCTATGGAATATCAACAATCACTTAATTCATATATGGAAGAAATTTTAGGCCTTTCAAATAATGCCGATTCCCACCTACGTAATCTATGGATAGACTTTCGAGTAACTTTTACCGACTATCTTTCTGGCATGACCAGTGTTATTGATGCACTTAACAATTGTTATCAAGGGTGTTTTGAAGTGAACCTTGCAAACAATCTTGCATCTACTATCATACTTAATACCGTTGATGATTATTTAACTGTTATCACAGCTGATTTTAAAGATATTGTTGAAACTGATGAAAAGAACACAACAAGCAGAGATTATAATTATATAACACACGGCAAAATCACTTTATTAAATGATTTTGTTGAGGCTTATATAGTTGATGATGGCAATATTGTGGAGTATAATTTTACTGATAGTTTGAAAACATCATATCAAGAAATAAATTCATTTTTTGAACTTTATAATCAAGAAAATTTTATTTCTTTGATTGAGAGTATTAACTCTAATGGTGAAATAACTTTAACCTTCCAGCAAGAAGATGCCGATGGGGTATATGATGCTGTTAAAGATTTTATAAGTGCGAGGTAAATATGAAGAAAAAATTTTTATTATCATTGATGGCATGTTTTGTTATCGGTTCAAGTTTAACTTTAGCCGCTTGTGGAGATAATGGCAATAAAGTTAACTCTTACGAAGGCTTTACAACTGCTATTAATACCTATCTTGAAGATGAAACACTTTTTAAAGAAGGAACTACGATTGGAAATATTTGGACAGAATTTTACTTTGATAACTTCACATATAAAAATAGCTACGGCAACCAAATAGAAGGTGATGCAAACTATATTCTTCTTAATGCTTATGGAATGAATTATATTCAAGAATATTATGTTCTTCTCAATACATTAGATGAGGGTAATTATAATTTTGAAGCACTTAATAATTCTCTTTCCAGATTAAATGAAAGTTTTGAAGAAGTTAAGATGGAGTCTAAAAACGTTCTAAATGCAGTTTCAAATGTAAATTTAGATATTTATAATGGTTTTTTTGCAAATTATAAAGATAAGGCTAGAGTTTTTATTAATAGTGTATATGATACAGCCATTGAGTTAAGTGATTTTCTTATTGACCAAGCAAACATTTGTGATGGACTTGGCAGTGATAGTCAAACTAGCGAGCAAATTGAATTTTATATGGATACACAAATTTTATATATCTTTGATGATATTCGCAATTTGCTTCTTGAAAGTGGAGAAGGTCAAGAATTTATAGGAAACGAGCTTTATGATGGTGCAGTTGCCGAGCTATCATACTATGCAAGCACAAGCACAAAGAATATTATGATGTCTGTTTCTCCTGAAGTTATGGGTGACGTTATTGAACTTACAAATTTGCTTGCTGGTGAAAGAGAATTTACAAACAAAGCACTTGAAAATTTCTCTCTATATGATTATGTAGAGTTATATACAGGTTCAATAGAAGATTATATGCAAGATGATGTGAATGCTGAAACTTATTATACTCAACTTCAGAAGTATTTTAGTAACTCAGATAGCTATTTAGAAAAGTATCACACATACATTGAAGTGGAGATATATGAATAAATCAATTTATATTTTTGGTTAAAAATTTATTTTATTTAAGAACGCCTAAAGTGACAAAACAATTTTAAGAGCCACATTTAGGCGTTTTCCAAACTTAAGACCTAATTTAAAAAGGGACTATTTTAAAATAGATAAAAGGTATAAATTTATATAAATAATAGGAGAAAATTTATGGATTATAAAGAAATTGCCGAACTATTATATCCTAATGTAAAACTTTCAGTTGAAGAAATACTAAAAAAATACCCAAAGAGAAATCTGAAGGAAGGGCAAATTGTAACAAGATTTGCTCCAAGCCCAACAGGATTTATGCATATTGGGAATTTTTTTCAAGCCTTTATAAGCTACAATCTTGCTAAAAATACTGACGGAATACTATTTTTAAGAATTGAAGACACTGATGAAAAGCGTAAAGTTAGGCAAGCTAAGGCAGTCATTTATGAAGTGCTTGAAAGGTTTGGACTTAAATTTAATGAATATCAAACCCTTGATGGGGAAGATATTGGCGATTATGGTCCTTATGTGCAGAGCCAAAGAGTTGATATTTATCAGGCTTTTGCAAAAAAACTTGTAAGCGAAGGTAAAGCTTTTCCATGTTTTTGCAAAAAAACTGAAGGGAAAGAAGATGTTTTGAAACTTCGTGAGAATAAATTTGAAGAAGATGATGAAAAAGAATATGATGCTTGTCGAGATTTGAGCTATGAAGAAGTTAAGCAACATATACTTAATGGAGATAGTTTTGCTATAAGATTAAAAACAAAAAACACAGGAAAAGAGCGAATTAAGTTTAACGACCTTATAAAGGGCGAACTTGAGGCAAAGGCAAATGCTAAAGATTTTGTTATTGTAAAGAGCGACGGAGTGCCACCTTATGCCTTTGCTCATGCCATTGACGATACCCTTATGGGCACGACTGTTGCCGTTAGAGGAGAGGAGTATATTTCTTCAACTCCTGCACATCTGGAGTTATTTGAAGCACTTGGTTTTACACCTATAAATTATTGTCATAATCCACTTATTTGTAAGATTGATGAAAAAACAGGCAATCGTCGTAAGATTTCAAAACGCTATGACCCTGAAGCAAATATGATGTATTACTTTGAACAGGGTTATCCTATAGAAAGTGTGCTTGAATATCTCTTAAATATGATAAATTCAGGCTTTGAAATTTGGAGAAAGAATAATCCAGAACTTCCTTGGCAAGATTTTAAGTTTGGTATTAATGATATAACTGCTGTTGCACCTATTTTTGACCTTGTTAAATTAAATGATATATCTAAAAATTTAATTGCAAGGATAAGTGGAGAAAAGTTATATTCAAATTGGCTTACATGGGCAAAGGAATATGATAAAGTCCTTGCAACAGAGCTTGAAGGGAATAGTGAAAAATATATAAAACTCTGTGCGATGGATAGAGATGGGGCAACAAAACCGCGTAAAGACATTTATAACTATGCTATGATGAAAGAATATTTTTCTTATATTTTTAATGCTCCAAAAGAATATGAGCTTGAAGAGAATGACGCTGAAAAAGCAAAGGAATTTTTAACAGAATATGTGAAGTCTTTTGCTATGCCATCAAGTAATGAAGAGTGGTTTGAACAAGTAAAAAAACTTGCGGATAAGCTTGGTTATGCAACAGATAATAAAGCATATAAACAAAACCCTGATGCATATAAAGGAAATGTTGCAAAGGCTTGTGAGTTTATAAGAGTTGCAATCACTGGCAGAAAAAATTCACCAACTCTTTATACAATTATGCTAATTCTCGGAGAAGATGAAGTTAAAAATAGACTAAATAAATTAATAAATTATTAAAAAAATGCTCAAAATTAAGAGCATTTTTTTATAAAAAATAAATTATTTATTATAATAATCAATAAAAATTATTTATTGCCGTTAAATTTTAATATTTATATAAATTAGATATTAATATTTTTTTATTTATTTTTAATTTATTTATTTTTAATTTTTATTTTATTATTATTTTTTATTTTTGTTTATTTTTATTTAATATTTCAATTTATTTCTATATTTTTTTAAATAATTTTTTACCATAAGTATAGAGAAGTGTGTAAAATAACACACATAAGATAACAATAAACACCAGGGATAACACTAAGTATATTTCAATACTTATAATTGAGAGAATTTGTCCAGCAAGGGAGATAAAAATAATAAAAGGTAAAACTGAAACAAACATTGCAATCAACATTGAAATAAAAAGACTAAGACTTTGTTTCACGGCTTGAGCTTCATTTGTCCAATCGAGTTTTGGCCATCTTAGATTGATAAGAAGCCCAAGTGCGCTAAAGGTTACAGAAGAGATAAGGGGTATAAATAAGCTCAGCATTGCAAGGGGCAGAGAACAGCCGGATAGTATAATAAAAATAACACTTCCAACAATAACAGAGGGCATTGTTAAAAATATATTGAAAGATAGTTTTGCATTAAAAATTGTTGAAATTTTAATTGGCAAACTTTTTAAATTATAAAACCCCTTTCCTTCTATTGAGATAGATGCTGAAGTTGGCACGCCAATCCCCAAACTCATTGATGAAAAATATATGTATATTATAAGAAAGAGATAGCCAGAAAGTTCTGTGTTTATTGAGATATTTCTCATACAAAGCCCCATAGTTATTGCCAGAATGATATTTACGATGGGACCAATAATTGAGTTTATAAGGTATGAAGTGCTAGAGAAAAAGGTCTTGGCTTCTTTCTTAATAAGTGAAAGATAAGTTGACGATTGATTAAAATTAAGTGGCTTTTTATTATGCCTTTTTTTATTTATGGAATTTAGCTCGGTATTTATTTTTTTATAGCCAAGAGATATAATTGCAACACTTAGTATGGCAAAGGCGGAAGTGATTACAAGAAATATAAAAAAATCAAGAAACGAGCCTGTTGTGATTGCCATAAATAAAAAATAAATGTGAGAGAAGGATATTTTAAGCCAAAGTGGAACACCACTGGCAAACAATTCTTGCATAAGTCCACTGTTTGCAACAGAGATAAAGGCAATAAGTCCAACAGTTAAAATTAATGTTAAGAAAGTGTTAACAATTTTTTTATTTTTAAGTTTAAAGGTTATAATGCTTATCACAAAGGCAAGAGCTGCACTTATAATTTGGGTAAATGTTGGAAGAAAGAACATGGCAAGGATTGTGTAGATGATTGCTTCAACAGTTATTGGACAGAGCAAAAAATAAACAACAAATGCAGGAAATGCTATCATAAAGCCATAAACAAAGGAAACCAGATAAGAGCTAAGATATTTTGCTGAAACAATAGACCATTTTTTTATAGGCATACTTGCAAGCAAATTATAATCTTTATTGTTATAGTATTGATTTTGTGCATCATAAAGTGTCATCATAAGCACAACAAAAGCAGCAAACATAAGTCCAAGTATAAGCACATACTCAAGATGGCCACTCTCTTCAAACTGTTGAGCTGTTCCATAGTAGGCATAACCCATGGCAAAAGAAACCACTATAAAAATAGCAATTATAAGAAAGGTATTTGAAAGAGCGGTTGTTCTTTTTTTTGACCTAAAAAGCTGAGAAAGTGATTGTTTAAAATAGATTAGTGTAAGATTAATTATGTTTTTCATTTTCCAGCTCCAAGAATATATTTTCAAGGCTATTATCGTTTGTTATTTCATGCATAGTTCCATATTTTATAAGTCTGCCTTCTTTGATGATTGCAACATGAGAGCAAATCTTTTCTGCAACATCTAAAACGTGTGTTGAATAAAAAATTGTTACTCCATTATTTGCAAGTTCTTGCATAATATTTTTAAATTCATGACTACTTATTGGGTCAAGCCCAACAAATGGCTCATCAAGAAGTAAAACTTTTGGGTTATGAATAAGCCCAGAAACAAGAGCCAATTTTTGTTTCATTCCGTGGCTATAGCTAGAGATAGGGGAATTTAGCTCGTTATAAATTCCAAGACGTTTTGAATATTCCTCAATTTTTGCTTTACGCTCGTCTTTGGTTAGTGTAAACACATCGGCAATAAAGTTTAGATAGTCGTTTCCCTTTAAGTGTTCATAAAGTTCAGGATTGTCAGGAATATATGCAATAAGTTTTTTTGCCTGTATAGGCTGTTTTTGAATATCCACTTTATCTATAAGGATTTCTCCTTGTTCAAATGAAAGAATCCCTGCAATACATTTTAATGTTGTGGTTTTTCCTGCACCATTATGTCCGATAAATGCACAAATTTGACCATCTTGCACAGTAAGTGATAACGAGTCAACTGCCGTTTTATCTCCAAATTTTTTTGTAAGGGCATATATTTCTAACATTTTTTCTCCTAAGAAATTAAATTTAATGATATGATTATACCATATTCAGATGTCCATAGTCAAAATTATTCATGTTAAAAAATATGGTTATAGTGTTTTTTTGTCGAATTTGGTATAACTAAATTTATAGACCAATATACCAGAAACTTTAAAATTAAGTTTTATAAGTATATTAATAATAATTTTATATTTTAGTTAGTTTTGTCCTTAATTTAAGTGTTCTTTTAAATTTTATCAAAAAATGGATTTTGATAAAAGTTTTTTATTTTAACTGCTTTATCATCAATTCAGTGTTATAATTTTTTATCAATAACAGTGGTTTAATATTTTTGTATACTTTTCTTTTATTTTCACATTATATTTGCATGAAGAACACTGTTAGCAAGGGTGCAATTATATTGATTGTTAGTGGAATTATCGGCAAAATCTTCGGTGCATTATTTAGGCTTCCTTTAACAAATATACTTGGAATTGCAGGAATTGGCGGTTATCAGATGGTGATGTCGCTGTATTCTTTAACACTCGGTTTTGTTGCTGGTGGGGTGACAACCACCCTTTCAAAACTTGTTTCAAGTAGCAGGGCAAGAGGGGATTACAAGGCTATTGGTGGTTACTATCGCTATGCACTATTATTTTCTCTTTCTTTAAGTTTACTTTTTGGTTTGTTTTTTGCCTTGTTTTCACAACCTATTACCTCTTTGCAGGGATTTAGTGATGCTTCTATTTCTTACAAATTGCTTGCACTTCTATTACCTCTTGGAGCGCTTATTGGAACATATCGTGGTATAATTCAGGGGTATGAAAACATGGCGCCAACTGCAATAAGTCAGGTAATAGAACAATCCTTTAAATTTGCCTTTGGACTTATTTTTGCATATATATTTAGCACTCATGGCATATATTCAGGTGTATTTGGTGCATTTTTAGGAATAACTATTTCAGAAGTCTTAGCAACTCTTTATTTGGCATTTATTGTTATAAAGAAAGTCAAGCTAAGTCCAGTTAAAGCACCCGTTCGTGCTGAATTTTTTAAGGCAGTTTTACCGCTAAGTTTCAGTGGTTCAGTTCTGCCTCTTGCTTTTGCCATAGAATCTTTAATAATCACATCATTACTTTTAAAAGCTGGCTTTCAGAACAGCACAATAACGTCGCTTTATGGTCTGCAAAGTGGAGTTGTTGGTGCAATACTGCATTTTCCTTTAGTTATTTCTCTTTCTGCATCAACGGCTATGTTGCCCAAGATTTCATATCTATCATCTCAAGGCGATGATGAGGGACAAAAAACAGTTATCAATAAAGCTTTCTCTATAATGTGGTTTTTACTTATTCCACTTGTGGTTGGCATAATTTCAATATCTCGGCAGTTATATCCAATTCTGTATTCGGATAGTGTTGAAGCTTATTTAGATGTTGCACAGCAGTTAACACTTCTTGGTGGCTTTGCCATAGTTCTTTCGGCTATAACCCAACTTTTGAATGCCGTTTTACAAGCAAAGGGTTTTTATAATCAATCACTTTTATTTAATATTTTAGGTGGAATTTTTAAAATTCTATCCCTTATTTTTCTTGCTCCAATAAAAAATATCAATATCTATGCAATCGCTATCTCAAATATAATTCTCTATTCAATAATTTGTATTTGTGCGTTAATAAAACTTGGCAAACTAATCAAACTTAGTTTTTATAATCTATCTCTGCCATTACTAGCTTCTTTTATTATGGATCGGGTTATAAAATTATGGCTAAGTTATTCAAGCGGAGTTTGGGCAATATTAGTAGCTATTGTGCTTGGCGGGATAATTTATATTTTGCTATGCTTTCCACTTATAATAGATTTTGCAAAAGAATTTTTAAAAAGAAAAAAAAGATTAAATACTTAATTTTAACAGCTTTTATATTCATAATAAAACATTTTTTAAATTTACTATGTTTTTATATTGTTATATTGTATAAATAAAATATTCTTCTTTGTTTGCAAAATTTTTAAGAAACTGCTACACTATGTTTATGAAAATTGGCAATATAGATTTTAACAATAATTTAATTCTAGCCCCAATGGCTGGGGTAAGTGATGTTGGGTTTAGAGAAGTGTGCTCTCTTTTTGGAGCAGATGCAACTTATAGCGAAATGTTATCAGCAAGAGCAATGCTTCACAATCCACATAAAACTCAACTTATGACCATTTCTTCGCCTTACGAAAAAATAAAAATTGGGCAAGTTTTTGGTCATGAACCTGAAATTATCACGCAAGCTATAACTGGAACTCTACTTAAAGATTATCAAATAATTGATATTAATATGGGGTGTCCTGCACCGAAAATAGTAAAAAATGGGGAAGGAAGCGCACTTATGAAGAACCTTCCACTTGCAAGCAAAATTATCAGCGAGTGTGTAAAGGTGGCAAAAGTGCCTGTTTCTGTTAAATTCAGATTAGGTTTTAATAGTGACATAAGTAAAGAATTTGGAAGAATGTGCGAAGAAAGTGGAGCAAGTTTTGTTACACTTCATGCAAGAACAGCTCAGCAGGGTTATAGTGGGAAGGCTGATTTAGATGCAATTGCATCGTTAAAACAGACCTTAAAAATACCTGTTGTTGGAAATGGAGATGTAACAGATAAAGAAAGCTATCAAAAGATGCTTGAAACTGGGGTTGATGGTGTTATGATTGGTCGTGGGGCGCAAGGCAGGCCATGGATATTTGCACAACTTTTAGACAGGGAAATATCTTATAACAAATTTGAAGTTATAAAAAGGCATGTTGATGTGCTTAGAAAATATTATGATGAATCTTGGCTTACTCTTTATATGAGAAAACATTTTTTGTGGTATTCAAACGGAATCGAAGGTGCAAGCAAACTTAGACTTGAGCTTGCAACAAGTCCATCTATTGACCATAGCCTTAAACTTTTAAAAGAATTATTTGAGAAAAAGGTTTTGAATTAGACAGTAAAAGATGTAAAATATTATTATAAGGGAGAAAACATGAAAAGAACAATTAAGGATTTGGTAAATTTAAAAGGGAAGGTAGTGCTTCTACGTGTAGATTTTAATGTGCCTATGGACGATTCTGGCAAAATTCTTGATACCACACGTATTGATAATGAACTTCCAACTATAAAATACCTTGTTGAGCAAAAAGCTAAAGTTGTGATATTATCTCATTTGGGGAGACCAGATGGCTATGATATTAGAAAATCTCTTTGGCCTATTTCAATCATCTTATCACAAAAACTTGAAGCAAATGTTTCTTTCTGCAATTACTGTATAGGCGAAGAAGTTAGACAACGTATAAAGATGCTTCCAGAAGGCGAAGTTCTTCTTCTTGAAAATGTTCGTTTTTATAAGCAAGAAGAAGAGTGTGACATGAAATTTGCTAGAGAAATTGCATCAATGGGAGATATATTTGTTGATGATGCCTTTGGTGTGGCGCATAGAAAACATGCAAGCAACTTTGGCATTGCAAGAATTTTGCCTAATGCTATTGGTTTTTTGATGGAAAGAGAAATTAATGCTCTAAATCAAATTTTAGACAATCCAAGAAGACCATTTGTTGCCGTGCTTGGTGGAGCGAAAGTTTCAACAAAAACAAAAATTCTTGAAAAATTTATCGACAAGGCAGATACAATTCTGATTGGTGGTGCTATGGCTTATACCTTTTTAAAAGCCATCGGTCAGGATATTGGGCAATCAATCTTAAATACAGAAAGCATTTCAGTTGCTAAGGCGATTTTAGATTCTGCAAAAGAAGCCGGCAAAAAAATTTTATTACCTATCGACCATGTTGCAATGCATGCAAAATCAAAAAATATTGTCACCACAAGTAAGCTGACTGGAGATTTGATAGGCTTTGATATAGGTCCTAATACAATTGACCTATATAGGAAAGAATTGCGCGCTGCTGGTGAAATATTCTGGAACGGGCCTTTAGGTATGTATGAAAACAAGGCATATAGAAATGGAACACGAAGTATAGCAGAAATTATCGCACACACAAAGGCATACACAAGTGTTGGCGGTGGAGATACTGTGGCAACTGTTAATCTCTTTGGACTTTTAGATAAATTTGACTATGTATCAACTGGTGGCGGAGCAACGCTTAAGTATTTAGAAGAAGGTTCGCTCCCTGCAATTGATGTTATTCAGGAGAAAATTTTATGATTGATATAGTTATTGCAAACTTTAAAATGAACCAGACCCCAGAAGAAACAAAAAATTATTTAATGACCTTTCTTTCACGATTTGATGAAAAGGTTGATTTAACACTTTGCCTTCCTTATACTTCACTCTCAACAGGAGAATATCTTTGCAGAGGCAGAGCAGTAAGACTTGGAAGCCAAAACATTAGCGAAGATGAAGAGGGAAAAACTACCGGTGAAATAAGCGGTAGAATGCTAAAAGCAAGTGGAGTTGACTTCTGTCTAGTTGGGCATAGTGAAAGAAGAAAAAGATTTAAAGAAGATAGCAAGGTAATTAATAAAAAAATAAAGGCAGCTTTAAAAAATGGGTTGGGTGTTATTCTTTGTGTTGGCGAAAGTTTGGTTGAACGCAACACTTTAAAGACTTATGAAGTTTTAAGAGAACAAATAAAAGATGCTTTAAAAGGGCTTTATGAGAATGAACTTGAGCGAATTGTTATAGCTTATGAGCCTGTATGGGCAATAGGCACAGAGAAAACACCACTTGCAAAAGAGATAACACAGGCTGTCAATGAAATAAGAAAGGTTATTGCAGATGATTTTTCACAGGTATCAGCTAGCAATATTAAGGTTGTGTATGGGGGAAGTGTTGATAGCAAGAATGTTAAACAATTCACAAACTGCAAAAATCTAAATGGGCTGTTAATAGGTGGGGCTTGTCTTGAGCCAAATAGTTTGCTTAAGATAATATCATTATTATAGTTTCTAATATAAAAATAATTAGTTTTTTATTTTCATAAAGCTTTAAAAACAACATAAAGTATACAAAGGAGATATATATGAAAAGTTTTGTTAAAGCTATGGACGAAATGCCAATTGTTGTTAAAATTATTTTAGCTTTACCAATGATAGATATTGTTTGGGTTGTCTATAGATTAATCAAGTCAATAAGCAATGAAAATGTTTTAGGGATTGTGCTTGCTGTTTTGCTTTTGATAATAGGTATACCATTTTTATGGTTGATTGATATTATAACCCTTATTATAACCAACAATGTTTTATGGCTCGACTAAAACATTTTATAAGCCAAATAGAGATAAGAAGAGAGAACTCTTCTTTTTTATTGTAAAAATTTTTTGTAATTTCTTAAAAAATGTGTATAATAATTATAAATAAAGCCTTAAACTCAAACTTTATAGCCTAAGCAAAAAATTTTAAAAGGGTTTTATTCTTGAAGAGTTTAAGCGAACATTATATAGTGTTTGCTTATTAAAAGGAGATGCTTATGTATAATCTTTATGGTCCGTTTGATTTTTTTGGCAATAATGACGATGATGAAGACGAAGATGACGACGATGAAGACGAAGATGATGACGAAGATGACGAAGATGACGACGACGATGGACTCTTAGGCTGGAATGGTCATTTTGGCGATGATGATGGTGAAGAAGACTACGATGATGACTTTGACGATGACTATAATAATCTAAAAGACGACAAGGCTTCTAAAAACAATCAAGAAGAGGGCGAAGGCGATGGATTTGGCGAAGATATAGGCGATGGCTATGGCGATGAACAAAATCCAGATGGAACAGAAGCTAAAAACCCTGACGATAAAAAGGAAAAAAATAAGAAAAAGAAAAAGAATAAAGATGCAGATGTTGAAGTTGACACAAAAACTGCTCGTGGCGGGAAAAAATTAGCAAGGGCAATAAGGAGAAATGCAACAGAATTTACAACTTGGGGAGGAATGCTTGCAGTGGGTAATCGTCCGATTGCAGTATGCCCTATGTGTCAACGTAAATCTATTTACATAAGTAAAACCGCAACAGACATACTCACATTTGGGATTGGTGGTTTAATTTTAGGTAGGGGATATAATTTTGTTTTATTTTGTATGAACAATTATGATGAATGTCCATATAGTTATCAAAATGGAATGTGTTTTTTCTCAACCACAGCAAAGCCTGGTGCGGATATTGCGGTAAGAAAATATCCACTTGCACTCTTTAGAAATTGCGATAAAAAATCTGTGCGAAAAAGGAGAAGATAAAAATAAAAAAATAATGGTATATAATAAAAATTAACCATTATTTTTTTAATTTTACATTATTTTTTAAATTTATATAGATTTTAAGATTTTATATTAATTTTTTAATATTTTTTATTACATTTTTAAATTATTTTTAGTTTTCATATAGATTATTATTTAAAAACACTGGTTCAGATGTGATATTTATACCAAGCCTTTTTAAAGTTTGTTCTTCACTTGGACTTAAAATGTATGTGCAATGTGCTTCACAACCGCTAAGCTCAGGCAGTTTTTTTATAGCCTTTTTTGCTTTCTGATTGCTATGTGATGAAATAGATAATGCTATTAATACATCATCAAGTGTAAGCACGTTTTTGTTTTGATGCAAATATTGTGTTCGAAGTTTTGTTATTGGAAGAAGTATATCATCAGAAATTATGTCAAAATCATCTCCCATATTTGCAAGTGTTCGAAGTGCATTTAAAATAACAGCTGCACTTGCAGAAACTATAGTTTTATTTTTACCATAAACTATTTCACCATTAGGAAGTTCTAATGCAACACAAGGATAACCACAAGCTTTACTTATTTTTTTAGCCTCACCAACCACTGAAAGATAATCAGGTGTAAGGTCAAGTTCTGCCATAAGATATTTAGTTCTCTCTACTGTGTCAAAAGAAGCTTGTCCACGTTTATAATCACATTCAGATTTAAGATAACGTCTTACAATTTCTTTTTTAGCTGCCTCTTCAACAACAGTTTCATCAGTTATTGCACTTGCAACCATGTTAACACCCATATCAGTAGGTGATTTATATATTTCTTTTCCGGTGATTTTTTTAAGAATGTTTTTAAGAACAGGGAAAACTTCAATATCTCTGTTATAGTTAACCGCAAGTGTTCCATATTCGCTAAAGTGGTAAGGGTCAATTTGATTTATATCTTTAAGGTCTGCAGTTGCCGATTCATAAGCTATATTAACAGGGTGTTTAAGTGGCAAATTCCATACAGGAAAAGTTTCAAATTTGGCATATCCAGCCTTTATTCCATTTTTATAATCATGATACATTTGACTTAGGCAAGTTGCAAGTTTTCCACTAGAAGGCCCTGGTGCAGTAACAATGACGAGTGGTCGCGAGGTTTCAATATATGGATTTGCTCCATACCCCTCATCTGAAACAATAACATCAACTTCATTTGGATAACCTTTTGTGTAGCGATGAAAGTATACTTTTTCGCCATGTTGTTCAAGTTTTTGTGCAAACTTTGTGGCACCAGATTGACCTTTAAAAAGAGTTATAACTATAGAAGAAACATAAAGTCCCAGGGCTCTTAAAGTGTCAATAATTCTTAACATTTCATTATCATAACTAAGCCCAAGGTCTGCTCTTACTCTATTTTTTTCAATATCATTTGCAGAAATGCAGAAGATTATTTCCGCTTGGTCTTTAAGTTTTGTTAAAAGTTTAGTTTTTATATTAGGGTCAAAACCAGGTAAAACTCTTGCAGCATGCAAATCATCAAAAAGTTTGCCACCAAACTCTAAATAGAGTTTATTGTTAAACATTTTAATTCGTTTTAGTATTTGTTCACTTTGTAACTTAATATAAAGTTCATTATCAAATCCAATTTTTTTACTCATTTCTGTTCTCCTTTATTCTTTTTATTTTCTTCTATCATTTTTACTATAATTTCATAAATTTCTTCAGCACTTTTTTCCCATGTTCTATATAACTCTGTGCGAACATTATCACTTATTTTTTTATATAATTCTTTATCTGAAAGTGCCTCAAGTATCCGTTTTGCAAACAAAGTTTTATCATCTTTTGATATATAACCTGTTTCATTATCTATTATTCCTGCAGCTGCGCCTGTGTTTTCTATAAAAACTGTTGGTGTGCCTTGAGATGCAGCTTCAATTTTAACAAGCCCATCAGTATCATATTTTGAAGGGAATAGAAACAAGTCGCTTCTTGCATATATTGATTTTAAAAGTTCTTTATCAGCAATTTTTCCTGTAAAAATAACATAATTATTAAGCCCCAATTCATTAACTTTCTTTTTAAAATGTTCTTCATCATTTCCAGTGCCAACAATAAGCATTTTGAAATTTTGAAAATTGTTTTTTAAAATATTAAGTGCCTCAAGGGTAAAATCTATATTTTTAAGTTTATTTAACCGTCCAACATAGAGTAGTATTTTTTCTTCAGGAGTTAAATTAAATTTTTTATTTATAATAGAGTTTGCTTGCTCATCGTTTGAAACAGGAAGCATATCAGTTGCATTATGCACAACAGTGATTGGTGTTCGCAATTTATAGTCGTTTTTAAATAAATCACGTGTGTATTCATTAACAGCTATAGCAGCATTACACTTATTAAAGTTTTTCAAAAATATTTTTAAAAAAATTTTTGTAAGCAGTTTAGAATGTGTTGCATTATATATATCACGTCTATATTGAGAATGCAGATGGCAAAGAGCCGGCTTATGATGTTTTTTTGCATATTTTATTCCCGCTCCAGCCATAAATGCTGGTGAGTGGCAATAGACAAGGTCAAGTTGGCTATTTTTAAGTTCCTTTTTAAATTTTCTATCAAAAGAAGGCATGGGAAGGTCATAATCTAATGACATAATTGGGCAAGCTTTGCAACGCACAACTTTATAAGGGTGATTGATTGTGTCGACAGCTTTACCAGAAGGCTTTATTGTGAATACTGTTATATCAAGTCTATCATTTAATTTTCTTGCCAAATTATCAACGACCGTTATAACTCCATCAACCATAGGGTAGAAAGTATCTAGGAATATGCCAACTTTATACTTATTCATAAGAAATCCTTTTTAAATAGTATAGTTGTTTTTTAAATTTTTTCATAGTAATTTTATAATTTTACCAATAATTTTTTATAATGTTTTTGCAATTTTTGTATAAAATATGCTAGAATACTATGTAACAGACTATATTAAATTTAAGGAGTGTATAATGGAAAAGATTGCAATTGTAACAGATAGTAATGCAGGAATTTTACAAAAGGAAGCTGAAGAATTAAAAGATGTTTATGTGATTCCTATGCCATTCACAATTGATGGGGAGGAGTTTTTTGAAGATATTAACTTAACTCAAGAAGAATTCTATCATAAACTTACTAACGATGCAGATATTTCAACATCACAGCCAGCTATAGGTGGAATAACTGAACTATGGGATAAACTTTTAAAAAGTTATGATTTTGTTTTACATATTCCGATGTCCAGTGCACTTAGTATGTCTTGTGAGACTGCAAAGAACTTTGCAAAAGATTACAATGGAAAAGTTTTAGTTGTGGATAACAAAAGAATTTCAGTCACACAAAAACAAGCTGTTTTTGATGCTTTAACTCTTGCAAAGAAAGGAAAAACGACGAAGGAAATCTATGATATTTTACTAGAAACGGCAGCAGACTCAAGTATCTATATTATGGTGGACACACTTAAGTATTTGAAAAAAGGCGGAAGGGTAACACCAGCCGCTGCTGCAATAGGCACAATGCTTGGCATTAAACCTGTTCTTCAGATTCAAGGTGGTAAACTTGATAGTTTTGCAAAGGTTAGAAATGAAAAGGTTGCAAAGAGTAAGATGATTGAAGCGATTAAAAATGATTTGGAAAATAGATTTAAACAATATTATGAAAAGGGAGAAATGCAACTTTTTATGGCATATACGAACTGTCATGATAAGATTATGAAGTTTGCAGAAGAAGCAAGAAAGGAAATACCTAACGTTCCACTCACATTTATAGACCCCCTTTCACTTAGTGTGTCTTGCCATATTGGAAGTGGTGCTATTGCTATTGTTTGTTGCAGAATTTTAAAGTAAATTTAAAATAAGGTGTGTTTATGAAAAACAAATTAAGTGGTAAAGTTGCAGTTATAACAGGTGCAAATAGTGGAATAGGACTATCAATTGCAAAATACTTTAATAAAAATGGCATTATTGTATATTCTATTTCAAGAACTATAAAAGAATATGATTGCATTAAAACTTCATTCAGTTGTGATGTTAACGATATAGAAAAAGTTGACAATATATTGAAAGAGATATTTGAAAAAGAAAAACATATAGATATATTTGTTAATAATGCTGGTTTTGGTATAGCAGGGGCAATAGAAAATACAAAAGCAGAAAATATTTATGCCATCACTAACACCAATCTTGCAGCGGTTATGGCATTAAGTGGAAAAGCTGTTAAATACCTTAAGGCAAGTGGTGGGGGAAATATAATCAATATTTCTTCAGTGGGGGCAATTATCCCACTTCCTGTGCAAGCTGCATACAGTGCAACTAAGGCAGGTGTTGAAGTGTTTTCAAGAGCTTTTGCAAATGAAGTTAAACCTTATAAAATTAAAGTTACATCAATTCTTCCTGGGGATACAAAAACCGCTTTTACCTCTTCTAGGGTGATTGACAACGAGCAGGGAAGCCGGGAAGAGCAAGCAAAGATTGAAAAGTCTATAAAGAAGGTTGAAAAAGACGAGCAAACAGGTAAGGACCCAGATACAGTTGGTAGAGCCGCTGTTAAAATATTAAAAAAGAAACACCCACCACTTAGAAAAACTATAGGGTTCTTTTATAAATGTGTTGTATTTCTCCCAAGAATTTTACCAACTAAATTTGTTAATTTTATTGTTAGAAAACTTTATCTTTAAAAAATAAAAAACTATGTGATTATAAAATTTTACTAGTGTAAAATTTTGATAAATTCTTTTGAATTTATCTGTGCTTTGCACTTTCACATAGTTTTTTTATTATAAAACTTATTTTATAAAAAAATATTGTGTTTTTATAGAATTTTTTTAATATAATATATGCAATTTATTAAGCTGATTAAAATTTTTATTTTTGAAGATTATTTTTATAAAGATGATACTTCATTTTTCTTTTAAGTATTTTTTCCTTGGTGATATTTAGTTTAACTGAATATCTTTTTTTATTTTTTAAAATATAATTTGCCTCTGCGATTTTGTGTTTGAATATAGAAGCTTCTTTCATAAAATTGCCATCGCCTAGTGTTTCAGTGACCGCAGCAGAAAAAACAAAAGCATTTTCATCAACTTCTTTTATAAGTTTTTTCATTTCGTGAGCTTGACCTTTTGGAATCAGTGAAAGAAGCATTGCTTTTTCTTTATGAGAGAACATTCCCTCTGCATCAATTTTAGTAACTCCACGATGAAACCTATTTAAGATGGCTTCGGCTATTTCTTTATCCTTATCGCAGATAATATAAAAAGATACCACACGTTTTGAATCATCAAGCACAAGATTTGTTGCCATCGAACTTATGATTGTCATAATAAGGGCATAGAGTCCAATATATAGACTGCCAGTTGAAACAACACTAAGTATAATAACTATTGCATTAATGCCAAGCAGGCAATAACCTGTTTTAATGGCTGGGAAGAACTTATTAAGTAGTGCTCCAAGAACATCACTTCCACCAGTCGAACCACCATAGCGCAAAGCTACACCAATAGTTAAGCCCATTATCATGCCACCCACTATACAGTATAGAAGTTTATCAATACTTTCTTCTGCAACATCGGCTAGTCCTGGGATAGCACCAAATTGCATACTAAGGGTATAACACCCAATACCTACACCAGAAAGGACAAGAAATTTCCAACCAAAAACTTTAAGGGCAACAGCAAATAAAATAATATTTAAAACAAGGTAAATAATAGATGTTGGAATATTTATATCACCCATTAAAAATAGATTGTGAATAACCAGTGAAAAACCTGATAAGCCCGTGGGAATTATGCCGGCAGACTCAAAAAATGTTTTAAAAGCAGTGCCGCCCAGAAGTCCTGCAAAGGCAATTATAAATATTTGCATGGTAAATTTTGCTATATTTTTATTTTTCTTTATCTTATTAGTTCTAGTTTCCATATTTTAAAATATATCATTTTTTTATATTTTTTAAAAATAAATTGATAATTTTCACAATATTTTTAATGTTTTTTTGATATTTTTTTCAATTTATTGACTTATTTTTTAAATTATAGTATATCTTATATATATGGAAAAGTGTTTATTTGTTTATAATCCACTAAGTGGAAAAGGAAAAATTGCAAAAAATGAAAATAATATTCTAGAGATGCTTAAGGGTAAATTTACTGTTGATGTGCATCGTTCACAATATGGAGGGAATATTGGCGAGATTATCACTGAAAAGGGGAATAATTATGATATTATAGTTGTTGCAGGTGGTGATGGCACACTAAATGAAGCTATAAACAGCATCGCGAGACTAGAAAATAAAGTCAAAATTGGTTATATCCCAGCAGGCACTGTTAATGATGTTTCACACAGTCTGGGCATTCCTTGCAATATGAAAAAGGCAGTTAAAAATATACTTGAAGGTCAGGAATTTAAACATGATATTTTCAAAATGAATGATAGATATGGAATTTATGTTTGCTGTTCTGGATTGTTCACCGAATCTAGTTATGCCACCGACCAAAATAAGAAAAAAAAGATTGGCAAGGTGGCTTATGCACTTCATGGAGCTAAAAAAATTTTCACAACTCCTGCCGTTAAACTTAAACTTAGCTATGATGGTGGAGAAATTGAAGGTAAGTATGCTCTTATGCTTATTTTAAACTCAAAAAGTGTTGCAGGGTTTAAAGTGAACAGAAAAGCAGCCTTAAACGATGGCCTTGTTGATGTTGTTTTAATTAAAACAAAAAAAGACAAAGTGAATTTTCCTGCAGTTTGTCGGGTTGCAAAATTTTTCCTAAAAGGTGTGGATAATAAATATAACAAAAATATTCAACATTTACTTCTCGATAAATTTAGAGTTGAAACTCAGTCAGATACCGTGATTAATCTTGATGGGGAAAAGATTGGAAAGGGCAGTTTTGATTTTGAAGTTATAAAGGAAGGGGTAACAATAATTGTGCCAAATCTAAAAAAATTAACAAAAAAAGTTGAGAATATTTAATTTATGAACAATTATTTTAAGATTTTGTTTCAAAAAAGCTGAGTTTCTACTCAGCTTTATTTTTGTTTTCAGCAATTTTATGAAGTTTTTCTATATAGTCAACTGCATCATTTCTAAATGAGTATGATTCATTTGTTTCAGCCATAAAGTTTCCATCTGTTTCAACAAGTTTTTGATAAAACCATAATTTAAAGTCAATACGTTTTTTGCTGTTTTTTAAAAATTTAATTTGTTCGTTTATGTTTCTTTCTAAATTTTGTAGCATTAAATAGCGCTCATTTATAGTGCTATTGCCTTTTTCACATAGAGAAATATATTTTGCAATATCAGATATTTTCATTCCACATTGTTTTAAACACTCTATTGTTAAAAGCCATTCAATATCTGCATCTTTAAATTGTCTAACCCCAGCAGAAGTTTTTTCAACAAATGGGAGCAAGCCTTCCTTATCATAATATCTTAGTGTTGAAGGCGGAATACCTAAAACTTTTGATATTGTTTGAATTGAATATTTCATTTTTAAATTCCTTTTTTGAGTTTTGATTAACTTAAAGTATACTTCAACTTTTAATATAATTATATAGTTACCACTTATTTTTGTCAAACAAAAGATAAATTCCATTTAAAAAAGATTTCTATAATTTTTAAGCATAAAAAAGATAACTTTAAATAAAAAGCCAGTCATAAAAATGACTGGCTTTTATAAAAATATATTTTATACAATTTTATTAAGATTTTGTGTGTTTTTTATAAAAAATTATTGCTCAGTTGTTTTGTTTTCTTGTATAAATTTTTTAACAAGCACAGAAAGCACAGCTATATCTGAAGGGGACACTCCTGAAATTCTGGAAGCTTGTCCGATGCTAAGTGGTTTTATTTCTTGTAATTTTTCAATTGCCTCAAGTCTAAGCCCATGATATTTTGAATAGTCAAAGTTGCTAGGGATAAGGGTGTTTTCATTCTTCTTAAACTTTTCAATCTCTTCAAGCTGTTGTTTTAGATAGCCTTCATATTTAACAGTTATATTCATTTCATTGATAACTTCATAAGAAAATTTTTCAAATATATGAAATTTTTTATTGATTTTAAAGGCATCAATATTGCTTCTCTTGAGCATATCCTTTATTGTCACACTTTCCCTTGGTGGATTTTCGTTATTTTCAATATAGAAATCCTTAACTTCCTCCACTTTATATTTTTGATTTAGAAGTGCAAAGATTTTATTAAGTTCTCTCTTCTTTTTTTGAAAGATTTTCCATCGTTTATCATCAACAAGCCCAACTTGTCTGCCAATTTCAGTAAGGCGTAAGTCAGCATTATCTTGTCTTAAAAGAAGGCGATATTCGGCACGGCTTGTCATCATTCGATATGGTTCGTTTGTTCCTTTTGTTACTATATCATCAATAAGCACACCAATATATCCATCACTTCTTTTAAGCACAAGTTGTTCTCTGCCTTTTAGGTAGAGGTTTGCATTAATTCCTGCTATAATCCCTTGTGCCGCGGCTTCTTCATAGCCTGATGTGCCATTTATCTGTCCTGCAAAAAATAATCCTTTATGTCCTTTAAGTTCAAGTGTTGGCAGAAGTTGAGTTGGTTCTATACAATCGTATTCAATTGCATAGCTATCACGCATAATTTCAGCATTTTCAAGACCTTTTACTGAATGGACCATTTTTTCTTGAACATCAACAGGCATAGAAGTTGAAAAACCTTGAATATAAACTTCGTTTGTTGAAAGTGATTCAGGTTCTAGGAAAAGTTGATGACGTTCTTTATCCGCAAATCGAACAATTTTTGTTTCAATAGATGGGCAATATCGTGGACCTACTCCTTTAATAAGCCCTGAGAAAACAGGAGCTTTATCTAAATTGTCTGTGATAATTTTATGTGTTTCAAGATTTGTGTATGTAAGATAACATACCGCTTTGTTATTTGGTTTTTTCTTTGTTATAAAGGAAAAGTTTTGTATATTTTCTTCTCCTTTTTGAATTTCAAGTTGACTATAATCAATACTTCTTCCATTTATTCTTGCAGGTGTTCCTGTTTTAAATCTAAGAAGTTTAATACCCAATTTTTTTAAACTATCTGAAAGTTTCATAGCATTTGAAAAACCGTTTGGACCACATTCTTTTGTATAGTCACCAATAATTATTCTGCTTTTAAGATATACGCCAGTTGCAAACACAAGTGCCTTTGCTTGAAATTTGCTTCCAACTGCAGTTTCAATAAGTTTATCACCATTTTCAAGTTCCTTTATATCTGTAACTTCGCCTTGTCTTAAAAATAGGTTATCGGTTTTTTCAAGAGTAAATTTCATCTGATTATGATATTCTATTTTATCTGCTTGAGCTCTTAAACTTTGAACGGCTGGTCCTTTTCCACTATTTAGCATACGAAGTTGAATAAGTGTTTTATCAGTATTTACTCCCATCTCTCCACCAAGGGCATCAACTTCTGCAACAAGTTGCCCCTTTGCGGTTCCGCCGATTGATGGATTGCATGCTAAAAAAGCTACCGCATCAAGCGATAGTGTTAACAAAAGTGTTTTATTTCCTGTTCGTGCTAGGGCAAGGGCGGATTCACACCCAGCATGACCTGCACCGATAACTATTGCATCAAATTTTTCCATGTTTTCCCTATTTGTAATTATTAAGATATTTTTTCTATTGTTTTATTATTATAATAGTTTTTATTAAATTTTAAAAATAATTTTGTTTATTTATTAAATTTCAATTTTTGTTTATTATTTTTTAAATTTCAATAAAAAATTTTTAATAAAAAATCTTGCAGTTGCAAGAATTTTATTTATTATTTTTTAATGTTTGTTCTAATATTTTTTTTAGTTGTCTGTCTTTTTCCTTTTGCTCTTGTTTTAAAGCCATCTTTTCTCCGCATTTACATACATGAACTATAGCATAAACTGCAAACATAATATCAAATGAGGCAAAAATATCCAGAATAAAATGTTGTCTAATAAATATTGTTGAAAGAACAATCATTATAGCGCAGAAACTTGCAAATAATCGATAAAAAATATTCATTTTCTTACCATTAAAGCAGGCAATTAAAACTGCAAATGCCATAAAACAATGCTGAGACGGAAAGCAGTTAATAGGATTCACCGAACCCCATGTCCAAACAACTAATTTATCAGTGAATGTTACTGGGGTGAAATCAGGTTTATCAAATTCGGTTTGCCAAAAGAAGTAAATAATCCCAGAAATAGCAAAGCTTATGCAAAGGGTTACAAAAATATTGTAAAGTGATTTTTTGTCTTTATATGCAAGATAGAAGAATGTGACGATGCCTAGCGGAAAGGTTAGATAGTAGAAATAAACAAACCATGAGATAAGTGGAATTTCATCATCAATTGGAACTTTAGGATAGTCTGTTCCATGTCTATCTAATAGTTTGTATAAAAGTTGATTTCCAAAATAAGAAACCATTAAGACTGCAACAAATATGAAAAATGGAATAATAGCATATTTAATTTCTTTAAAAAAATGCCACTTATCCTTTTGTATAATAACTTTTTTTTCTTTTTTCATAAGTTTACCTTTTAATTTTTTATTGAATTTTGTTGTATTCTTCCATAAAGTCTACTTCTTCCGTTGGCACGTCAGGTGCAGACTGGGCTTTAATACCAAAGTCTAAGAATTTAGGGGCATAATGCCTATAAAGAGCTCTCGTTTCTAGTGCTCTAAAAGCATCATATACAATTTCAAAGTATGCATGTTCTCTAGCAGGTGGTCTTACAGGTAAAGCGAAAAGTATTTTCTCGCAATTGATAAACTCCTCGTGTGTTAAAGCTTTATCTGAAAAAATCTTTTTAAGAATTTCTAATTTTAATGGTTTTTTAGTTTCTTCAACAAGTCTTACCTCTGTAGGTCGATTAGTTAGCCTATTGACATTAGATTTTCTTATATTAAGTTGGGTTGATGTTGCCTTAAATTTTTCTTTATCTATACCATGCTCGGCAAGAAATTTAGAGCAGTAAATATCTAAAGCCGTATAAACCTTTTGATGAGCCTCTGGCACATTTTGGCATCTTCGCATTATACTTTTTGCCTTTAGAAGAGCATCATAAATAGAAGCATAACCACTAGCCCTTTGAAATTCTTTGTTAAAAAACTTTTTGTGTGATTGATATTTATTTAAGTATGGATAACTTAGAAGCAAAGAATATGTATAATGTTTTGCATCAACTTCTAAAGGGTTTGTGTTATAGAACATCTCTGTTGTTGTTTCTGGGAAAAGCAAGGTGAATTGTGCATATTTTTTTAAATATTCATCAACTTTGCTTGGGTAATAATACTGGGCAATATGCCTGGCTTCATGAACAACAGTTGAAATCATTCGAAAAGGCAGAAAAAGGTTGTTATTTTTCTTGCATTGCGTAAATAAACGTATGGGCCACTTGTTTATCACAAGTTTATTTTTAAGATGATTAAAAATGGCATAATCTTTTTTCCGAATTTCTTTTATTAGCACAGGGCTAAAGTTTGTGGGGGCATTATTTTCAAGACAAGCTTTATAATAAACATTCATAACGTAATCCACAAACTGCTCTTCAGTGGTTATTTTTTGATAGAAGTTATCATCAACAAGTTTAAGGAGCTGGTCAAGGCTCATATTTTTAAAATCTAACATCGCTTTCTCCTTTAAGGCAAGATAGTTTATTGTTGCCTAGAAGTTGTTTGTCCCTTGCTAAGCACGCTCCATTTAATAGAACAATTATAGCAAATAAAAAATTGTATTTCAATAGAAAAATCACATAAATCACAAAAATTTACTATTTTTTTTAGAAAAAATGATAAAATAAGCAAATTTTCTTTGTTTTTTAACAAATTTTTATTTTTTAAAATTGAGTATTGTTTATTTTCTTCTCTTGTGCTATAATTAAGCAAAGGAGTAGGGAAATATGAAAAGGATTGGTATTGATTTAGATAAAACAATGTTTACTTTTAAATCTGTTCTTTATGATTTTTTAAACAAGTTTCAGTTTGTAAGAAGTGATAAAAAGATGAAATATAAAGAAATAGATATAAACAAAGTGAAACATGTAAATCCTATTATAAAAAATCTACATAAAATTTTTAATCCTGCTTGTTATAAGGTGTTTCCAGATGCCGTTGAAACAATAAACAAATTTCATAAATCAGGATATGAAATATATTTTATCTCTAATAGACCTAATATTTCTCCGATAGTTCGTGCAACTTGTGATTGGATTAAAGCTAATAACTTGCCTTGCGACAAACTAATTCTAGGTTGCAATAATAAAGGCGAGTATGCTTTGCAAAATGGAATAGATATAATGATAGACGACTTTGAAAAAAACTGCAAAGCCATAAAAGAAAAGGGTGTTAAGGCAATACTTTTTAAGGGAAATCTAAAAAATACGTATAACGACTATCTTAAACTTTTAAGCATTAGACCTAATTTCACTATTTTAAGTTCTTGGAGAGCTATAGGAAGATATGTTGATTTGTATTTTATGAATACAGAACAATCTTCAAAACATGACAAATTTAAAAATAAAATAGATGATATTGAATTGAAAAATGAAGAGGAAGAAGAACTTTCTGTGAATTTATAAAAGTTTTGATTTTGGTAAAATTTAGCAACCAGCAGGGCGGAAGATAAATTTTTAAATCCTTAAAAATTTTCTAAATTGCCCCTTGGGCAATTTAGGTGCGTCCGTTTGGACGCACATCTTCCGCCCTTATCCTAGCGATTTGTAGAAAATTAAAGCTTAAACCATAAATAAGAAATCTGCTTTGCCAGATTTTTTTTGTTATGAATATTTTGTTTGTTTTGGAAGATACTATCTTTGGAGGTTATTTTTATGAAACTTAAAGATAGTAAAACTTTTTCTAATCTTGCTCGTGCTTATATGGCAGAAAGTGCAGCAAGAACACGTTATGAATTTTGTGAGTATGGTTTTAGGTATAATGGTTATGAAGCAATTGCAACCCTTATTGATAAAATTGCCTATCAAGAGTTTAATCATGCCAGAGTGCTATATATGAAACTGCAAGATGCCGAAGTTAAACAGGTTGATAATATTGATGTTTGTGCAGGTTTTCCATTTAAAGAGAAATGGGAACTGCTTAACAACTTACAACTTTTATGCCAAGATGAACTTGACGAAGCAAAAGCTTATGAAGAATTTGAGCAAACAGCAAGGGAAGAAGGCTTTGATGAGATTGCAGACTTATTCAGAATGATTCATGACGTTGAAGTAAGGCATGCTCGTGTTTTTGAAGAACTTTATAATCAGATGAAAGACAAAACACTCTATAAGAAAGCGAAAGAAGTTGCTTGGATTTGCCCAGCGTGTGGTTATGTAAGCTTTGATAAACAAGCATGGGAAACTTGCCCACTTTGTCAGGCAAAACAAGGCTATTGCGATGTTGTAATGCCTAATGATTTATATATATAATGTTCTAAAATTGTTGTTTAACTTAATAAACTTTAATAAATGGGGCTCCCCCATTTTTTTTGTGATTTTTATTTGGAAGATATTAACAGCCTGTTTTTTTGTATGTATAGTTTATTTTTTTGCAAGTTGTTATAAATATTAGATTTTTTTTGGCTTTAACAGGGGATTGTATCTAAAATTTATTTTTAATTTTAAAATAATACCATCTTTTCTCTTGACAAAGATTTTTAAAAAGTTTATAATAAAACCATAGAATGCAATTTATGGCGAAATTTGTATAGAAAACTATACAAATCAGCATACTAAAAAAAAGCGAAAATTAAATTGCCATATAAGGAAGGTGGAGAATGAGTTTAAAAGTAAGATTAATATCAGTGCTTGCATTATTTATGCTTATGCTAGGTATTCTTATTATGGGTGTGTTTGCGGCAAGCCAACAACTAACACTTAATGGCAGTATAAACTTCAATATTCAAGATAGAAGCTTGTATGTGAAAGATGTAAGAATAAAACATGATATGAGCGACTCTCAGCCACAAAGCATAGACGCTTTCACTCCAGGCTATATAAATCAAGGCTTTGCTTTAGATTTAAATGAGATAAGCCAGACCAACACTTACGGCTCATTCACACTATATTTTGATGTTATAAACACAACAGAATCGATGTGGGAGATAAAAAACGTAACCCTTCCAACCACCTTAGAAGAACAAGGAGTTTTTGTAAGCGGCTTTGGCGGACGAGTTGAAGTGAACGATTTAACCGATGCCGATAACGATGGCTACAAAGAAATCACCAACATCGAAACCGCTCCTTATAGCACCTTAACCATTTCAATTTCAAACCCTAATGCCAGTGCAGAAAATCCACTAGTTTTAGATGGAATATCAATAACAATAGATGAGTATGTTTCTGTTATAGTAACAACAGCAGCAGTAGAAGAAAATGCAACAGAAACAAGTTTAGGTCTAGCTACTGGAGGCGGAGAAGTTGAAATTGGACAAGAAGTTACACTATCAGCCAGTTTTACAGGCGCTGGTGATGCAGACTTTTTAGGCTGGAAAACAAGTGAACAAGCAACAGAATATATCTCTACGCTTCCAAACTATATATTCACTTTAGAAGAAACTTCTCCAACAACATATTATGCAATATTCACAGAGCCAAATGCATATTTAACTTATGATAACTTTTCTACCACAGATAGCACGGCAAGACTTCGCAGATGTTCTGCAGGAGCGGAAAATATAATAGTTCCATCAGCAATTTATAGAACGGGCTCAGCTTACACAGTCACATCTATGTATGATTCAAGTTCTTCTAGTGATGGGGTATTTTATCAAACTCGTTCAACTCTTCAAGGTGTTTCACTTCCAGAGACTTTAACAAGAATTGGTGAAGGTGCTTTCCGTGATTGTAGCGGACTTACAAGTATAACAATTCCATCAAGTATAATAATTATCGATTCTTATGCTTTTGAAAATTGCAGTGGACTTACAAGTATAGTTTTGCCAAGCACCTTAACAAGTATCGGTTCTGATGTTTTTGATGGTTGCGATAATTTACAATATAATGTTGATGAATATGGTGTAAATTATTTAGGAAGTGAAAGTAGCCCATATTTATATCTTATAAACGATGGAACATTTAATAGTGGAAGCTATATCATAAAAAACACTTGTAAGTTAATATGCCCTAGTGCTTTTCGTAATTGCAGAGGACTTACAGGTGTAACCTTGCCAAGCACCTTAACAAGTATCGGTTATAATGCTTTTTATAATTGCAGCGAACTTACAAATATAATAATCCCAGAGGGAGTCACAAGTATTGGCTCTTATGCTTTTGAAGATTGTAGTGGACTTACAAGCATAACAATCCCAGATAGTGTGACAAGTATCAGTAATGGTGCTTTTTATAGTTGCGGCAGACTTACAAGTATAACAATTCCATCAAGTGTAACAAGTATAGGTTCTGATGCTTTTCGTTATTGCGGACTTACAAGTATAACAATCCCAGAAGGGGTAACAAGAATAGGTAATAATGCTTTTGAATATTGCAACGGACTTAGAAGTGTAATTTTGCCAAGCACCTTAACAAGTATCGGGGCTGAAGCTTTTCGATATTGCTACGGACTTGAAAATATAACAATTAATAGCACAACACCGCCAACATTTGGTAGCTATGCATTAGATAATACAAATAATTCGTTTATTATATATGTTCCAGCAGGAGTGGTTGAAACTTATAAAGCTGCCGATGGTTGGTCAAACTATGCAGATAGAATTTCTGCTATACCTACAACTTAAAACAAAAAACTCTTATGTTCTTCATAAGAGTTTTTTTACAATATTTCACAATATTTTTTCATGATATTTTTCATAATATTTTCTCAAGTTTTATAGGTCTTTTATATAGTTTTTTATTTTTTCTTCATTTCACCTAGGTTTGTTTTGTCTTGAAATTTTATATTTTTTTCTTTTAAAAAATCAATAAGTTCGGCGACTGTGCCTTTTTTCATTCCTGTTTTATTTAAAAGAAAACTTTGATTTTTATTGATATAAATAAAAATATATTGTTTATAGTCAACAAGTTTATAAAGCTCGCTATATAAAAACTCTTGGCTTATTTCTTTTTCAGAAGCTGAATTATCAATATTTATAACCTTAAAGTGGTCAGAATAAAATTCAAAAGAATTTGCATAGTCTTTGCCATCAAAGATTGCGCTATTTTGTGTTTTTATTTGATTTCTGCTTAAGTATGGAAAGAAAAACAGTCCGCCAATAATTCCTGCAAGCAAGATTGCAATTCCAATATATGTGTTCACAAAGCATAGACCAACCCCAAGCCCACCAAACACAACAGCAATGGTGATGGCAATAAAAATAGAGTATTTTTTCATAGCAAAGGTTTGAAAGGCGGTGATGTCTTCTTCTTTTAATTTGCTTGTGTTCATAAACAAAATATCATCACTTATTGTTTTCTTAACTTTTTTATCCATTTTTAAATTCCTTTATAAAATTTTATAATTATGTATTTTAACAAAAAACAGAATTTTAGTCAATTATTTAAAAATGTTTAACAAATTTCAAACTTTACCTAATAAAAACCATAAAATATCAATAAAATAAAAAAAATGATTGACAACAATTTGTTTTCTGTGTTATTATAATTAAGCATTAAGCATAAAAACTTGTTTATAATGCTTTGCCACTTGTTCAGTTGATTTATAATTTTTTGCTAAAAAAATATTTAGCAAACTTAACGATGTTCAAGAACATTATCTTGGCAAGAACCAAACAAGACAAAACTTTCTTGTTTATAGCAGAATGCAAAACAGATAATTCGACAAGGGGAGATACTCAAGAGGTCGAAGAGGCGGCCCTGCTAAGGCTGTAGGTCGGGCAACCGGCGCGAGGGTTCAAATCCCTCTCTTCCCGCCAATTGTGAGCAATCCGAACCCTTTGGGGAAGATTGCTCCTTTTTATTTTCTATATATTCAATTTCTTGTGATATATCTGGTTTTTCACTTAATTTTAATTGCTTACTTTTATCACTAGTTATATTAAAGTAAATTTCACAATGATCATCATATAAAACAACTCTATTTACAAACATATCAATTAGTCTTTGTTTTGCATTTTCAAGAGAATAATCCAAATCTTTAAAAGACTTTAAATATTCATATACAAGTTCTTCACTTAATGGTTTAATTATTAGCATTTGTCTGCTAGCAATTTTTTCTTTTATTTCTAGTATTCTAACTTCAAGTTCTTTCATTCTATCGTTTGTTGTGTCGTTAAAAATTCCATTTTCAAGAGCAGTTAAAATATTCTTTAACTTTTTGTTGTTGTCTTGAAGTTCTTTATTTAGACTTTCTAAAATTGTGTCTTTTTCAATGCTTTTGTTATATGTATCAGCCAATACTTTACTTAGACTTTTTAAGTTCGTGTGTTGCATAAATTCTTGTGTTGCAATTAAAACTTTTTCTTCTATGTAATTTTTAGAAACAGATTTCTTATCGCATTTAGATTTATTTTTCTTTTTTGTAAAGCATTTATAATAATTGTAAATTGTGCCAAGTTTACCTTTACCACTATCTCCGGTCATTAAACTACCACATTTGCCACAAATTAACTTGCCACTTAAGAGATAATTTACTTCTGTTTTATGGTGAGCAGAAGTCCTTTTTGAAATCTTCAATTTTTCATTTACTTCATCAAAAAGTTGTTCACTTATTATTGCAGGGAAAATATTTGTATAAACAGTATTGTCTGCATATACACAACCTTTGTAGTTTTCATTCCTTAATATTCTTGAAACAGAGTTTATTGTCCACTCTTTTCCGTATGCATTCTTTATTCCTTTGTTTTGTAATATCTTTACAATGTCTTTAATGCATTTACCACTTATGTATTCATCAAACATTAACTTAACAATGTTTGCTTGCTCTTC
>CALVPQ010000010.1 GCA_944351415.1 uncultured Clostridia bacterium | reverse complement strand
CTAGAGTTATTTAAGTTTATTTAAAGTTATTTAGAGTGTTCTAAACCCGTTCAAATCCATCTAAGACTTGGTAAGGCTGAGGTCATGGGTTCGAATCCCATCATAAGCTCCATTCATAAAACCCTTGAAACCCTAGTTAAATAGGCACTTTCAGGGGTTTTATTTATTACTCAAATTTTACAAATTTTTTATTAAAAAATCATTTGCTGTCAATTTTAGGACTAATTGCTGTCAAAATAGGGACAAAAAAATAGACCGATAGTCAAAAAATAACTCATCGGTCTAAATCTTTTATAAACTGCCTAAAACTAACATATTTGCTGTCAATTGCTGTCATACTTTTTATCCACAATACATGTATGAAGGGTTATTAATTTTACTCCATAATTCTTTTAATAAAATGCCACCGATATTGGCTTTGCTTTCAAAATCTTGTCTAGTTTTATATTCTTGTTGCATATTTTTTGAACAAAATACAATATCACAATCTTCATTACTTTTTGAATTCTTATTAGCCCTTAAAAATACCTCATATACTTCATTATTATATTCAAAAAGCATTTCGCTATAAAAATATAATCCATTAACAAATTCATCAAATGTCGCTTTAAATGGCAATCCTTTTTTATATTGTTCTCTTGCGGTTGTTGGAGTAACAAGCATTGGGTAACTTATTCCTGCTTTTTTCTCTAATAATTCTTCATCTTTACTGAATTTCCAACCACAATTTTTGCATTCTCCATTGCCATATTGGTCTTGCATTGCAATATGTCCACAGATTGAACATTTTACTAATTGGTCTTTCACATAAGGATCATCATACTTAAAATATTTAAAGTTGTTTTCATTTAATCCCGAAACATTTTTATTTTGTTTTTCCCATTTAAAATGAATTAAGTCTTTCCAATTTAAATCTTTTGTCCATTCATAAGTTGTTGGTAAGAATTCTTTAATATTCCCTTTCATTGATTTAAAAGGCTCATCATAGCACAAAACTATACTTGGTTTTATTCGCTTTAACATTTCATTATAACCTAGCATAAACTCTTCTTCACAATTTTCTCTATAATAAGTGCATACTGCAACAATTGAGCCTTCTTCAATTCCATCAAAACAAAACTCAAAACTTCTTTCATCTCCCCATGAAATCGTTGGAATAACTTTTAATCCTTTTGACTGCCAGTAAGCACCACACCATCTATTTTTAAAAACACTTTCAATTTGAAGGGCAAGAGGCATATTTGTAAAAACACTAAAGTCAGGACTAAGCAAACAAAAATATTGGCTCAATTTTTCTAATTCTTCTTCAGCATTTTCATAAACTTTTTCAAATTTCCAATCATAAGTAAAGAAATGAATTGTTTTATTTCTATTGTCATCATCATTTTTTTTGGTGTTAACATAACTTAAAAATTCAATTTTATTTACATCAATATTTTGCTTTTTAATTATAGGAAATTCATATTTTCCAGCTGAATTATTTTGGTATAAAAATTCATTTCTGACAAGTTCTTGCTTTTTCTTTTGTTTTTCTATCTCATAATCACTTAATTGTTTTGTCATTTTCTTCTCCTTTTAAAAATAAAGATTATAATCTGGATTTAAATTCTCAGGATTTCTCTCTGGGAAACCCTTTTCCCAACTCCAATTATGATCGTGTGGAAACTCATGATTATTATGTGCGTCTTGATGGCTAAAATCTCTATTTCTTATAACTCTTCCACTTGAATCAAACCATCTACTTTGTACTTTTTCTCCATTTACATACAAATCATATCTTGAATTTGGTTTTGCCCCACGTGTTGGTAGGTCACCACGTCTGCCATCTACTCGTTCTATTGTTCTATTGGGAACTCCACCTGAGCCCATTATAACACCTCCTTATTCGTTTTGTTTTCTTTTTTTGTTAACTTTTTCTATTTTTTTTACTAAAAATGCAAAAGGTTGGAGAAATAATCTTTCTTCAACCTTTTTTACATTCTATCATAAGATTTTTAATAGTCAATATTTATATGCCACTTTTTATACAATTTACATCTCTAAATCTTTTTCTTTTTTCTTTCTTTTCTCTTTTAGCCTTTCAAGCTCACTAATCCTTTGTTCTATTTCTTCATCGGTCATTCTTGAAATTAAGTCTTCTTTTCGGCTTTCTATGTCTTCCTTTTTTTTCTTCCATATACATTCACATTTCTTTTATCTTTTCGTTAAGATTGCTTAGCTGCATTTCAATCTATACACCATTGCCAACAAAACCACAAGCTATAATTGTGGTTTTTATATATCTATAACCCTAGCAACTTTCTTTTTCTCTTTATTATAAAAATTATTGAGTTTTATAAGGATAAATATTAAATATTTAACATTTTCCCCATCTTATTCATCATCTCTGTTTTATATGAAAGCATTGAATGTGTGTATCTTTGAAGTGTGATAACAGGATTTTTATGTCCAAGAATTTCTGACAAGGTTTTAACATCCATACCCATTTCAATAGCACGAGTTGCAAAAGTATGACGAAGCGAGTGGAAGTTTTTGTAGGGAATCTCAAGTTTCTTTAAAATTCTCTCATAAGTTTTTTGATAAGCCCGAGTTCCAACAATTCCTCCCGTTCTTGTGGACAAAACAAAATCAGACTTTGAAAATTTCTTTGCTCTTTTCAAAATCTCTAAAAGTTGTTTAGGAAGTGGAATTAGCCTGCTTGAATTTTTAGTCTTAGGTTTGTCAATAACAACTTGTGGTTTTCCATTCTGTTTTATTCTATAAGCCGTTTTTGATATTGTCATAATTCCACTTTTAAAGTCAATATCATTCCAAGTTAATGCCAAAAGTTCGCCGAGCCTTATGCCGGTGTAAAGACAAATCACAATACCTAAATAGTTTGTTTTGTTTGATGACAAGCAATATTTTTCTAATTTCTCTTGTTCCCACTTTTCAAAAGCAGCCACAGGTTTTTCGGTCGCCATTGGCAATTTGATTTTATCCGAATTGTCCAATGCACAAATTTCAAGCGATTTTGCCAATTTCATCGCACTTTTCAAAACATTCACAATTCCAATTACCGAATTGTTAGCGAGCCCTTTTGATGAAATAAGGTTCCCACTTTCAAGTTCCGACAAAACATAATCTTGAAGTTTCACTGCCGATAAATCGTCTAAGTCAAACTCTCCAAGTTTAGGATTGATGTGTTTTTCTATGATATATCTATACCTTTCATAAGTGCGGAGTTTCACCGCAAACTTTGTATATTTGTTAAGCCAAATATCAAGCCATTCTTTTAATTTCATTGTTATTTACCTCCAAAAATATTTTAACTTGTTTTTGCTTGCCCCTCACTTATATAAGGATACCTAAAGTTAAAAAATTAAGGGAGTAAATTCAAAATCTGAAAACTCTTTCAAATAAATTTTTCTTCTCATAAAAAAAGACCACCTGTTATAATGGTTGTTGAATTGTTTTTAATAAATATTTTATAAGAAATCATAATTTTTATATATTTAGATGCAAAAAACAAAAAAATATGTTATACTTAATCGGTAAATAACTAAATACATAGTAAAAGAGAGCATTTGTCATTATAATAGTTGACTCATTTTCTTAATAAAAAGTACAACAATTATTCTCTTTTACAAAAAAGGAGAATAGATGAAAAAACAAGACAATGTTTTGCGTGTTTTTGAAGGATTTGCTGGATATGGTGGTGGAAGTTTTGCTTTAAGAAAACTAAAACAAAAGCATAAAAATTTTAATTACAAAGTTGTTGCATTTTCTGAAATTGATAAATATGCTATCGACTTATTTAATGCTAACCATAAAGACGAAAATGGTAATTTAATTAAGAATTATCCAGATATAACAAAAGCCAATCCAAATGAAAAAGATTTCCCTGATTTTGATTTGTTTACAGGTGGATTTCCATGCCAACCTTTTTCTACTGCTGGCATGCAAAAAGGTGTAAACGACCCATATGGACGTGGCACATTATTTGAACACATTATGCGTATTTGCGAAGTAAAAAAACCTAAATATATCTTATTAGAAAATGTTAAAGGTTTGTTGTCTAAAAAATTTGATGAAACTAGAAAAAAAATGTGTGATATGCTGAGAAATATGGGATATGTTGCAAATAAAGATGACCCTAATGAATCTCCACTTGCTATGGCAGTTCTAAATAGCAAAGATTATGGTATTCCACAAAATCGTGAAAGAGTTTGGATGTTTGCAAGACTTGGTGGATTACCTAAAGACTTTTCAATGACTCCGCCACAAAGAAAAAATAACTTAAAGTTGGGAGATTTTTTAGACCCACCCGACAAAGTTCCAAAAAATCTATATTTATCAGATAAACAAATTGAACATTTAAAGGAAAAACATAACATTAAAAGTTTTATAGTTGATAAACCATTATGTTTTGATGTTTATAATAAAAAAATTAAAACCGATGGTTATTCTATAACTTTAACTATGCCAGAACATAATAGTATTCGGATTATTGAAGCTCACAAAGATAAAGAAGTTGTTAGAAAAATGTCCGTTACTGAACAATTTAGACTTATGGGGCTAGAAGGTTTAAATGATATTGACAGAAATGTTGATATTGACTTTAATGGTCAATCATACACCCAATTATCAAAAAGAGCTGGAAATGGTTGGGATGTAAATTTAGTTACTATATTACTTGAATTTATATTCTCTCAACTTAAAAATAGTGATGATAGATTTTCGGATTTTTAGGAGTAGAAATGACAAGTTTTAAATTTAAAATAGATGAAAAATCATTATACTATGGTATAAAAAATGATTACGAACGTGGTCAAACAGCAACAGTACATACACCAATCAATCAGGCTTCAGATCCAAATAAATGGCATCAAGATATTTTAGAATTAACAAGGCATAATTTAACCACCAAAGTAATCCCAGATATGCTACTAAGAAAATGTTTACGAAATACAACATCTCAGGCAAAAAGTAAGATAACACAATTTTTTGAGTTTAAAAAGTTAAAACTTGATGGAGCTGACTTGCATTGTTCAAATTCATTCGCAATGTATATAAAGGAAGAAATTGATGAATATATTATAAACAGAAATGGTAAAAGAGTTAAAAACACTCATTTTGGCAGACAAAAATTACATTATCCTATCACATTAAAATTTAAAAGTGATGGATTTAATATTGATAATGAAGATGTTTTAAAAAGTATCTTAATTCAAAATGGTGGATTTGCGTTTGTTGTCCGTGGTTTTGAATATGATATAGAAAATGCTTGTCTAAATTTTATTACTTCAATGGTAGGACCTGAAAACATACTTTTATCAAATGTATTCAAGAGAGCAAAAGGCACTGGCAAAAAACTTCTACTTGAAGAAATTGATGCCAATGATTTTGAAATTGCAAATGATTATATTGTAAATAAACAAGCAAAAATTACAGATATTCAATCAATTTTTGAGATGGCAAATAAAACTAAAAATGAAAATGGCGCTCGTGGAGAACAAATAATACTTGAAAAATTAAAAACTAGTACTTCTGGCATTACTGATATATATCACACAAGTGTTGATTATCCAACCTCTCCATATGATATTGAATATATTGAAAATGGTGTTAAAAAGTATGTTGAAGTAAAGTCGACACAGGGTTCAAAGAAGGTATTTAATATGTCTTCAGGAGAAATTAAATTTATGAATTTATATGCAGATAATTATATTCTTTATTTAATAACTAATGTCAGAGATAAATCATACAAAATTTATAAGTTCAATAAAGACCAAATAATTAAATTAAAACAAGAATATCCTAGTACAAGATTTTATGCATGATTTTTTAACTATAAAAAGGCCACCTATTCTAACGATAGATGGTCTTTTTTGCTGTAATTTTATTAAATTGTTAAGTTTTTTCGCAAATTTAAGTCATTTTATTATAATTTTGCGATTTTTTATTAATATATGAAATGTTTTTTGTTGCACCTATCGTTAGAATTGATGTTGAAATTATTTTTCAAAAAAGTCATCTAACAATGTTTTCTTTTGCTCAAAAGGAGAACTTAATGCAAGACAAAATTGTTGCTTTCGCAGGACATAGATATGAATGGCACTGCATAGGTGTTGAAGAAAAACTTTTGCAAACTATTGAAGAACTAATCAACAAAGGATATACAATATTTTATGATGGCAATTACGGTGCTTTTGATAAAAAGTGTGCAAATGCCGTAATTCAATTAAAACATAAATATCCACATATTAAACTCATTCGCATTTTAACTTACTATCATCACGATAAAGAGAAATACGAACTCCCCTCTTGCTACGATGGTTCTATCCTGCCAGATATTAAAACGCTGCACTACAAACAAAAGATAACTAAACGCAATGAATGGATAGTAGATAATTGTGATATACTTGTTTGCCACATAGAAGAAACTTACAAAAGCGGCGCTTATAATACCGTCAAGTATGCCCAAAATAAAAACAAATCTATAATTTATATTTAACGAATTAACGAAAATGACTTTAATTAGTATCTCTTTTTTCAGATTCGTCAAGCCTCTTGTATAAATGAGATAATAAGCTTAATAAATCAAGACAGTCTTTTTCTGTAAAAAGTCCTGTCGTTTTTAAATCAATCATTTCTTCATGACTAATTACATTTCGGCCCCCCCTGAACAATACCTCTTGATAAACTCATTTGTCCATTTTCAATGTTTTCTATTGTTGAATTTGAAAAAGGTTGCCCATCTGGTTTTAACTTATATTTTGCCGTTACTTCTAAAGGCTTGCCTACCCCAAATGAATTTGATACAATATCCAGATCTTCCGTAGATTGAACACCTGACTTTGCTTTTACTGCGTTTTTATATCTTTTCATTGATTCCTGAAATGCCACATAAAAATCTTGAGCTTCATAGTGTCTTTTTGCCGCTTCTTGTATTTGAGGATGTAATAATCTGTAATGAAAATATGTATAAGGAGGAATTAAATCATAAATTTGATGAACAACACTTGAGAAATCTTCATCATCAATTTCTGGTTTATTTGAGATATTATTTATTATACTAGAAAGTTTCGGCCTTACTTCATCTGGCACTTTTGAATACCAATTTGGAATATTAATACCTGTTCTATAAGTATTAGACTCTTCTTTAATCTCTTTACGTTTAGCACTCCAATCTCTAACTAAAAATTTAATAATTTTTTGAAGAAATAGTTGTAATTCTTGGGCTTCTGGCATATCCCAACTTAGCGATTGTCTATCAGTTGAAATTAAATCCTTATCAAATTCGTCTAAGTAGTCCGCATCTATCCAGCCTGTTAAATATGAAAATGTATGCCCTGCTTCTGACACTCCAAAAAAGCTTGGGACATTTGCAAGTCTTCCATTCACATATAAAGTTATTCTCCTTAAATCTGGTTTCATTGGCTTTTTAGAAGAAATTATCTTACCTTTTAGCAAATTTTTATATGCAAAATCACTTTCAGTGTTATTACTTAATTCAGTTACGTCCCATTCAAATTCTTTATCAATATTATTATATTTCAATTCCTTAGTAAGTTCAATAATCTCTTCGTCATTTCTACTCATTGTTACTTTAAAGGTATTATCAAAGCAATTAAAAAGTTTTGACAAGGATATCGCTGTTGTTTGCAAATCAAAATCGCTAATTCTAGTCAAATTTGTAAGTTCTATTGATGTTCCTTTTTCTAATTTATTATCTTTAGATAAAATTGTATATTTTGGTTCATATTTTCCTGATGATTCATTAAGAATTTCTTGCCAATCCAATGTAAAAGTTGTCTTTTTATCACTATTTTCTTTGGTTGAACAAATATTAATAGTCCTACCAATTCCAAATAATGCTAATTTACCAATTCCTTTTTTCCCTGTTATTTTCCTACCTTTTGAGTTATTTCTACTTTCATCTTCCTCTCTACGTCGTCTCCCTATAACTAGGAAATTATCTTTTATCTCGTCAAAAGACATTCCACAACCATCGTCAGACACGATTATTTTTTTATCAGTATTTTTATCATATAGTTTTATATTTACATTTTCTGCACCTGCATCATAAGCATTTGCTACTAATTCTGCTAATGCGTAAGGTAGTTGAGAATACATTTTTATTCCCAAATGTTCAATAGTATGTGGATCAAACTTTAGTTCCAGTTTTTCATTAGTATTCATGATTTACTCCTTTTTTTTATGAAGTTTAATATACTATTACCAATTACTTCTCCTAATTTTACTGGGACGGCATTACCTATCTCTCTAGCAATATCTTTTAGAGCAAAAGGCTTATTTGGTTCAACAAATTGATAGTCAATTGGGAATGTTTGTATTAATGCTCCTTCTCGAAGAGTCAATGCTCGATCTTGTTCAGGATGGCCATATCTTCCAGTTCCATAACAATAAAATTGTGTTGTCATTGTTGGTGCAATTTTATCCCACTCCATTCTTCCATATACTGATGTATATGTTTGTCCACTTTCTTTTTGATGACATTTACACCTTAATTCTTTTGGCCAATCTTTCCATGATCCACCAGGCTTTGACATCCTGATTCTCTTTAAATTTATATCTGACAATTTAGCTGTTTGATGTAAAATATCTGTCGGACAAATTTCACCAGATTTCACCGCTGGAAGATTTCCTATTGTTTCTCTAACTGTTACATAATTTTCTTTATTATGCGTTTTATCTAAAAGTTTTATATCTCCGCTTTTCGCAGCCAAAAGCAGAAATCTTCTTCTGTTTTGTGGTATACCATAATCTGGACAATAGACAACTTTGTAATCTATACTATAACCATTATCTTTTAAGATTTTAAAAAATTCTTCAAATACTTTTGTATCTTCAATTTTAGGTACATTTTCCATAGAAACTATATCAGGCTGAACTTCTTTAACCAATCTACCAAATTCAAGCAACAAACTATAACGCCTATCATTTTCTCTTTTTGTATTTTCATAATTTTGATATTTAAAACTCATCTGTGAAAATGGTTGACAAGGAGCACAACCTGCCAATACTTTTATTGAGTTTTTAGAATAACACTTCTTTATGTCTTCTCCTGTGACATCTTTTATGTCTTTTTTATAAAATTTTGCTTTATTATTGTGTTCATACGGATATTTACAAGTGTCGTCTATATCAAAACCTGCTTTAACTTTTAATCCACTTTGATTAAGACCACAAGTTAACCCACCTACTCCACAAAATAAATCAACAACTTCTATTTGCATATAAAACTCCAATTAAATATATTATAACATATTCTATAAAAAAGTTCATCATATTTTGACAAATTTATGTATTAAATTGTGATGGTGTAAACATTTTAATTTGTCCATTATCATCACAAGAAAATATATATAAATTTAAAACCTTTGCCACTTCTTTTGGTATTCGTCTTAATGCAACTTCTGCAGATTCTTTACATAAACCAAGACCATATTTATACGCACGATTTATGTTTCCTTTTTGAACTCCTGTGTTTATAATTCTTTTTGTATTCATTCTAGTAATAATTTGACCTAAGGCATTTAACCAACCTTCTTTGTTTATTGACCTAGCAGATTTAGCATAAGATTTTCCTTTACATTCAATAATAAACCTTTCACCATTCTTACTTCCACCAGTCATAACAATATCGGCCCCATGTCCATGTAAATCAGATATCTTTGTTTTTTCTTCATGCCAATTTCCATTTTCTTTGTTGACTAAATAATCTTTAATTTTTTTTACAATAAATGTTTCTGTTATCTTAATTTCTTCCATACATGCTCCTATTTAAATCTTAAAATACTTTTGGTTTTTGCTGGTTGGTTTGTCGGGTTCGGTCATGCCGATTAGTCCGGCATCTAGGGCTGGCTGCAAGTAATTTTTTCTAAAACCAACGCGGGACTTTAGATTTAGTTTTTGCATAAGTTCAGTTGCAGATTGCGGATAACTTTCAATCACTTTCATAAGTTCTTTGATTTGATTATTTATATGGTTGTAGTGATTCCTTGTGTCGGTTATTATATCTTTAATCGCCTTATTTATCACATCTAACATAAACACAATAAAAATGTTTGATTTCGCTTGGCTTGTTGATAATGTTATTGCATTGTAATAATCTTCTTGGTTGTCCTTAATTATGCTTTCAATAGGTATCCAAGCAAAGATTGGCTTCCAACTTGCAAGAAGTGCTGTTTGCCATAATCTTCCCATTCTTCCATTTCCATCACGAAATGGGTGGATAAACTCAAATTCATAATGGAAAACACTAGACTTAATGAGCATATTTGCTGGACTAGTCTTTATCCAATCAAAAAGTTGCTTTAGCTGCTCTGGAACAAACTCTGCTGGTGGAGCAAGATGAACAACTTTTCCTTCCTGATTATAAACTCCAACTTGTCCAGTCCTTATTTTCCCCGCTTCACTTACAAGTCCATTCATCATTATACTATGGACTTTTAACAAATCGTCAATACTATAAGGATTTATATTTTCAAGTTCTTTGTATGCCAAGTTTGCATTTTGAACTGCAACTATATCTTCCTTTGGCCCAAGCACTCGTTTCCCGTCAATAACATCTGTCACCTGCTCAATTGAAAGTGTGTTGTTTTCAATCGCAAGAGAAGAATGAATAGACTTTATTCTATTCACCCTACGAAGTCTTGGCAATTTTTCAAGTTTATTAACTCCAGAGAGTTTTCCTAAATTTTCCATAATTTCGGAAACTAACTCTAACATCTCATCAGTTATTTCATAAGGCGGAATATATTTTTCATCCATAAAGAATATCTCCATTTTTGATAATATGATTATACCCTATCTTAATATTAAAAGTCAATCATCTTGTATATTTTCTTGTATACTTTCTTGTATATCAAAATTTTAACAATATAAAAATAATGTTTTATTATGTAAAATATGTTATAATAGATAACATAAGGAGATATTTTATGGAAATTTGGTATAATATTGTAATTCCTATCATAACATCAACCCTAGGTGGTCTAATTGGCGGTTTATTTACATTCCTAGGCGTAAAATTAACTATAAAAAATGATAATGAATTAAAGAAACAGGAAATGAGAGAAAGAAATAAAGAGAAAAATAAAGAAATAATTTTAAATAGACCTGAATTTAAAGTTGTACAAAATAAAAAGACGGTTAATCACGAAATGGAAATATTTGTTTTACCTTACATATCGCCAAAACTTCAAACAGAAGAAGAAATTATCTTTGATTACGATAATTTGAATTTAGAAGAAGATTTTTGGGATTGTAAAGAAACGATTATTTGCAATAGTGGTAAAAGAGCAATTGAAGCAGGTTTTTTACAATTAGAATACAAAAGCGGTGTCAATATTTACTCAAAATATGAATTATATTCTTGGAAACAAATGCCTTGGGCTAAAAATTATTACTCCGACAAACAACTTTTACCCGGATGGATATATCCTAACGAATGCGTAAAATTGAAAATTTATTATCCTAAAGTTATGAAACAATTGCAAAATATAAGATTGAACTGTTATATGTCGGATGAGGATGATAACGATTGGTATCAAGATGTTGTAAATCTAAAAGCAAACGGAAACAAGTCAACATATGTTTCACCTAATGAATATGTAATGCATTATCGTGACGATTACTACAAATGGCTTATCTATGACCATATGTATTACAGCAAGAATATTGAAAAATGTTTTAACACGACAGGATTTGAAAAAACTTTACAACAAAGAAAGGAAACACTCTGGAGACAAGAGGATGAAAATAAAAAATTTAAAAGGGATATAAATAATGGAGATAAGGTATTGAGGTCTTAATCGTTTTTCAAAGAATTAAGCAGTTTTAATCGCAAAATTTAAATTAAATATGTTTACAGGCGTAAATAGGTACATTAGTTTTTAAATTTTGTGTACCTATTGAAAAAACTCTAGCGAAAATGCTATTAAATATAAGAAATTATTTGATATAGGACTCAAGTTTATGCTAATTGAAATTTAAGTTGGTAAAATAAGAAATGACAATTTTATAACAACTAAATACAATTATAAATTGTCAAACATTTAATTCGAAGTTGTGCGGCTCAGAAGTAGAATGCTTGATAAAATAAAAAATGATAGGTTTTGACAACTAAAAACATTCAAAAATTATTGAACTTCTAGCTAGAACTTATATAGCAGAACAGATAGCACATAGATTTAATAAGATTGAGGTTATGGGCAAGTTTCATCATAATTTCTCATAACAAAAGACCTACTATTCCTATAATAGCAGGTCTTTTTTTATTTTTTAGATAAATTTATTATATCAAAAAAAATCAAAATTGTATAATTTTTTTGATTATATTTTTATTTGTTTAATTTTTTTATAAAAAATCAAATTTTTAAGTCTAGTGTTATAGGAATAGGCGTATCTTTTTATGATAAAAAATCCATAGTGTAGTAGTTGCTTTCTTTGGTAACGTATCTCTTCCTAAATATCTTTTTATGATAAAAAATAAATGGTCATAGCAGGTCTGAAAGGAGATGTTATGGCCACTAAGCTAATGGAAAATGCTAAAAAAAATAAAGCAGATGAATTCTACACTCAACTTAATGATATTGAGCTGGAATTAAAACACTACAAAGAACAATTTAAAGGTAAAGTTGTTTTTTGCAATTGTGATGACCCTTATGAAAGTAATTTTTTTAAGTATTTTGCAATAAATTTCAATCATCTTGGATTAAAAAAATTAATTGCAACTTGCTATGATGGGTCGCCTATTGCCTATACACAGATGAATTTTTTTGGTGAAGATAAAACCTTCGCTAATAAAAACAGACACCCTTACAAAATAGAGATTACTAAAATTGAAGATAGCAACCATGACGGCGCAGTTGACTTAGCAGATGTTGATTATCTTCTTAAAAATAAAGAAAACACAATGGTTCTTTTAAAAGAAAATGGAGATTTCCGTTCAGAAGAGTGTGTTGAATTATTAAAACAGTCTGATATTGTGGTGACGAATCCACCCTTTTCACTGTTTAGACAATATATAGAACAATTAACAAAATATAATAAAGATTTCATTATTATGGGAAATACCAATGCTCTTACATATAAAGAAGTATTTAAGCTATTTAAAGAAGATAAAATAAGAACTGGATATACAAATTTTAATATCGGTATGTATTTTGTAGTTCCAGATAATTGTGAAAAATATCATAAAATTATTAATGGAAAAAAATATGTTAGAATTTCAACATCTTGTTGGTTTACTAATTTGCCTGTGAAAAAGCATAATGAATTTTTATCACTATATAAAAAATATTCTCCAGATGAATATCCAAAATATGATAATTACGATGCAATCAACGTTAATAGATATACAGATATTCCTTATGATTATGATGGGGAAATTGGAGTTCCTATTACATTTTTAGATAAATTCAATCCAGAACAATTTGAACTTATTGCAGCTATGACAACAACCAAAATTGATGAGTATAATTTGGGTTATCCTTATATAAATGGTAAAAAAATTTATGCACGAGTTATTATTAAAAGGAAGAGCAATACATGAAAATTGAATTAAAAGAGATATTGGTTAAAGATGTTGCAAGGAACTATGTTGATAGTGCAGAAGAAGGTGTTGTCGGATATGGTGGAAAGTTAAATATTAGACCTAAATATCAAAGGGAATTTGTTTATGATGAGAAGAAACGAAATGCTGTTATAGAAACAATTTTTAAAGGGTTCCCTTTAAATGTTATGTATTGGGTAAAAAATGAAGACGGCACATTTGAAGTTCTTGATGGGCAACAAAGAACAATAAGTTTTTGCCAATATATAAACGGAGATTTTTCTATAGATAACAAATATTATCACAATCTTACTCAAACTGAGAAAGACAAAATTGACAACTATAAACTTATGGTTTATTTTTGTGAAGGAAATGATAAGGAAAAATTAGATTGGTTCAAAATTATAAATATTGCAGGAGAAAAACTTACCAACCAAGAACTTCGAAATGCTGTTTACACTGGGCCTTGGCTTACAAATGCAAAAACATTTTTTAGTAAAAACAATTGTGTAGCTTATCGTTTAGCAAAAGATTATATGAGTGGGTCTCCAATTAGGCAAGAGTATCTTGAAACTGCATTAAATTGGATAAATGATGGAAATATAGAAGAATATATGTCCATTCACCAACATGACCCAAATGCAAATGAATTATGGACATATTTTAGAAATGTTATTGAATGGGTAAAATTAACTTTTACAACCTATAGAAAAGTGATGAAAGGTGTAAACTGGGGGCTGTTATATAATCAATTTTACCAAAACACTTACGACACAAATAAACTTGAGGAAGAAATAATAAAACTTATGATTGATGATGATGTTACAAATAAAAAGGGAATATATTTTTACGTTTTAACAAGAAATGAAAAATATCTTAATATTCGAGCTTTTAGCGAACAACAAAAAATAAGTGCTTATGAAAAACAACAAGGAATTTGTGCAAATTGCCACAAACATTTTAAAATAGAAGAAATGGAAGCTGACCATATAACTCCTTGGCATGCTGGCGGACGAACATCTGCTGAAAATTGCCAGATGCTTTGTGAAGAGTGCAATGGAAGAAAATCTGGAAAATGAAAAAGCAACTATTAAACAATAGTTGCTTTTTTGATATAAAAATTATGTTTTTTTTATTTTAAAATAAAAATTATTGTCTAATTTAAAATGATTATTTAAAAATTAGAAATATTTTAAGTTTTTTCCCTTTATTTTTTTAATATTTTAGTTTTTTTAGTTTTTTATTAAATTATTTTAGTTTTTTATTATTTTTAGTTTGTATTATAACTTTTATTTATAAAGCTTTCCAATATTCACCAAAAAGAACTTTCATAATATTTTCATATTTATCTTTAAAAGTTTCCTTTGTTTTTTCACTTAAATCGTTAAAATCATTTTGAAATCCTTTAATAAGCAAGTCTATGTCGTTTAAAGTCATCTTCCCCATAGTGAAAGATTTAAAGAAAATCATCGGTATATTATCAAAATGAGCAAGTATATCGGCATCGCAAACACATAGCTCTTCCACGTTCTCTGCATTTTGAGAGCTTCTATGATGCAAAACACAATTTAGAACTCTTTGCAGTCTATCTTCTGGATAATTAAAACTAATTAGGATTTCATTAGCAATTTTAGCACCATTAATATGGTGGTCTGCTTTTGTTCCAACATTAGAAACAAGAGCAATATCATGAAGCAAGGCACCAAGCTCTACTATCTCCCTATCTGCACCATAAATATCTGCAAGTTTTAAAGCCTCATCAACCACGAACTTGATATGATTATTCCAAAAATCATAATTGCTAACCTTATTAATATAATCTTGGTTTCTTTTTAAAAGTTCATCTTTAACTTGTTTATTAATTGTCATTTTTCTCCTTAATTTTTAATTCCCTAATATTTTTGAAAGGACATTATTTTTTATATTTTTGTTTTAAATGCCATTTAATTTTAAAATTAATACTTAAAATTTAAATTTTTAATTAAGTTTTACTAATTATAATTCTTTTTCTAAATACACAAGTTTTTCACTTTTCCCAAACTTTTTCATTCCTTCTATGTTTTCTTTCTTTACAACAAAGCCATTATTTATATCTGCCTTAATTGCTGCCTTTCGGCACATAGGAAGGCGGTGATACAATTTTTTAACACCCTTTTCCTTTAATTTTTCACATAATAATTTGATTGCAGGTGTTGAGAAGCCTTTGCCTCTATAATCCCCTTTAATTACAATTCCAATTTCATACAGAGTTGTTTTGTTATTAAACTTTGCATAAATCTCGCCAATAAACTGACTACCAGCCTTTATAAAATAATAAAAATATGTAGGTTCATTGCCTATCCACTTTTTTGCCCAAACTTCTTCCAGTTCTTTTAAATCTGTTTGAATTGTTCCATTTTCACGATTATACCCTTCTACATCTAGAGCATACCCTGCATTATAATCCATTGTTTGAGGGTCTTCTTTTAACTCTTTTTTAAACCACAGGTCTTCTTTACGTGGCACAACTAATTCTAACTTCATATCAATCCTTCCTGCAAGAATTTTGAATTGTTCAGCAATTTTTTATATGTATATTGATTTTTTACTGATATTTTATGCCTTAAAATATATTTTAAATTTTATCGACATAAATATAATCGACTCCTCTATCTGCTAAAAAATTAACTGCTTCTTCTCCATTGACTGCATGGACTGCAACTTTTTTGCTAAATTGAAAATTTGTTTGATGATAGAACCACCAATCAAAATAGTGAAGAACAATAGCATCTATATCTTCTTTATCACCAAATTATTCTTGAATTTGAAAATTTGTATACTTAGCTTTATAATTAGTAAACCAAAAAGTTGTGAAATTTAAGGCTGGGTTATTCTTTATTTCATTATAATTTTCAATACTATAAACTTGAACTATCATTCTTGATTCAATAGCAAAGTCTTTTTGGTGAGCAGTTTCAACCATATCTTCCAAAATTGCAATTGAGTCATCTTCCTTTGAATCAAAAACTACTTTAATATCTGGGAACATTTTTAATTCTTCAATCAACCAATCATAAGTTATTCCGGTATACCTCCCATCTAACTTAGCACTTTCAAACTCCTTCATTGTTGGCCTATTCTCAAGATTAAATCCAGGCAGGTGTTCAAATAAATGAGAACCCACAATCTCTTTATCACTTGTATATAAAAAATCAATTTCTATAATTGAATAGCCGTTATTTGCATAGAACATAAACCCCTCTTGAGAGTTTAAATATACAGAATTTCCCAGCACTCCACCTGCATGAACAACACTGTTATAAGATTGCTTTTCTGTGTTTGCAAAGGCATAGACAACAGGGACGGAAATACAAACCATTACACAAGATAAGAAGATGGATAAAATTGTTTTATTTTTACCCTTCATTGCACCTAAACACAAAAGAGTTGTGCAGGTTATAAATAATATAAGTTGAATAGCTGAAAATACATAAAAGCATATAAAATTTGCAAAATACTTAATGATTTCCAAAATCAACATAAATAATATTAAGGATAAAGTTATATAAAATTTTTTCATATCTGTATAATATCATAAATAAAAAAGCTTTTCAACTATTTATGATTTTTAAATACAAAAATTTCAATTTTTTTATATAATTTGACATTATTTTGCAAAAATTCATTTAATCTTTAGGTTTATGTGGTAAATTTTGCTTATATAACAAACTTTGTTATAAAAAAAGCCTCCAAAGTTTTTACTATTGGAAGCTACCGATTTTTATTTTTTATTTGTTATCTTTGTCCGGAATTTCTATAACTTTATTCTCTGTTTTTTCAGTTGATGATTGATGAGCCTCTTCTAATGCAACAATTTTTGCTGTTTTTTTGTTAGCAAGTTTTCTTCTTACTGCTTCATAAACAACCATAAGCAATATGTATCCAACCCCAAAAATTACTGCAATTAGCCATACGGTTAATGGTGTGCCTGGTATAACTGGATTGATTATATAAAAAGCATCATCATACCCAAAAACAGAAATTTGAAAAGCACCAAGTGTTATATAAGCCATAAAGCCTATCACAAGATTTTTCCACTTTCTATAGTTTGGAGTGAAATAACCAATAACAAGAAGAAGCACACAAAGGTAGAAGGAAAACGTGTGATGCAAAAGCCCTGAGATTGTTATTGAATGAAAGAATGATGAGTAACTTTCTATAAAATCAGGGAAAATCATTACTATAAAACCACCTACAACTGAAAGATAGTAAACAAAATGTAGAACTTCATTATTTTTCTTTCCAAATAAACAGGCAAGTGAAAGGACAAAACTGCTCATACCACAAAAAGAATTTGGAATCATATTCGTCCAACGTTGATTAGAAACTGTGATTGCTATTCTGTTCCATAAAACAAAGATGAAAAGTAATGCGGCAACAACCTTAACTATTATTAATTTTGCCTTCTCGCTTTTTGCATAGAGTTTTATTAAAATTAAACTTACAACCATTAATACAACAAAAACTGCAAGATATGTTAGATGTTGCCAGCCAAATTTTTGTGGATTCATATTTACCCTTTATTTTTTATCATTTAGTATATAATTTATCTATTTTTTAAAAAAATTTTATTAAAAAACTATTAAAAATTAAATTTTTTCTGCAACTTCCCATGCACGCCATACAACAGTTCTTAAATTGCCAACATTTAATGCATCGCCGACTATATGAACTTTCTTTGATGGTTTTGTAAGTGGAGATGGATTATAACCTATTGCAGATATAACGTTGTCTGCTTTGATTTCTATAGTTTTTCCATCTTTATTTTGAATTACAACTTGCTGATTTGTTATTTCAAGCACCTTACTTTCAAGATATACAGGCACTTTTTTATAAATAAAGTAGTCCCTTAAATATGATGAATTTGCAAGACAAAGAGAATTTGAAACCATAAGGTCGTTCTTGGCTTCCACTATCACAGGGTGCTTGCCTTTAAGATATAAGTCATAGGCAATCTCGCAACCACTAAGTCCACCACCAATAATAACCACATTTTCGCCTACTTCCTTGCCATAGAGATACTCGCAAGCTTCAATACAATTTTCACTGCCTTTTACATTTAATTTTTTTGGCTTTGAACCAGTTGCAATCACTATTTCATCAGCATTTAATTTTGATATATCATCAATTTCAGTGTTATATTTAACTTCTATGCCAAGTTTCTTTATCTGCCTGCGATACCATTCAATAAGTTGCTTATCTTTTTCTTTAAATGATGGTGCAGCTGCCGCGATGAATACACCACCTAAATGGTCTTTTTTTTCATAGATTGTTACCTTATGCCCACGAATACAGGCAATACGTGCAGTTTCCATTCCGCCAACACCGCCACCTATAACAGCAACAGTTTTTATTTTCTTGGCTGGAATTATATCGTATTTATGATTTTGCATTGTAAGTGGGTTTAATGCACATCTTGACATGTGTTTTGTATCGCTGACTGCACCTGCATTTGCAACACCTTTATAGTGTGATATAGCAAAACAACCATTGTGGCAACAAATACAAGGCAAAATATCTTCAACACGCTCTTGCATGAGTTTTGTTACCCATTCGTGGTCTGCAAGGAATTGTCTTGCAACACCCATTGCATCTATATCCCCATTTGAAATTGCTTTGGCTGCCATTTCTGCTTCCATTCTTCCAGCACAAACAACGGGTATATCAAGCACTTTTTTAACTTCACTCACATCTTTTAAATTACAATTTTGTGGCATATATGCTGGTGGGTGTGCCCAATACCATGCATCATAAGTTCCATTATCTGCATTGAGCATATCATAACCTGCATCTTGAAGATATTTTGCAGCTTTTAAGCTTTCTTCCATATCTCTTCCAACTTCGGTATATTCTTCCCCTGGCAGTGCACCTTTACAAAAACCCTTTGTTTTGCTTGTTACAGAATATCTTAAAGATACAGGATAATCTTGCCCACATTCCTTCTTTATTGCATTAACAACTTCAACTGCAAATCTATATCTATTTTCAAAACTTCCACCATATTCATCTGTTCTGAAATTTGTATACTCTGTTGTAAATTGGTCTAGAAGATACCCCTCATGCACAGCATGGACTTCCACACCATCAACCCCTGCTTCTTTGCAAAGTTTTGCAGTTTTTGCAAAGCCATTTATAAGTTTTTCTATTTCTTTTTTTGTTATTGCACGCGTAAGCACACCTTCTGCCCATCTTGATGGAAGTTTGCTTGGAGATGCACAAAGATAACGCACATCAAATATAGGTTTTAATAGTGTGTTTAACACCTTATGTTTAAGCATTGGAACCATTGCATTAGGTATTGAAAAAGAACGTCCAAAACCAGCTGTGAGCTGTATAAAAAGTTTGGCACCTGTTTTATGAATTTCTTCCATATATGGCTTAAGTTTTTTAAATGATTTTTTACTTTTATATAACCATTGCCCACCTATTAGATTTTTAAGTGGAGCTATGCCTGGAATAATTAGTCCAACATTGTTTTTTGCAACGTCCATAAAAAAATCAGCTGCATCTTTATCAAAATGATGTGGCTCCATCCAGCCAAAAAGTGACGTTCCCCCCATTGGGCAAAGAACAATTCTGTTTTTAATTTCCACATTGCCTATTTTCCAAGGTGTGAATAGTGCTTGATATTTTTTATCCATAAAAACCCCTTTTAAATTAGAAAACTAGTTTAATTTTCCTATAATAATATTATAAAAGATTTACAAAATTTTACAAAACGATATTAAGTGAATTGAAATATAGAATAAAAAATATTTAATTTTTTTGCCCCTTTAAATTTATCTTATTATGTTTACATTTTTTTTAAATTGTGTTAAGATATTTTTGAATAATATTTTTTAATTTAATAATATTAAATTAAATATAATTCTTACAGAAGTTAAAGGAGTTTTTATGGCTAAACATAAAACATATAAAATTATTTTATTTTTACTTGTTTCTTTATTTATTGTTATCGCTTTGACTGCTTTTTTTGCTTTTAATAATAAAACAAACTTACGTGAATATACCGCCGAGGATTTTTATAATTTTAAAAATGCTGTTATGGCTATAGATGATAACCTTGATAACTCTGATAATTTGAGCAGTAGAGAGTTTTATGATGCAAAAAATAAAGAATATTCTACTTTCTATCTTAAAAGACTTATCACCGTTGGAGAAATTGATAACACTTATGGTGCAAGTAAGGTGGTTGATGGATACAAGGATATTTCGTTCTTATGCTATGATAGTGAAGAGCAAACTGAATATGCTTATTCAAAGTTATCTCAAAATGATGATATTTTAGTTATTATTGACCAAATTATCTCTATTGCCGACTATTCTGACAATACATACCCAAATAATTTCAATTGGGGTTATAGCGCTATAAATGCAGGCGGAATAAATGACTATCTTAACACTTTTGGCACAGACGAAGAAGTAGTTGTTGCTGTGCTTGACACAGGAATAAACACAAGTCATGAAATTTTGCAAGATAGAATATTAACTGATAATGGGCAACTTGTTGGTGATAGCTATTTTGAAACCGAACAAACCTATAGTGGTTATAATTTTGAAGATGACCATGGACATGGTTCTCATGTTTCTGGCATTATAACTTCATCAACCCCTGATAATGTTAAAATTTTGCCAATCAAAGTTTTAAATGTTCTTGGAAGTGGTGATTTTAGAAGTGTTATTCTAGCTCTTGAAAGTTTAAAAGTGGTTTATTCAAACTATAATATATGCAGTATAAATCTAAGTCTAGGTGGTGCTAGTGATGTTTATACCCTTACCCAACTTGACTCTTGGTTTGAAACTTTAAGAGATGAACAAAATATTCTAACAGTTGTTGCTGCAGGAAATGAACAACTTGACACAGCTAACTATATGCCTGCAAATAGTGAAAACGTTATCACAGTTTCAGCATTAAAGCAAAGCGGAAACGATTATGTTTTTGATGATAGCTATTCAAATTTTGGAGAGAGTGTGGATATTTCTGCACCTGGAACTTTAGTAGCTTCTGCATACTATGCAAACAACCCACAGGGATATGATTATGTTTTAATGAGCGGAACATCTATGGCTGCACCACACGTAAGTGCTGCTATAGCCTTGCTTTGTTCTGACATAAACTACTGGAATGGAAACACCCCTACTTACACAGCTGATATAATTGAAACAAGATTATATCAGAACACTACCGATTTAGGCGAGCCTGGCAAGGATAAATTTTATGGTTACGGAATGCTTGATTTAAAATATTTTAATGTTTTAAACAACCAAGATGTGTTATCTTTTGAAGATAATGCGGGAAATGTTGTTAGCACAGAAACTTACACCGAATTTACAAACACGTTTACACTTAGTGTGTCATCAAGTGTTTCTGGGTATCGAATTTTTTATACAACTGATGGTTCAACTCCTGATAAAAATTCTCATGAATATACAGCCCCACTTAACATAACAAACTCTGTTACATATAAATTTATTGCACTCTATATAGAAAATGAAAACACTGTGGCAAGTTCAATTATTTATACTGTTGAGCTATTTAATCCTAACGATGAACAAAGCGACTTTTTTGTTATAGATATAAATAACGTTGTGATAGAATATACAGGTCACTTTAAAGATGTTGTTATTCCTGATATAATTGATGGAAGAGTTGTTAAAGAACTTGGTAACTTTTTATTTAAACAAAATAATGTTGAAACAGTTACATTGCCAGATAGTTGTCAGATTATCAACCCTTATTGTTTTTCAAATTGTGAACAATTAACTGAAGTAAATTTTAATAATGTTTATTATATTGGTGCTTTTGCATTTGAAAACTGCTCTTCTCTTAGTTTAATAAATCTTGATAGTGTTACTCAGCTTGCCCCTAAAGAAGAAGATTATGATATAAATGGACATGTTTTTGACGGCTGTTTAACATTAAAAGAAATATATTTGCCAGATATAGAAATGATGGGTGCAAATAACTTCCAAAGCACTACAGTTGAATCTGTTTATGTTGGACCTTCTTTAAATACTTTTTACGGTCGTTCTATTGATAGTAATATAACAGTTTATGGCTATAAAAATAGTTTGGCAGAAGAATATTGTGATAGTTATGGAAATACTTTTATTGCACTTGATGAACTTGAAATAGTTGTTGACTTGCAACCTACAAAAGTTGTTACTCAATACTCAAATGAGAATCTTTCAATCACGGCAAGTGGTTTTATGCTTTCTTATCAGTGGTATAAAACAGAAAGCACTATTTCAAACGGAGTTGCTCTTGTTGGTGAAACTAGTTCTACCTTAGAACTTGACACAAATAGTTTAGGTGAAGCAAAGTATTTTGTGCAAGTGTTTGCCTTTGGAGAAAAGAGTTTATATTCAAATATCTGCAGTGTTTCAGTGGAAAACTTTGATGGATATACAGCTCAATTCCATAATGGTGCATCTTGGGAATACTTTCAATCTCTTAATGAAGCAATAGAAGAAAGTTCTTCTGGTGCTGTTGTTGTTTTATCAGCAGATTGCTATCTTACAGAACCGCTTAGTATTGAAAAAAATATAACTTTTGTTGCAATAAATGATGCAACCCTATATATTGCATCTATCCTAGAAAGTAAAAATGCTCTTATTAATATAAATGGCAATCTCAATCTTGGCTTAGAAGATACAACCTATCAAGGTTTAACATTAACTAACCTTAATATTGATGGGCAAAATAATAGTTTTAATACCTTATTTTCACTTCAAAACGGTTCAATATTAAATATACAAGCGGGAGCTAAAGTTCAAAACTTCACTTTAAATAATCTTATTGCTGAAAACGGCAGAGCTAGTTTTAATATGCAAGGCGGAACAATCACAAATATAAATAAAAACTCCAGTGGTGGGCTTATAGACGTTTCTTCTGTTATATTAGCAGGCGGAACAATTTCAAATTGCACAGCCACAAACGGAGAACTTTTTGATGTGACAGACGGGCAACTTGAAATAAATAAAATAACAATAACTCGCAATAACTTCAAATATATAATAGTTTCATATTATGACGGCGAAGTTACCATCACTGGTGGCGGATTTGGAAATAATACTTGCGATGCAATTATTTTGTTTAATGTTGTTGATTATATAAACTCTAGCTACGTTGAAAATTCGCTAAAGCTTTATGGTGGAGTATCTCTTGGTAACAATTCTTCTGGCGGAAATTATTATTATGATGTGATTATCTCTGACCGTGGAAATGGAAATATTTTAGAAAATTGCGTTGAACTTTCCAGCGGTTGTCAATTTACTGAATATTATATAGATAACAGCAATAGTAGTTTTAAGATAAATATGATTAACGGCTTATATGATAGCCTTGTGTTGAATATAAATTTCTATAATTATAGAGCATATTTAGATGAATCTCACCCTATCTTTACCCTTGACAATTCATCTACAATAAATACCGAACACTTGCATGGCGATGGATATAATTTTATTTCAGATGGAAATATAGTTTATTTAAAAGACACAACCGTATATCATCTTTACTTTATTATTCCAGGGCAACAAACTATAACACAAGACTATTACTATATGGATTACATTAACTATATCACTGCCCCAACTATAACAGGCTATGATTTTCTTGGCTGGTATCAAAACCAAGAATATACAATTCCTTTTGACTTTGAAACTATGCCGGCAGAAAATATTTATGCTTATGCTAAATATGAAGTTTCAACCTTCTTAATTTATGCAACTTATGGTGAAAATGGAAATATCTCTCCTAGTGGCGAAGTTGAAATCAAATATGGTCAATCACAACTTTACACTATTGAAGCAGAACAAGGTTATCACGTAAGTTTAATTGAAATTGACGGAACTTCGCTTACAGGTGACGAGTTTGACGTGGCGGTTGCAGAGGGTTATACATTTGAAAATGTCACACAAAATCACACAATTTATGTTGAATTTGAAATAAATAATTATGTTGTTAACATTAGCTGTAGCCAATACGGAAATGTTACTCCAAGTGGTGAATTAACCTTCACTTATGGACAGAGCGAAACCTTTATTCTTACTGCAAACGATTATGCTCATATAAAAGCTATAACAATTAATGGACGTAATGTTAATGATGATGAACTTGCAAACATTATCAATAATGGATATATAACATTAAACTTTATCACTGATATTGAAAATTATCAAATATATGTGGACTTTGCTTTAGATACTCTTACAATAATAGCTTCCACAAATGGCCATGGCACACTTTCTCCAAGTGGAAATATTGTGCTTGACTATGGTTCTTCTAAACTTTTTACCGCAACTGCAAACGCAGGATACTATCTTACAAAAGTTGAAGTTGACGGAGTGGCATTAAGTGAAGATGATATGCAAAAATTTAATAGCGATGGTTATTTATTTGAAAATATCACACAAAACCACACAATTTATGCCGAATTTGAAATATATAAATATATTATTAATGCTTCAACAAACGGTAATGGGCAAATCTCACCTTCTGGAGCTTCAACTTATGAGTATGGTGAAAATGGTGATTATCAAATAACTGCAAACACAGGTTATACAATTAAAAATATACTTATAGATAATGTTGCACTATTCAGTGAAAATCAAGATGACATTACTTCTTATACCTATTCCTTTGATAATATTGATAGTAATCATGAAATTTATGCCGAATTTGATAAAATTAAATTTAATATATCTATAAATATAGAAGGAAATGGAACTATCACAAGTTTGCAAGATAGAACTAGTGCAGAATATGGTGATAATAGATTATTTACTATCAACACTGATTTTGAAAATTATGATGTTGAAGTGTTTGTGAACGACGTTAAGATAGAGACTAGCAATAATCAATTTACTATAAGCAACATTGAAGAAGATATTGAAATTGACGTTAGGTTCTTCAAAAAAGCATTTATAGACACAACTATAGGTAAAGTTGTTATTATATCAATTTGTGTTATTGCCGCCCTCGTGATTATTTCAATACCACTTTCAAAATTTATAAGACGAAGAAGAATGTATAGAAATAATATATAAAATATTGATAAACAATAAACACTATTGAAATGAATAAGCAAGTTTTTCAATATCGCCAGCCCCTAAAATAGCGAATAACACACCATTTTCTTTATAATCCTTTATGGCTTGCTTACATTTTTCAAAATTACTAAAATATTTAGCATTTTTTCCATCTTTTGATAACGCTTTTGCTAAATTATATGAACTTACACCCTTTATCGGCTTTTCTCGTGCAGGATAGATTGGTAAAAGCCACACTTCATCTGCTGGTGCAAAACAACTGAGAAATTGCTGGTAAAGGTCGCGAGTTCGTGAATATGTGTGTGGTTGAAAAATAGCAATAATTTTCTTATACTTTAAAAAACGACATAAGTTTAAAACAGCTTTTATTTCATCAGGGTGATGTGCATAGTCATGCACTATCATCTTTTTTTTATTTTTCTTTATAATTTCAAATCTACGTGAAATACCTTTGAAAGAACGTATCCCCTTTTTTATTAAACTAAAAGAAATGCCAAGGGCAAGCCCTACTCCAAAACAGGCAAGAGCATTGTATACATTATGAAGTCCAAGGCATGGAAGTTTTATTCTTCCCTGTTTTTTCCCTTTATAATATACATCAAAAGAAATATGCCCATTATCTGAGATTGAAATATGGCAAGCCTTTAAATCGGCATCATTTTCAATAGCATAAGTGATTTTATTGCATTTAATCTTTAATTTTTGTGCCAATTTATCATCATTATTAAGAATAACATAACCATTTTCCACAGTATTATCAACAAACTTTTGAAAAGAAGAAAACTCATTTTCTATGGTTTTAAAATAATCTAAGTGGTCAGGCTTTATATTTAGCACAACTGATATATAATTTTTAAAAGACAAAAAACTATCCTTATATTCACATGCTTCTGTGATAAATAAGTCGCTTTTAGAAATATGCACATTTGAATTTATGTTCTTTAAAATACCGCCAATATGTATGTTAGGTTCAAGCCCGCTTGAAAGAAGAACAGAAGAAATAAGCCCTGTTGTGGTTGTTTTTCCGTGTGTTCCAGCAATTGATATATTCCTTTTATCTTTTGTAAGCTTGCCAAGTATTTCTGCTCTTGAAAAGATTGGTTTTTTAAGCTTTTTTGCATAAAGAATATCGCTATTATTTTTGCTTATTGCAGAAGTATAAATAACAATATCACATCTTTTGACAAATTCTTTTGATGATTTTAACTTAAATTTTATAATATTATCTTTTAATAATTCTTTTATCTCATTATTATAAGTTATGTCGCTACCAAGCACTTCTATGCCACTTGCCTGCAAAAAGCGAGCAATAGCAGACATACTTATACCACCCACCCCAATTAAATAAGCGGTTTTAATTGTTTCTAACATAGTTTTTTATATGCATTTTATAACAAATATTCCACTCACAACTTAATTTTAAATTCATAAAAAATAATATGGTTCAAAATTTTAATGTTTTTGATATAGAATATAAAGAGAATTTAAATGCAAAAGAACTTACAACTATGAAAGCTGATGCAAATATTAAAATCGTGTATTATCCTAAAAATGAAGAAGAATTGATTGGTATATATAATTACCTTACAATTAACAATATTAATTTTATTGTTATTGGGAATGGGAGCAATATAATTTTTACGGAAAAGGCAAGAGATGTAACAGTTATTTGCACTAAAAAAGTTTGCTCCAAAATAACCTTAAAAAATAATATTTTAACCGCTAATTGTTCAACCATGCTTTCCATAGCCTATAATTTTACTAAAAATAGCGGACTTTCTGGCTTTGAAAAATTGGCTGGAATACCTGGTAATTTAGGCGGTGCTATAATAATGAATGCTTCTGCTTTTGGCAGTTCAATCTTTGACTATCTTATATCTGTTAAAATTTTTAAAAATGGAAAAATCAAAAATATAAAAAAAGAAAAAATAAATCTAAATTACAGAGATAGTGGGCTGAAAAACTGTTTATTATTATCTGCAAAATTTATATTACCTAAAAAGGATAAAAGTGAGATAGAAAAGGACTTTTATAAATATTTATATTTAAGGCAGGAAAAGCAGCCAAAAGAATTAAGCTCTGGCAGTATATTTAAAAATCCTCCCCTTGTTTCAGCTGGTAAACTGATTGAAGAGTGTGGGCTTAAGGGATTGCAAATTGGAGATGCAAAAATTTCTGAAAAACATGGGAATTTTATAATTAACTTAGGTAATGCGAACATAAATGATATATTAGAACTTATTTTTATTATAAAAACAAAAGTTTATAAAAAATTTAATATTAAACTTGAAGAAGAAGTTAGACTGGTGTGAAATTTTTAGATGTTTAAAGTAAAAAATTTTTACAATAATATTCTGATATAGTTATATCGCCCCACTTTAAAAATAGTTGCTAGTTTGAAAGCAAAAGAAAACTTCTCTTATTAAAAAAATACACATAAGTTATGTGTATTTTTAATAAAAATTTTCTTAATAACCTAAGCTTTTAACTTTATCTGGTCTATCTCTCCAATCTTTTTCAACACGAACAAAAATTTTAAGCATAACTTTTTTTTGCAATAATTCTTCGGCATATTCTCGAGCATAAGAACCTATTTTTTTTAGTGTTTGCCCACCTTTGCCAATTATCATACCCTTATGTCTATCATTTTCACAAACAAGGTCGGCATCTATATAGCATATTTCATCTTTTTCTTGAAACCTTATAATTTCAACAGCCACACCGTGTGGCACTTCTTGATGCAGAATATTTAGTGCCTTTTCTCTTATCTCTTCGGCTATTAAAAACTTAACACTCTTGTCTGTATACATATCTTCATCATAGATATAATGTTTATCTTTATACTCTGGAAGATAGCTTATAATCTTTTCTTTAAGAACATCAATATTTTCTCCTGTTAGCGAAGAAACTTCTATATCGGCATCGAATGTTTTTAAATTTTTTAAATCAATTTTTGTTTTGACTATAAGATATGGCACTTCAAGATGAGCTATATACTCTTTTTCTTCTTCGCTTGGCTCTTTTCCCCCATCAATTAAATATAGAACAAGGTCAACTCCGCTTACTGCCGACCTTACATTTTTTGTCATTGCCCTGTCTAGTGCATTTTTACTATGATGAATACCTGGGGTATCAACAAAAACTATTTGATAGTTTTTATCTGTAAGAATACCAAGAATATTATCGCGAGTCGTCTGGGGTTTAGAAGAAATTATTGCCACTTTCTGACCAACAAGTGCATTGATAAGAGAACTTTTACCTGCATTTGGCAACCCAACAAGTGCAACATAACCTGCCCTAAACATTTTTAGCTCGCTTTATTTTAAGTTTGCTAAGTATTTCTTCGGCGGTTTCATTCATAATTTTTTCATCTTCTTTTTCAATATGGTCGTAGCCAAGCAGATGTAAAAGTCCATGAAGTGCAAGAAAGCCAATCTCTCTCTTTTTGCTATGTCCATACTCTTTTGCTTGTTTTTTCGCAATTTTAGGGCAAATCACAACATCTCCAAGATATAATGTATTATCTGGTGACTTTTCATTTTCATACTCATTAAGTTTGTGGGGATAGACAATATCTAGCATTGGAAAAGAAAGCACATCAGTTGCTCTGTTAACCTTTCTATACTGCTCATTAAGTTCTTTAATTCTTTTTTCATCTGCAAAAGTGACTGTTACAACACTTCCATCAAGATTATTTTGAGTTTCTATCATTGCTGTTTGATATATTTTTGTTATTAATTTTCGACTACATAAATTTACTTTTTCAAAATTGATTTGCACGTTTACTCTCCTATGTTTTTATTTATGGTTATCGTATAGTTAACTATATGGCAACCAGCTCCTTCATTTATAAAATAACTTTCCTGTATTATTATGTCATTTTCTTCCAAAAAAATCAAGGCTTTTTGACGTGCTTCTTCAATTATTCGAGGTTTTTCAACATCAAAGTTAGAAATTATCTCTTCTGTTTCTATTTCAAAGTATATTGTTTTTCTTAAAGTGAGTGGTAAAAGTAAATTTTTTGTTAGTGGTTTGCTGTGGCTTTCAACTTCATACTCTTCAAAAATTAAATCATGGTTGTTTGTGTATATAACCAAATCACCAAGTAATACCTCTATATCTGTGACAAAATTTCCTGTTCTTAAACTTACTATTTTATAATCATAATGCGAAGATGAAGCTGTTAGCCACACATCAGCATAAATCTCTGCCTTGGGCTGAACTTGGTAAAGTTTCCCTTCTGCATCAGTTGTATAAGGCAAAACTAAAATATCCCCTTTCTGCACAATATCACCTTCATTGACATTTAAAGTGCCTTGAATTAAATTTATTTTTGTTATCATTCCATCATATCCGCTGACTAAGGGTTGAAAATCATCTTCCATTTCTTCTGGCAGAACTGCTGGATTGAGATTTATAAGCAAACTTTGCCCGATAATTGCAACACTTACCGAACTTACATAATCAAAGTTATTTTTTATCATAATTTCTAAATTTTCTGTGGAAATACTGCTTTTAAAATTGCTATTCATATTTTCTTTAACAAAATTTTTTATCTCTTGACACTCAACACTCTCTCCACCCCGCACATCTATTTTTAAAATTAAATTGAACTGCACTATATAAAAAATAATTGATATAATTATTCCTGCAATTATACCATATCTTAAAAAAGCTTTTTTTAGTTTATAAAAATAACCTGAATGAGATATAGAAACAATTTCAAGCCCTTGTTCTTCTATTAATTTTTTAACCTGCTTTGTGTGTTTAAATTCTACTTCAAATTGGCTATGTTTTTCATCTTCCCTCTTAAATTTGAATATCTTAACTTTTTTTGAAATATTATTTAATGCACGTTCTTGATTTAGACCACTAACTTTTATTGTTGTTCTATTTTTAAACATCAAAATATCTCCACTTTATTTATTTTGCCTTGTAAAAGAAGTGTATTGCAGGTTAGTTCATTTAAAATAAAGTTTTCCCCTTCAACAACCACTCTTCCTTTTTTTATCTTAAAGGCAACAGTTTCATTGCTCAAAACAGTTACACCCTGATGCCCTTCAACATATAATAATTTCCCTGATAAATTGACAATATTATAGTCATTGAGCAAATTGTGGTCAAAATTTGTTACTTTATTTTTTATTTCATCAAAAAAATTAAACATAAGCTCTCCATTTTAAGATATGCTTTAATACAAATATATATTAAAAAAAAGAGTGGCAATAACCACTCTAATTAATCATCATATTTATTGAATACGTTGCTTAAAATAACAGCTTTAATCTCAGGCGGAAGTTGTCTGATTTTTGAAAGTATATCTTTATTTAAAATTCTTCTTGAATATGCATGCTTGTCTAAAAAATCTTCAAAATCATCACTTTGCTCTTTTCTGTAGGAATTTGAATTTCTTCTTTCATATTCAGAAGTATAATTGTCGTTTAAATTTTTATTGCTAAAATTAACCGCTTCTCTATCTCGAAATGTATGAACTGCTTGTTCTTTTGTTGGTCTGAATTGAATTGTGTTTGATGAAATATAATCTTCAACTATTGGCCCTTGTTTATTTTCTTTTTCAACATAACTTTCTTGCTGTTCTTGTTTACTTTCAGCAACTTTTTCATCAGATACTGGCAAAGGTTTATCTGGTTCTGGCTCTTTTGATAATATCACCTTGTTTTCTTTATCAAGTTGTTCGTTTTCTTCCTTATATTTTTTTAAATTTTCTTGAAGCTTATTAAAACGTTTTTTATTTGCCATTCTAATGCATACAACTGCTATTGTTAAAACAATAAGCACACCGCCACAAATTAAACTAATTATCACCGGCATACTCATTAGTATAAATCTCCGTCGTCATCTTGTTTTTTACTATCGCTGATTATTGCACGTCTAAGGGCGGTGTCGGCTTGCAAATTCATCAACTTATAGTAGTCCATAACTGAGAATCTACCTTCCTTTATGGCTTGTGAAATAGCTTGTGGAACTTCAGCTTCTGCTTGAAGAACAACTGATTTCATCTCTTCAGTTTTTGCGCGCATCTGAATTTCTTTAATTTCTTCTCTATTTTTCAGTTTTTCAGCTTCAATTGATGCATAAATCTTATCCTTTTCTGCCTGTCTTAATTCGCTCTCCGCATTAAGATTCCTGCCCATTTCCACAGATGAAATATTTATATCAAACATTTCAAACATTGATTTTTGAGTGATTACTCTTAAATCTAAATTTGAAAGTAAACTTTGATTAGGCTCTGCAAGAAGTGTTCTATGGTCTTTTGTTTTAGAAATATTTTCCATTATCCATGCACTAACATTATTCTTTAAATCTTCAAGCCCAAGACTGTTTAAATATTTATTTATATTTACCTTTACTGAAAATTTAGCATTTACAATTATTTCTATATCATCTTGAGTAAATGCCCTTATATCTTTTACTTCAACAACTTTAGAAACAATTGCATCATGAACAAGATTAAAAACATCACCTGAGGTAAGTTCTATGGCACAGGCTAGATTATAATCAAGTTTGATTGAAGCCTCCTCTGCCATTTTCATTGCTTTTATAACATTGATAATATTCCCACCTGAAGACACTAGGGTCTCAATTTCATTGAGAGAAATATCTTTTTTGGCTTGTTTTGCCATAATGTATGCCGAAACTATGTCTTTAACATTAAGTTTTCTGCTCTTTAGACTTATTAATCTATAACTTGGAATGTAGCACCCTGCAAATAGCGCTGTAAACCAACTTTTGAGTGGAACTATGCAATAATATATAAGAAAAACTAAAAATATTACTCCGAAAATTGATACGAGCGTTATTTCAGCTGCTCCAAATAATAATAATGAATTCATGTTTCCCTCCAATCATATTATATCACAACATCAAATTTATGTAAATACCATTATTTTTAAAATTTATATAAATTAACTATTTTTTAATAAAATATCACAAGAAAATACTTTTTTAAAGAAAATTTTTCCGATTTTTTATAATTTATCCCTTTCCTATAAATGAACGTTGATAGTAAAACAGATATTGTTGTGCATAACCTGATAAATTTTTGAACTCTTCCACAAGATTATGTGATATTTTTTCTCTGTTGCCAAGTGGTGAATAATATTTATTATACATCTGCACAATCCAAGTATCAACTGGAAAAACATCAAAACGATTGAAACCAAAAAGCAAAACGCAGTCTGCCACTTTTGGACCAACACCACTAAGTGAAATAAGAGCCTCTCTTAATTTTTGTGTATTTAAACTTTTTAGCTCTTCTAGCTGTCTAGGATTTATCTGCCGTAAAACTTTATAAAGATATTCAGCTCTATACCCTGCCCCCATAGTTTTGAAAAAATCTTGACTGCAGTCAAGTAATTTATCAAAACTTGGAAAAGTCTTATATGCTTTTCTTTCACCAATATCGCCAATAGAGTTTCTTATATTATTTAAAATAAGTTTTATTCTTTTTATATTATTATTGGCTGAAATAATAAATGAAATAAGAGTTTCAAAGGGATTTTGTTTTAAAATTCTAATTCCATAGCCAAATTTAATAGGCTCATGCATAATAGCATGTTTTTCAAGCTCTGCTTTTATTTTGCTATAGTCAGTGTTTAGGTCGAACCAATTTATGAAATAATCAATATCTTTTGTATATATCCTAGTTTTGCCATTCTCTTCTACAATCTCGGCATACTTATCTTCTGGAAATACAATATACTTATCCTCTTGCTTTTCATAACAAAAAACTTGTCCACATTCTAAAATATGCTCTACATTAAATTGACTTTTAGATTCAATTTCAATAAAATTTTTACCTTTTGTGTAAATCATAAAAACCTCATCTTCATTATATCATAATTAACTTTTTTTGTGAATAAAAAAAGTATATCATTTTGTATTGATAATAAATGATATAAAATATTAGTATAAACTTGATAAATTGCTAGGATAAATATGTAAAGTTTTAAACTTAGTTTTAACCCAATTTTTTATTTATGCCTTCTTTGATTTAAAGAATTTCTTTAGAAAAAAGCTTAACCATTTAGGTGCTTTGACACATATTATTCTATATTTTGTATTATCTTTTTGTTTTTCCATATTCTTATTTATTCATATTAATGTTTTTTTGTGAAAAATAAAATTTTCAGTTTAAAATATCTTTTTTCTTTCTTAATTTAAGAGTATTAATTTTTTCCCGTCTAGGATTGTGAGCGGAAAGGCAAGCCTATACGGCTTGCAAAAGGAGGCTATGCTTCCTTTTAAAACCCAAGGGCTTTAGCTCTTGGGTTTATTTCCGCTCACAACTCTAGACGGACTATAAAATCCTAAAATATATTTTTTTATTTTAATTTACATTTCTTTTTACAAATATCACTATATGCACATAATTTTTTCTTTTTTATTCTTTTTATAATATAAACAATTGCAGTTATAATAACAAGGATAGTTAGGAATATCAAAAGAGTTTTTATAAATCCATAAACCTCAAAAACTCTAGCAATAGTGTATATAACAAAGGCTGTTAAATATGCAATTATAAATTCAAGCAAAACGCCTATAAAAGTCCACTTCTTCCCTATTTCTTTTATTAAAACTGATGTTGTTGCAATACATGGAAAATATAATAAACAGAAAACTAAAAATGATAGCACGGAACTTTTGCTTGCAAAATAAACCGCTGAAGTTGATAAGATAACAGATGACTGAATAGAGCTGATTGAGTTTTCTTCCACTCCATTAAACATCGCTATAGATGACACAATAACTTCCTTAGCAACAAGCCCTGCAATAAGAGCAGAAATAAGCCCCCAACTATTAAAACCTAGTGGAATAAAGATAGGAGAAAGAAGTTTTCCAAGCATTTCAAGGATACTCACTCCATTTCCGTTACCTATAAAGTGAAAACCTATTGTAAAATTCGACAATAGCCACACAACAATATTCATTGCAAGAATAAGTGTTGCAACACGTGTGATAAATTGCTTAACATTTTGCCAAAGGAGAGCCGAGGTTCTTTTTAAACTCATCATTCTATATGGTGGAAACTCAAGAATAAATGATTGTTCTTTACTCTTTAAAAGTGTTTTCTCAAGTATATAAGATAGCAATATTGCAATCACTACACCAAGAATATAAAGACCTATAATCACAAAAATATTATTCGCACCAAAAAAAGCCCCGCCAAGCACTGCATAAATAGGAAATTTTGCTGAGCAACTCATGTATGGCGTTAATAATCCTGTTTTTATCTTTGAATTTTTATCTTCCATGTTTCTAGCTGTTAATACAGCAGTAGTAGAACAGCCAAAACCCATCAAAAGTGTATAAACGCTTTTCCCAGATAGCCCAACTTTGCTAAGCACATCTTCAAAAACAAAAGCTACACGTGAAAGATAACCACTATCTTCAAGAAGAGATAGAAAGAAAAATAAAAGTGCCACTTGTGGTAAAAACGTAAGAATAGAGCCTACCCCACCAATCAGTGCATCTTCCACCAAACTTACAACAGCTGAATTTTCTCCCAAATTTGCTATTAAGAAATTTAAAAGAGGTGTTGAAATAAATTTATCAAGCAGATAACTAAGCCAATCACTTAAGTATGAACCTATTGAGAAAAAGGTAAGATAGAAAGAAAGTGCCAAAAATACTAAAAATATTGGAAGTGCTAAAAACTTGTTTAAGAAAATTTTGTCAAGCTTACTTTGTCCATAGACATGATTTTTCTTTGTGGAATATTTTTCCATTAAATTATCAATATAATCATATCTATAAGTTGCAATCTCTTCTATGGCTGAATATTCTGTTTTTATATTTAATTCATTTTTGATATTCTCATCATTTTCTAAAATCTTAATTTTTAAAAATTCTGAAAATTTATAATTATTTTGTGATTTTTCTGCTATTTTTTCATCAAAAATCGTTAATATATTGTTATATTTTTCTAAAAAAACGTTTATATATTTTAATTTATATTCAGGCTTATAACCTCCTTTTAATTTTTTATCTAACTCTAAAATACAATTATTTAAATTTATCAAAGTTTTTTTATCACTAGCATTAAGATAAACAATATCTATGCCAAGTTCTTTTGATAATCCATTAAAATCAATCTTGCATATCTTGCGTTTATCTATTTGATTGACCACTAGAATTATTGGACAGCCAAGCTCCATAAGCCCAATTGTTAAATATAAATTACGTTGAAGATTGCTAGCATCACATATATTTACAACTATTTGATTTTTATGTTTTATTATATAATCGGTGGCAACCCTTTCTTCGTAACTAAGCGGTGAAAGAGAATAAATACCTGGAAGGTCTACTATGTTTATGTCGTTATCTTTATATTTATAGAGTTTTGCCTTTTCTTCAACCGTCACACCATGCCAATTGCCTACATGCTCCTCTGAATGAGTTAAAGAATTAAAGAGTGTTGTTTTCCCTGTGTTTGGGTTGCCTACTAAGTTTACTTGAATCATAAAAGTTCCTTTTATTCAACCATGATTGCATTTACTATAGTATTTCGCAATGAAAGTGTGTATCCCCTAATTTCTATCATATATGCTTTTTTTAAAAGTGATTTATAAACAACCCTTATCCTTTGTCCTGAAAGAAAACCTAAATCATATAAACGACGTCTGATTTTTTCAGACTGCACATTATCAATTTTTATTATGGAATAAAACTTTTGCTCTTTGCACTCACTTAATCTTTGCATATAATTAAATTATGTTAAATTAAGTTTTTATAGACATAAAATTCAATATTTTTTAAAAAATTTATGTTATAATTATCAAAAATACTTTTAATCTATTAATACATTTTTTTTCTTTATATGACATTTTTTGTAAAAAGATAATTTTTGTTTGAAAGGCAATAAAAATATGCTAAAATATATATAAGGAGATTTGATTATGAAATGCATTTATTGTGGTAGCGAAGATAATAAGGTTTTAGACTCAAGAAATAGTGATGAAAGTATTAGACGTAGACGTGAATGTAATAGCTGTGGAAGAAGATTTACAACTTATGAATATGTTGAAAAAATACCTTTCTCTATTGTTAAAAGAGATGGTTCAAGGCAATCTTATGATGCAAAAAAACTTAAAAATAGCATTGTTCTTGCAACTGCAAAACGTCCAATAAGTGAAGAACAAATTGATGCTATTGTTAGCGATATAGAGAAAAATATTCAAAATAAAATGATGCAAGAAATTAAGGCAAGTTCACTTGGAGAGGTTGTGCTTAAAATATTAAAAGATTTAGATATTGTAGCTGCCGTCCGCTATGCTTCTGTTTTTAAGAACTTTCAAAATGCTGAGGACTATAGAAATTTTTTAAATAGCTTATAGTTTACAAAAATGTGAAAAAATAATTTTTTAAATAAAAAATAGGCTTTTAAAGCCTATTTTTTTTATTTTATTTAGTTTTTAATTTAATTTTAAATTATTATCTGTTTTTTTCATTGTTCTGAGATAATACATAAGGATTTGTTGGGACTCCTTGTGCTGGAAGTTCCACTAAAATCGTATCCTCACCTATTCTTACAACACAACCATAAGGAATAAAAAGTTGGTTTGAATTTTTAAATAAATTCCAGCCCGTTTTTTCACCAGGCACAACAAAACCTAAAACTCTAGCAGAGCTCAAATCAAACACCATATCAATTATATGTCCAAGACGTCTACCATCAAGAACGTTAACAATCTCTTTACATCTTAATTCTATAAATGAACTTTCCACAAGATAAAACTATGCATTTACCCTACAAAAAATGACAAAATATATTATAATAAAAAAAGATGTCTTATAATTGACATCTTTTTTTTATAACCTTTTACTCTGCAACAACTGAAACAATTTTTTTAGCATTGCTTTGTCCAAACTTTACAACACCATCACAAAGTGCATAAAGTGTATAATCTTTACCCATGCCAACATTTTGACCTGGATAGATTTTTGTTCCCCTTTGTCTTACAATAATAGAGCCAGCAGTAACAGCTTCGCCTGAGTATGCCTTAACTCCTAGACGTTTGCTTTGAGAGTCACGACCATTTTTGGTGCTACCACCACCCTTCTTATGAGCAAAAAGTTGAGCATTAAACTTAAACATTTTTTACCTCCAATTTTGCATATTTTTTTTCATCTATAATTATTGATTTAAAAGAATTTAAACAAGTATCAAATAAAAACTGAATTTTTGGTTCAAGTGCATCATTTTCGTTTAGCATAAGTTTTAAATAACCATCTTGAATAATCCTAAAGGCATTTAACTTCAATTGTTCCACCCCAACTACAGCAAGTTGAGCAACAGTTGAAATTTGACAGCAAAGCAGGTCTTCGCCGTAGTCAGCTTTTCCTGTATGACCACTTACTTCAAAACCAATAATTATTTTATTCTTTTTAAAGAATGTTATATTTGTCATTTTATACCTATTTTTTTATTGACAATATCTTTAATTGAGTGAATGGTTGTCTGTGACCTTGCTTTTTTCTTTCGTTTTTCTTAGGTTTGTATTTAAAAACTACTATTTTATCGCCCTTACCATGAGCAACAACTTCAGCTTCGCATACAGCACCTTTAACAAAAGGATTGCCAGCAACTACAGTTCCATTATCGCTTACAAGCAATACATCAAGAGTAACTTTATCGCCAACTGCATTATTAAGTTTTTCAACACTAATAATGTCGTTTTCGCTTACCTTATATTGCTTTCCGCCACTTTGAACTACTGCAAACATATCTTACCTCCTCTAACCAATCTCGTTGCGAAATGTCAGGTGCTTAAAACGAATTTAAGACTTATATACCTTATGCATACGGATACGTTTAATAATATATCATAAGTAGATAATTTTGTCAAGTAAAAATTATAATTATAAAATAATAAAAGTAAAATATATGTGCTATTTTTCTATAAAAAAATATTTATTCTTAGTTATTATTAATTATTATTTTAAACCTTAGTTCAAAAAAATAGTATTAAAAATAATAAAATAATATAGCATTAAAAATAAGGTTATTAAATATAAAAATAAAAAGCAAGGTATAAACCTTGCATTTTTATTATTCTTTATTTTTATCATTCTTACTGTCTACTTTATAACCTTTTTCTTTTTTATCAAGTTTAACTTTTGATACAACGAAGTAGATTACAACACCAGCAAGAACTGCAACTGAAAGTCCTATAAGAACTCCACCAAGAACTTCTTGAACAGATACAGGCTCTGTTTCGTTAGTTGAAACTGTGAATGAAACTGACCTTGATACATCATTACCAGCTTCATCTTTTACAGTTACTGTTAAAGTATAATCACCTGCCACGTTTAGTGTATATTCATAAGAAATTACATCTCCGTCGCCTTCATCGTTAAGAGGAACAGTAGTTCCATCTGGAGTTGCCAGAGAAATAGACATAGTGCTTAAAAGATAATCTGTGTCAGTTGTTACATTATCACTAACTTGAAGTCCTGCCATATTTAGAATAAGTGTATCGCCTAAGTTATAGGTATCATTTATAAAGTTATCTTCAAAAGTAATTTCAGGGTCTGTTACGTCACCATTTGAAATTGTGTATTCTATAACTTCTGGGTCGCCAACATTCTGCCCTAAGTGATTCATACCTTGAATTGAATATCTTATTCTATATTCACCATTTCTTGCAAGTTTTAAGAAGATTGATTCACCTACAACCTCTAAGTCGTTAGAATTAGATTCATTAACAGCCTCTTCCCAATCTTCAAGACTGATTCTTGCAATAGTTGTTTGTGAAGAACCTGAAAGGCAGGTTATACTCACATAAGAATCTTCATAGTTAACTTCACCTTCACCTTTAATTTGTGGTTGTGGTTTAACGATAGGAAGTCTTACTATTTCAGCATCATCTTCTGGAATATTTGGATATTGGGTCTTTTCATAAACCTCATCATCAATAGAAACTTCAATTTCGATGTCGCTTACTGTGATTGTTTGTGGTAGGCTAGTGAAAGCAAACGTATTAACTGAGTAAGCTTCAAGAAGTGCCTCGATACTGTTATAAACACCAAGGTCAGCTAGGGTTGTTCCATTTCCATAGATGTCTGTATTTAAAGTTACTGTATAGTCTATAACATTAGTATTGTTCTCTTCTCCATCTTCATCATAAACTTCTTCAAAAAGAACATAATATGATGTTCCTGTTGATGTTGCTTCTTTATATTTAAGTTTTCCAGCTTCGTCTAAGTAGATACCAGCATTTTCATCAGTTGCACCACCAGGAAGAAGTGCATCAAGTCTATATCTCATTAAGAAAACATGGTATTGAAGTTTATATACACCTGCAGCTTCACCTGTGAAATAATATTGGTCAAGTTTATAATTGCTGTGACTTGATGAACTTATTGTTGTTGTATAGTAAGTTGAAGTGAATGAGTCATCATTACTGTCAAGACCAATATAACCATAATTTTCAGTGTCAGAAACTGAGATTGTTGGTGGTTCAAGATAAAGTTCAGTGTCAATCAAAACTTCTAATGGTTCTGTTGTGATATTTGCTATTTCTGGGTCTTCAACATAACCTTCTCCACCCACATAATATGTGAAATATAATGTGACTGTGTGATTAGCAGAATCTTGAACAGTTACTACAGCTTGATATGTTCCTTGTGTTGAAGCAGTGAAGTTTCCAGCATCAACTGTATACATTCCCCTATATGAATCAACACGAGTTTGCATATTAGAGCTTTGAACTATACTCTTGCTGCCATCTGAAGCAATCTTATAAATAGATACTTTGGCATGCATAAACTCTGGATTTACATCACTAAACTTAATAAGTGGAAGTGAAATAGTGTCTGGAGCTTCATAGCTTTGATTTTCTCTAATAGGGTCTGGAGCATTTGTTATTGACTGAAGTGTTGGCATATCTTGGTCAACTGCAGTTGAAATAGATATAACTCTGTTATAGAAACCAATGTTACCATAATCATCTATTGCATAAGCAAAAATTTCAACACTTACAGCACCTTCTGGGGCATCTGTAAGATTAATTGAATATGAACTTGCTGATTTATCGTAGAACCAACCTGTTGATGTTACATATCCTGTTGCTTCATCTCTACTTGTTACATACCATTTATTTGCATCTTTTTGATTATAGCTTGCACTTGATGGTATAACATATCTTAATGTTTTTGTAGTGTCACTATTTGTTACAGTTTCACCATCACTATTAAGAAATCTATATGCAGTTACTGTTTCAATTCTTGAGTCAACTGTGTCTGATGCTGATGCAACAGAAAATTCAATTGTTTCACCTGGAAGGTATGAAGATTGAAGGTCAGTTGAGAAAGTAAGTGATGGAACTGATGCATCAGATACTTCATCAGCAAGTCTTACAGTGTAGTTCTGAGCTCTCTCAGTATTATTATTCATACCATCATTTGCATAATAGTAGAAAGTATAGTTTTGTGCTGAGAAAGTATATCCATTTGATGATGTAGGTTTAACATAAGCAAAACCTGCTTCCATCATTTCACCAATAGCTGTTTCATCATTTTCTGCAGGCTCGCCATCAACTATTACCTCACCTGTTGGGTCTTGATTCCAAGTTGTTGTTACAATTAAATAGTTGTGTCCTAAAAGCCATGTTTTAATATCAGCGGCAACTGCTGGTGAAAGGTCGTTTTCTGCATTATCATCAGCTTCGTTATCTAAAATCATTTGTCTATAGATGTCATAGTTATCTTGAACAATTTGAAGATAAATATCGTCCATAGTAGATGTTGAACTTGTTGGTCCTGGAGCGAATATTAAGTTATAGTTATTATATTTTTGTTCGGTTACATTAAATCTAACAACACTGCTTGCATCTCTTATTTCACGTCTTAAAGTGATTTCATCGGCTTCAACCATGTTATCTTTTCCAGCGATTGCATACATAACTATGTTTCTAGCGATTGTTTGAGTTTTAAGTTTATAGGTCACATCAATATAATCACCATTTTCATCAACTCTATCTGCCTCAGCCATAGCTGCATCATAAAGATATACATTTGCTTGCTGAGTATCTCTAACATTAGTGATATAGAATGTTGTGTTTGATGTGTCTGCAGTATTTCCATAGAAGTCGGTTACTGTGTAAGTGATTCTATATGAACCTTCTTCAGTAGCCTTAAATGTAAAGTCTTCTGTGATAACATCATTGGCAGGAATTGTATATCTGTTATCTTCGTCCATCTTCATAACTTCAACTTTATAGTAAACTTCAACTTCTTCATTTGCTGGAGAATTTGATGTTCTTGTTGTTGCAGTTACTGATGGAAGAGTTACTTCAACACCAACCACTGCACTATCAGGAACTGAAGTCGACCAAGATGTTGAAAGGCTGTAGCCTGCATCTCCCTCTTCTTCTTCGCTTGTGTTATAATAATATTCATCTTCAACTGTGAAGGTAGTGCTTGTTGATGCAATAAAAGTTGCATTTCCGTTTGAACGAACTTGATAGAATGAATATGTTATTTTAAATTCTGTTCCATCTTCAGCATTTTCTAAAAGGTCTGTTCCTGCAATATAGAACTCGCCAGTTTTAGCATCTTGATGTAGTGTGATACTATCATTGCCACTTGTAAGACTAATATATACAAAGCAATTTTTATTTTCAGTGTCTCCTTCCCCTGTTGGATAACTGCTTCTATCAATTGTGTAATACTCAGAATCTGCTGAAGTGAGAATAGCTTGTCCATCTTCATCATTTACAGTTGGAAGTGGAATAACAACATTGCTTGACGTCATAAGCCCAGCATCAAGTCTGCTTTGAACAAGTTGTTTATCATACACAGAAGGAATGATGTTAGGTTCGTTATCTAAAAATTCAAATGTTGCCTCGCCAGCTTCACATTCAACTTCATAATCATAAGAATATTCAATCTCATTATCAACAACAGTATAGCGAATAACATAAGTTCCAAGCATGCTTGCTTCAAATGATACATTTGTGAAGCTTGTTTGGTTTTCTATAGTTCTTACAACATCGTTAGTTCCTTTATAGATAATTTCAACTTTAGAAGTTGTTATATCGCCAGAAGGTGTTGTTCCTATAACGTGTGCTGTTGAGCCTGCATAATATTCACCTTGTGGAATTGTGAAGTTATCACCCTTTACCACTGTTGATGAACTATTCTGAATTCCAGCTTCGCCATTAACTTCAATTCTATGTGAGTTTGCTTCTGTTTCACTTGTGCCAGACCAGCTTGCTGCTAATGATTTTACTGCATCTACAGGGAAAAATGCACTACATAAAACAAAGGCAAATCCAAGAGCAACTCCTTTAAAAATTCCTTTAATTTTTGATTTAGATTTAGTCATAGTAACCTCTCATATTATTTTATAAATTTAGTAACACCCTATTTTAAACTATTTTTTATATTAAGTCAACAAAAATAGGCAATTAGAATAAATTTTTTATATTTGTTACTTAAAAAAAACTCTTAAAAACGGCCTATAGGAATTGAATAACAAAAATAATAGTTTATTTGGTGAACTTCTCTATATTAACATATTATCTTATGCTTATATGAACATAAAAGCATTTACAAATATTAAAAATATCTTTTCATAAGCACTCCTATTTTTTATATTGTTATTGTGTGATAAGAGGTCGAGTTTATGCTGTCTAAAAAACACTTGTTTTGTCGAAGAAAAATAGAAAAATTAAACATTTTATGCACATTTTTTTCTGCTTTTTAGTAGTATGATAATGTGAAAGGAAAATCTTTCAAAATACATAAGAATTTTTAGGAGGAACAAATGAACTTTTTTAATAACTCATCTTGTGGTGGGGGTTTCAACAGCAACTGTGGCTGTGACTGCTGTTCAATCTTAATTTGGATTATACTTCTTCAAAGCCTTTGCGGAAATGGTAATGGCTGCGGAATGGATTTATGCACTCTTGTTATACTTCTACTCCTTTGTGGCTGTTGTGGAAATGGCTCTTGCAAATAAGCTGAAAGTATAGATATTTAATCACGTTATATTCCTTAAAACACCATATTACATAAAATCAGAGATTTTTCTCTGATTTTTTTGTGCTATTTTTTATAGCTAAGCATATTATTTAGAGATTTGATTTTAATAAACTTCTTAAAAAAGTAAAAAACTTGGATATTTAGGTGGCTTGTCTTATAGGCAAGCCACAAAAAACATAAGTTTTTTAAAAAGTTTTGCTTCCGGCAAAACTTTTCTAAATATCCAAGTTTTTTGCTTTTAGGAATTTAAAAATAGAGAACAATAAATTATTATTATAAAAATTAAAAACTAATTTTAAAAAAACTCTTTACTTTTTGGTGTTTTTAATTTACAATAATATTAGATGATTTATTCGGAGGAAATATGAAATTTGATAAAGATTGTGAAATTATATGGCATGATAGAAAACGTCATTTTGGATTGCCAATATCATTTACTCGTTATTATATAGTGAAAAAAGAGGGCGAATGGGTTAAAAGTTTCAGACACAAAGGGTTCTTTAATTCTATTATTGACGAAGTTAATATATACAGATGCTATGATGTAACTTTATTTCAATCATTAACTGATAAGATTTTTAAAACAGGAACACTTGAAATTGCTGCAAACGATGAAAGTTCTCCAAACTTTCATCTGCGTCATATAGCAAATCCATACAAAGTAAGAGACCTTCTTTCAAGTTTAATTGAAATTGAAAGAAAGAAAAGACATATTGGAATCACAGAATTTCAATAAAATTAAATTATATATTTATTTTAAATCAGGCATGACTCCCCTGCTGATTTAAACACCTACAAAGGAGGCTACCATGAAATTTGATAAAAGTTGCGAAGTGATATGGCATGATAGAAAACGTCATTTTGGACTACCAATATCATTTTATAGATATTATATAGTTAAAAAAGATGGCGAATGGGTTAAATTCTTTAGACATAAGGGTTTTCTTAGTGCTATAATTGACGATATAAATGTTTATAGATGCTATGATGTGACACTTTTTGTTTCATTTGCAGATAAAATATTTAGAACAGGAACAATAGAAATAGCAAGTAATGATGCTCATGCCCCTATTTTCCACATGCGTCATATTAAAAATCCATACAAAGTGCGTGACCTTATTTCAAATCTTATCGAAATTGAAAGAAAGAAAAAACATGTTGGCATCACAGAATTCCAAGTTCCAGATGCATAATATTTATAAATATCCAATTATAAAAAGTCTATCGTTTTTTTTGATAGACTTTTTTATTTTTTAATTTTAATATTAAAAAAAGATAAAAATAGAGAAAATTTTAATAAAAAATATAAAAATTTGTTTAATTTTTATACAATTTATATTTTTTTAAATAACAATTATTTTAAAATTATCTTAGATGACTTAAATATTCACTAAAATAATCTGGTAATGGAATTTCAAATAGCATTTCTTTATTTGTGCGTGGGTGAATGAAACTAAGCTTGTATGAATGAAGCAGTTGCCCTTTAAGTTTCTTTTCGGCATGCCCATATACATCATCGCCAATTATTGAATGATTTATCATCTTGCAATGCACTCTAATTTGATGGGTTCTTCCTGTTTCAAGAGAAAATTCTACAAGTGACTTTTTAGAAATTGTATACTCCTTTAAAACCCTATAATTTGTTATTGCAACTTTGCCATGAGTTGAAACCGCCATTTTTTTTCGGTCTGTTCGACTTCGCTCTATCATGGTTTCTATTCTTCCAGACTGCTCTTTAAATATCCCCTCGCACAAGGCAATATAACAGCGATGACAAGTTTTATCCTTTATTTGTTTTGCCAAGCTAACATGAGCCATATCATTCTTTGCTACCACCATAAGTCCTGAAGTGTTTTTATCAAGTCGATGGACTATGCCCGGTCTTAAAACACCATTAATTCCACTTAAATCCTTTATGCGATATAACAATCCATTAACAAGTGTTCCATCTTTTGTTGACAGGCATGGGTGAACAACAAGTCCTTGTGGTTTATTTACAACAAGCAAATCACTATCTTGGTATACTATTTCAAAATCAATATCTTCAGGCTTTACAGCTAGTGGTTTTGCCTCCTGAAAATCGTAGGAAACAATATCATTTGTTTTTAACCTTTCGCCAGCTTTAACCTGTCTATCATTTACAAGGATTTCTCCACTTTCTATCAATGTTTTAATATGAGAACGGGTGTATTTTTTAAAATGCTCATTAAAAACAACATCAAGACGTTTTAATTTTTCTTCTTCTCCTACTATAAAACTACCCTTCATCTTTATCACCTGATTTTAAATTATCTGTTGGTTGAGCTTTTTTATCTGTTTTCACCTTTTTTTCTTGTAAACTTTCTGCATTTTTTGTTGAATTATCATTATTATCTTTTGGTTTATCATAAGTATCAATTTCTGCTATTTCTTTATTTAATTTTTCAATCTCGCTCATATCTTTTAGACTTTCTATCTGCTTTAATGTTGCATCATCTTTTTTATCCTCTTTAGGATAGACAAAGATGAAATATACAAACATAATTATCACGCCTATTGTTATGGCTATATCTGCAATATTAAAAACTGGAAAATCCATGAATTGTAAATTGATAAAATCACGAACATACCCTAAAAATATACGGTCAACTAAATTACCTATACAACCACCAGCTATAAGTCCAACACTGATAGATAAAATTATTGATGTTTTATTTCTTAGCTTTTTAAGTCTTATAGCATAGAAGTATAGATAAATCGCAAGTATAATAATTGAAAATATTATAAGAAATACCGGTCTACCTGCAAGCACACCCCATGCCGCCCCTGTGTTTTGGACGTAAACAAAATTAAAAAAGCCAGGTATAACATCAATACTTTGCCCCGGAAGCACAAGTTTTTGTATGATAAAATGCTTGCTTAAAAGGTCAAATATAAGAATAAATGCAAAAATTCCACAGGCAAGAGAAATAGACAAGATAAATCTTTTATTCTTCAATTTCCATTCCCTCCGGCAGAATTAAATATAATTTATTTGCATTTAGTGTTATAAATTTTGCATTAGCACCTTGGCAGAAACCTTTAAGATAGTCTAATATACGAAGTGCAAGTTCACTCTCACAATTTTCTGTTGAAATTATAATTGCCTTGTTTTGTTTTACAAATTCAACAAAGTCACGAGTTTGCTCAAAACTTTCAGGATAATAGACAGGAACACCATCAATATCATCTACCCTATTACCCTTCTTTGAATTTAATTTGTAAGATGCCTTTGTTTTAGGTTTGGCTTTTTTTGTTTTACTTTCACTTTCAAAGCCAAGTGCTTTAAAAATACCACCGAAAAAACTCATAATAAAAAATTCCTTTTTATATTTATAAGTATAACATAAAAAGGAATAATTTTAAAAGAAAATAATATTTAATTATATAAAAATAATTTAATTATTTTGTATTATAGAGTATTATCTGCTCTTTCTTCCTTGCTACGGCGAACTTCTTCTGCTAAAATATTAAGCCTAAATGCTTCGTCAAAAAACAAATTTCTTGGAATTTGATATTTTTTAATTTTTCCACTCATATATTGATAAGCATAGTCACCTACTTCGGTTTTTTCTTCCGTTACCCTGCCAAAAACATCTCTATAAAGTTCCTTTCCGTTTTTTTCTCTTTTAACAGTTGAATAGCCTTCACTATATGGCGACGCTGAATAGAAATCATCGCTTACATTTCCATAAATATCTAAAAAATTATAGGCTGATTTTGCATTTTTTCTTACTAGAGCTGTTCCACAATAGTAAGGTTGAGCTTCAAAATATTCTTCAGATAATTCTCCATTAATATTTCTAAAGCAATAACCACTTTCTTCAGTCTTCTTAACAAGAGCATAGCCATTAATATACTTATCAGCAAAGAAAAAGATTTCACTTTCGATGCCGTCTTGACCCACAAAATAATATTGACCTTCCGTTCCCTTAAGTTCTGGATATTTTTCCATAGTAATCTCCTAATAAAGATATTATACCCTATTTAGCAAAAAAGTCAAATTAAAAATAAGATTAAATTTAAAAAGACCTACATTTGTAGGTCTAAATTTTTAATTTTCCTCTGTTTCAATCTTAGCTTCGCTCTCAGTGCTTTTCTCCTGAATAGCTTCTACTTTCTCTTCTTTATTAGTTATAATTTGTGTTTCCTTGTTTACTACACAATCATCTTCTTTGATAACACCATTCTTAATTAAAACATCAATTTTCTTTGTTCTTGCAATAAACGTTACAAGTGCTATATTTAGCAATATACTAGAATAATATAATGCAAAGTTACCAAAGCCTTCTCTTTCATTCATTGAAAGAGAAAGTAGCAAATTATAGCATAAGAATGATACAACAAAGTATATTGAAGCAAAAACTGTTGTAGTCACTTTAAATGCTCGAGTGATTTTTGCTGACTTTATAACACCAGCATCACATAATAACATAACGATAGCAGACAAAATAGTCAATGGTAGCATAATTGTTTGGACAAGTGATAGTATACCTATAAGTGTTATAATGAATACTGCCGGTTCAGTAGGGTCAAGAGGTTGACCTACTAGAACAAGGTAATCGTAGATACAGGCACCATCAACGTAAGCAACAGACATAAAAATCATTAGGATAACACTGATTGCAATTGCAAAACTATCATAAATAAGTCTTTTTGCTTTGAAAGATATAAATTGAGAATTCTTCTTTGACGCAAGAATTGCAAATATCAAAACTACAAGTGAAACAAGAAGTTGCAATACCATTCCAAAATAGTTTGAATCGCCGCCGTCCATAACTGAAATTAAAATATTAAATACAAAATATGTGAAAGCTAAAATAAAGAAAAGAATTACAAAAATTAAATTTATAAGTTTAATAATTTTCTTTGCATTTGTAGATTTTATTACTTCCACGTCACAAAGTAGCGATAAAACATTAGAAACAACAACAAGTGGCATAAAAATCATTAACAATAGTTCCATTAAAGTGAACATAAATACTATACCAGAAGCACCTTCTGCCGGTTCAAAAGGAACAACACCTAAACTTAAAATTTCATAAAATGATAGTCCCCCATAGGTTTTTATTGCAAATAAAGCATATAAAACTACAATCATTCCAAGTGCTATTGAAGAATAAATTATCTTCTTAGTTTTTTCGCTCATCTTTAAATACTCCCTAGCTTTAATTATACATATTATAAACATAAAGTCAAGAAATAAGATATAAATAATTATATTTGATTATATAAACATAATTTTATAAATAATAAATCATTATAACAAAAAAAGCATGTATCGTTGCGATGTGCACTTTCGCCTATAATACATGCTTTGATTTGCTTAATAATACTTTTGCGGTTATCCGCTGTTTTTAGATATTATCTCTAAATTATTCAATAATTGAAGAAACAACACCTGAACCTACTGTTCTGCCACCTTCACGGATAGCGAAACGAAGTCCTTGTTCGATAGCAACTGGGTTAATAAGAGTGATTGTCATATTAACGTGGTCGCCAGGCATAACCATTTCTACACCTTTTTCAAGTTCGATAACACCAGTAACGTCTGTTGTTCTGAAGAAGAATTGAGGTCTGTATCCATTGAAGAATGGAGTGTGACGTCCACCCTCTTCTTTCTTAAGAACGTATACTTGAGCTGTGAACTTAGTGTGTGGGTGAATTGAACCTGGTTTGCAAAGAACTTGACCTTTTTCAACTTGGTCTCTTGTGATACCACGAAGAAGAAGACCAGCATTATCACCTGCGATAGCAGCATCAAGAGCTTTGTGGAACATTTCAACACCTGTTACAACAGTTTGTCTTGAAGCACCAAGACCAACGATTTCAACAGTGTCTCCAATTTTAACTGAACCACGTTCTACTCTACCAGTAGCAACAGTTCCACGACCAGTGATTGTGAATACGTCTTCTACAGGCATTAAGAATGGTTTGTCAGTTTCTCTGACAGGTTCAGGAATATAGTTGTCAAGAGTGTCCATAAGTTCTCTGATGCAGTCACATGCTGGGTTGTTTACGTCGCCAGCTTGAGCAGCTTCAAGAGCTTTAAGAGCTGAACCTTTGATAATAGGTGTCTTATCGCCAGGGAAACCATATTCTGTAAGAAGGTCTCTGATTTCCATTTCAACAAGTTCAAGAAGTTCAGGGTCATCAACCTGGTCAGTTTTGTTCATGAAAACAACGATGTAAGGAACACCTACTTGTCTTGCAAGAAGAATGTGCTCTCTTGTTTGTGGCATAGGACCATCTGTTGCAGCAACAACAAGGATAGCTCCGTCCATCTGAGCAGCACCTGTAATCATGTTTTTAACGTAGTCAGCGTGTCCCGGACAGTCTACGTGTGCGTAGTGTCTTTTTGCTGTTTCATATTCTACGTGTGCGGTATTAATTGTGATACCACGGGCTCTTTCTTCTGGAGCCTTATCAATTTCATCATATCTCATTTTTTGAGTGCCATAAATCATAGTGATTGCGGCTGTAAGAGTTGTCTTACCATGGTCAACGTGACCGATTGTACCAACGTTTACGTGTGGCTTAGATCTAACATAAGCTTCTGCCATTTTTA